>DASWJX010000187.1:0-20109 GCA_036396915.1 Geopsychrobacteraceae bacterium | reverse complement strand
CCAGGGCTGGACTTCGTGGTTGCGGAAAGCGGAAAGGCCCCGACGAGCATGAAGCCGCTCGAACGGGTTAAACGGTGACTGTCGTGGGAGCAATGGAAACTATCAACAAGGAGGAAACAGCTTATAAGCCCGTTTCCTCCTTGTGCTAGCGGATCAGTCATGGCAGCGCCGTTACCGTTTAACCCGTGTGAGCTTGCGAGCCGGGGCCTTACCGGTTTCCGCTCGAACGGAGTCAAGTCGCCGTTCTTTCGTGGCATGGCGATAGATGCCACCGGAACCCGGAGGCAGCAATGAAAAAAGCCGTTTTTTGCTTACTTTTTGTCGGCGCTTGCACAAAAAGTAAGGCGTCTGGCGGGACGCGACCCGCCGGTTCTCGTTTTTGCCGGTTTCCGTTATCGACTGTTTCCGTTATCGACGTGACGCACCTCAGGAGGAAACAGATTATAAGCCCGCTT
The DNA here is from genome assembly GCA_036396915.1 of Geopsychrobacteraceae bacterium. Lineage (GTDB taxonomy): Bacteria > Desulfobacterota > Desulfuromonadia > Desulfuromonadales > Geopsychrobacteraceae > BM509. The sequence continues at coordinate 19,654 of DASWJX010000187.1, read as the reverse complement.
CCTCCTTGCCGATAAGTATCCAAAAAGGAGCAGCTGATGCACGAACCCCCACGGCAGATGATCCGGATCCGCCGGCACGGACGCGGCGGACAGGGCGCCCTTGACAGGGCCTTTCCATCCGCTATGCTAAACTAACAAACGTTAGGTTGTTTACGGAGCAAAGATGACCGAATTCATGTCACGCCGGGAAATCATTCTGCAGGAAGCCGCACGCCTGTTTCGGGAGAAGGGCTATCCGGGCTCGAACCTTCGCGAGCTGGCACGGCGGGCCGGTATCCGGGGGGGGAGCATCTACCATCGCTTCGCCTCGAAGCAGGAAATCCTCTTCCAGTTGATGGACCAGACCATGAGCGACATGATCGAGCGTCTCAGCGAGCGGCTGACCGGTGCCGCCACGCCGCTTGAGCAGCTGCGCCGGGCGGTGCAGTTCCACATCGAATATCATATCGCCGGGCCGGACCAGACCTGCATCACCGACGAGGAGCTGCGCAATCTGGAGCCGGAGAACTACCTTAAGGTGGTGGCCAAACGGGATATCTATCAGGAAATCATTGAAGATATCCTCAGCGCCGGCAAGGCCGAGCAGGGCTGGCGGCTGGATGAACCGAAACTCTACAGCCGGGCTCTGATCAAGATGTGCGGCGGGGTGGCAACCTGGTTCAAGGCGGAAGGGGAGCTGAGCATTGCGCAGATCGCCGAAGCCTATGCGGACCTGCTCTGCAACGGTCTGCTGCCGAGATGAAGAGAGATGACCGTGCCGGTGCTGATGTCGAGTTGATCCGCCGTAGGCCTGTTTGCAGCACAGCCACCGGCCCCTTTTCCAACACCTTTGCCAGGAGACTCTCATGAACCATGAAAACCTGATCTACCAATGCAGCGAGGGGATTGCCACCGTGACCGTCAATCGTCCCGAGGCGCTCAACGCCCTGAACCGAGCAACCCTCAACGAGCTGCTCGCGCTGTTCACAGCGATCAGGGACGACGCCGCGGTCAGGGTGGTCATTCTCACCGGCTCCGGATCCAAGGCCTTTGTGGCCGGCGCCGACATTGCCGAAATGCAGCCGATCGATGCGGTGACCGGTCGGCAGTTCGCCCTGCTCGGTCACCAGCTGGCCGCCGCCATCGAGGAACTGCCCAAGCCGGTGATTGCCGCCGTCAACGGCTTCGCTCTCGGCGGCGGCTGTGAACTGGCGCTCTGCTGCGATATCCGCCTGGCGAGCGAAACCGCCCGCTTCGGCCAACCCGAGGTCAATCTCGGGGTGATCCCCGGTTTCGGCGGCACCCAGCGGCTGCCGCGGCTGATCGGTAAAGGCCGGGCCTGCGAACTGCTGCTGACCGGCGATATGATCGACGCCGCCGAAGCCTACCGCATCGGGCTGGTCAACAAGGTGCTGCCGGCCGACGAGCTGCCGGCGGCGGCGCGCACGCTGGCGGCGAAAATCGCGGCCAAGGGCCAGCTTGCCGTCGGCTTCGCCAAGAGCGCACTGCGCAATGGTCTCGAAGCGGATCTGAGCCGCGCCTGTGCTCTGGAAGCGGACCTGTTCGGTCTCTGCTTCGCCACCGCCGACCAGAAGGAAGGGATGCGGGCCTTTCTCGAAAAGCGGCCGGCGCGGTTTACGGGGCACTAGGACGGGAACCGAAAAAAGGATTGAGCTCATGAATCTCGACCTCAACGAAGAACAGCAGCTGATCCAGCAGACCGCGCGCGCATTCGCCGCGGCGCAACTGGCGCCGGTCGCCGGGCCGCTCGACCAGGGGGGCGACCAGCAGCCCTTTTTCGACAATCTGCTGAAACTGGCCGAACTCGGCTTCATGGGGCTCAACGTGCGCGCAGCATACGGCGGCGCCGAAGCCGGAGCGGTCGCCTTTTCCGTCGCCTTGACCGAGATTGCCCGGGCCTGCGCCGCGACGGCGGTCACCCTGTCGGTCAGCAACATGGTCTGCGAGCTCATCCAGGCGATCGGCAGCGCGGACCAGTGCCGGAACTACATCCCGCGCATCTGCTCGGGGGACTATCCGGCCGCAGCCTTTGCCCTGACCGAAGCCGGGGCGGGTTCCGATCCTGCCGCGCTGACCACCAGCGCAGTATCCGACGGGGCCGCTTGGGTGCTCAACGGCAGCAAGGTATTTATCACCAGCGCCCCCTACGCCGGCGTCTTCGTGGTCTGGGCGGTGACCGACAAGCAGGCGCCCAGGGGGCAGGGGATCAGCTGCTTTCTGGTCGAAGGGGGGACGCCGGGGTTAGCTATCGGCAAACAGGAAAAAAAGATGGGGCAGCACGCCGCGGCGACCAACGAGATCGTCTTTACCGATTGCCGGATTCCGCGCAGCGCCCTGATCGGACGTCTGAACGACGGTTTCCGCATCGCGGTCAGCGAACTGGCCGGCGGGCGCATCGGCATCGGCTCCCTCGCGCTCGGCGTCGGCCTGGCCGCCACCGAGTGCGCCATCCGCTATGCCCTGGAGCGCAAACAGTTCGGGCAAAAACTGGCCGATTTTCAGGCCATTCAGTGGAAGATCGCCGATGCCTGCACCGAACTGGAGGCCGCCCGTTTGCTGTTGATGAACGCCGCATTCCTGAAGGAGCAGGGCCGCCCCTTTGCTCGCGCCGCCTCGATGGCCAAACTGTTCGCCACCGAAAGCGCCAACCGGGCCTGCTACGAGGCGCTGCAGATTCATGGCGGCTACGGCTACACCGCGGATTTTCCGGTCGAACGCTATGCCCGGGACGTGCGTGTCACCACCATCTACGAAGGGACCAGCGAGATCCAGCGCCTGATCATCGCGCGGGATGTGCTGCGCGATTTTGACTGAGAGCCCGGGCAACGCAATGGTCCGCGGCGACATTCAACGACAGGGGAGAGCAGCGATGATATTCGAACTGAACGAGGAACAGAGCCTGATCCGCCAGACGGTGCGCACCTTCGCCGAGAACGAGATCAAACCGGACGCCGCCGCGCGCGACGAGGCGGAACGCTTCGACCGCGCCCTGATGTTCGACAAGCTCGGCGAACTCGGCCTGACCGGCATCATTTTTCCCGAGGCCTACGGTGGCGCCGGGGCCGATTACATCAGCTACGCCATCGCCGTTGAAGAGCTCTCGCGGGTCTGCGCCTCGACCGGGGTGACCCTCTCGGCGCATCTCTCCCTCGCCGCCAACCCGATCTACCTGTTCGGCAGCGAAGAGCAGAAACAACGCTATCTGGTCCCGCTGGCCGCAGGCAGCAAACTCGGCGCCTTCGCCCTGACCGAGACCGCGGCCGGATCGGATGCCGGCGGCACCCGGGCCACCGCGGTACGTGACGGCGACCACTGGGTCCTGAACGGCACCAAGATCTTCTGCACCAACGGCGGCGAGGCCGAGCTCAACATCGTTTTCGCCCGCAGCGACAAAGAGGCACAGAAGCATCACGGCATCAGTGCCTTCATCGTCGAGAAGGACAGCCCCGGTTTCAGCTTCGGCAAGAAGGAGTCGAAGCTCGGCATCCGCTCTTCGCCGACCCGCGAGCTGGTCTTCGACCACTGCCGGATTCCGGCCGGCAACCTGCTCGGCGCCGAGGGGAGCGGCTTCAAGATCGCGATGAAGACCCTCGACGGCGGGCGGATCGGCATCGCCGCCCAGGCGCTCGGCATTGCCCAGGGGGCCTTCGAGGCCGCGCGCGACTACGCGCGGGAGCGCAAGCAGTTCGATCAGCCGATCGCCGCTTTCCAGGCGGTGCAGTTCAAGCTGGCCGATATGGCGACCGAGATCGAGGCCGCCCGGCTGCTGGTTTACCAGGCCGCCTACAAGGCGAGTGCCGGCCAGCCCTACGGCAAGGAATCGGCCATGGCCAAGCTGTTCGCCTCGGACGTGGCGATGAGGGTGACCGTCGAGGCGGTCCAGGTCTTCGGCGGCTACGGCTTCACCCGCGATTTTCCGGTCGAACGGATGATGCGTGACGCCAAGATCACCCAGATCTACGAAGGGACCAACGAAGTGCAGCGGATTGTCATCGGCACCGCCGTCACGCGCTGAGCAGCGGCGGCGGGACATCCGGCTTGCTCAGCAGTCAGCACCGGATCTCACCCTGGCAGGAGTCAACCATGAGCGTGATCAATTTTCCCGAGCTCGGTTTCGACCTTGACGACACCACCGTCCTGCTGCGCCAGACGGTCAGAGAGTTTGCCGCGGTCGAGATCGCGCCGCGGGCGGCCGACATCGACCGCGACAACCTGTTCCCCGCCGATCTCTGGCGCAAGATGGGCGATCTCGGCCTGCTCGGTATTACCGTCAGTGAAGAGGACGGCGGCGCCGGGATGAGTTACCTCGATCATGTCATCGCCATGGAAGAGATCAGCCGCGCCTCGGCATCGGTCGGTCTCTCCTACGGCGCCCATTCCAATCTCTGTATCAACCAGATTTTCCGCAACGGCAGCGACGCCCAGAAAAAACGCTATCTCCCCGGACTGATCAGCGGCGCGCAGGTCGGCGCCCTGGCGATGAGCGAGGCCGGTTCCGGTTCCGATGTGGTCAGCATGAGCCTGCGCGCCGATCGCGAAGGGGCGGGTTATCGCCTCAACGGCACCAAGATGTGGATCACCAACGGTCCGGAAGCCGCTGTGCTGGTGGTTTACGCCAAGACCGATCCGGCCGCCGGACCGCGCGGCATCACCGCCTTTCTGGTCGAAAAAAGCTTCCCCGGGTTTGCCACGGCGCAGAAGCTCGACAAACTCGGCATGCGCGGTTCCAACACCTGCGAACTGGTTTTCGAAAACTGCCCGGTGCCGGCCGAAAATATCCTCGGCGAGCTCAACGGCGGGGCCGGGGTGCTGATGAGCGGGCTTGACTACGAGCGGTTGGTGCTCTCCGGCGGCCCGCTGGGGATCATGGCCGCCTGTCTCGACGCGGTGCTCCCCTATCTCCACCAGCGCAAGCAGTTCGGCAGGGCGATCGGCGAGTTTCAGTTGATGCAGGGCAAGCTGGCCGATATGTACACCAGCATGAACGCCTGCCGCGCCTATGTCTATGCCGTCGCCCGCGCGGCCGGCGTGCGCAACGGCCGATCGCTGCGCAAGGATGCCGCCGGAGCGATTCTCTACGCGGCCGAAAAAGCCACCCTGATGGCGCTGGATGCCATCCAGTGTCTCGGCGGTAACGGCTATATCAACGAATTCCCCACCGGCCGGCTGTTGCGCGACGCCAAGCTCTACGAAATCGGCGCCGGCACCAGCGAGATCCGGCGCATGCTGATCGGCCGCGAACTGTTCGAAGAGACCGACATCTGAAGCGGACCTGCGTGACACATCTGCCCTCCGCGAAGGAGGGGGAAGCGGGATTAGGCATGAGGACCTTGAAGAGTTCATTATCGAGCGATTCCGAAGAGTTCGCCCGTAACGCCGCGGCGATGCAGGCCCTGGTTGCCGACCTGCGCGACAAGGTCGAGCAGATCCGCGGCGGCGGCGGCGCGCGGGCGCGCGAAAAGCACCTGGCACGCGGCAAGCTGCTGCCGCGCGAACGGATCCGGCAACTGCTGGATGACGGCTCGCCGTTTCTGGAATTTTCCCAGTTCGCCGCCTGGCGGATGTACGACGGTACGGTGGCGGCCGGCGGGGTCATTACCGGCATCGGCCGGATTTGCGGACAGGAATGCCTGATCGTCGCCAACGACGCCACGGTCAAGGGGGGGAGCTACTTTCCGTTGACCGTTAAAAAGCATCTGCGCGCCCAGGAGATTGCCGAACAGAACCATCTGCCCTGCATCTATCTGGTCGATTCGGGGGGCGCCTTTCTGCCGCTGCAGGAGGATGTCTTTCCCGATCGCGACCATTTCGGCCGCATCTTCTACAATCAGGCGCAAATGTCGGCCAAGGGGATTGCGCAGATCGCCGTGGTGATGGGCTCCTGCACCGCCGGCGGCGCCTACCTGCCGGCGATGGCCGATGAAAGCATCATCGTCAAGAATCAGGGCACCATCTTTCTCGGCGGCCCGCCGCTGGTCAAGGCCGCGACCGGCGAAGTGGTCAGCGCCGAGCAGCTCGGCGGCGCCGACGTACACTGCCGCACCTCCGGCGTGACCGACCATTACGCCGCCGACGATGCCCACGCCCTCGGTCTGGCCCGGCGCATCGTCGCCAACCTGAACCGGGTCAAGTCACCGCGGCTGGACCTGCGCGAACCGGTCGCGCCGCTCTATCCGGCCGCGGAACTGTACGGCGTCATCCCCACCGACAGCCGCAAGCCGTTCGATGCCCGCGAGGTGATCGCGCGTATCGTCGACGGCAGCGCGTTCGACGAATTCAAGAAACTCTACGGCGATACTTTGGTCTGCGGCTTCGCCCATATCTTCGGCTACCCGGTCGGGATCGTCGCCAACAACGGCATCCTCTTTTCCGAGTCGGCGCTCAAAGGCACCCATTTTATCCAGCTCTGCAGCCGGCGGGGGGTGCCGCTGGTCTTTTTGCAGAACATCACCGGTTTCATGGTCGGCAGCAAATACGAGGCCGGCGGCATCGCCAAGGACGGGGCCAAGATGGTCACCGCCGTCGCCTGCGCCAGGGTGCCCAAATTCACCGTAGTGATCGGCGGCAGCTACGGCGCCGGCAACTACGGCATGTGCGGCCGCGCCTTCAGTCCGCGCCTGCTCTGGATGTGGCCGAATGCGCGCATCTCGGTGATGGGCGGAGCGCAGGCGGCCGGGGTTCTCGCCCAGGTCAAACGGGACGCCCTTGAGGCGCGCGGCGAGAGCTGGAGCGCCGCCGAGGAAACCTCCTTCAAGCAGCCGATTCTGGAGCAGTACGAGCGCCAGGGGCATCCATACTACGCCAGCGCCCGGCTCTGGGACGACGGCATCATCGATCCGGCCGATACCCGCACGGTCCTCGGCCTGGGGATTTCCGCAGCCCTCAACGCGCCGATCGAAAAAACCGATTTCGGCATTTTCAGGATGTAACCATGGCCGACAACCAGCTACTGACAGATATCGACGCGTTCGGACGGGCCACGCTGACCCTCAACCGTCCCGAGCTGCACAATGCCTTCGACGACGTACTGATCGCCGGGATGACCGAGCGGCTAAAAGGCTTCGCGGCCGATCCGCAGGTCCGCCTGGTCTGCCTGGCGGCGGCCGGCAAAAGCTTTTGCGCCGGCGCCGACCTCGGCTGGATGCGGCGCACCAGCGACTATTCGCACGCCGAAAACCTCGCCGACGCGACGGCTCTGGCCGAGCTGATGCAAATCCTCGACAGTCTGCCCAAGCCGACTGTCGCCCTGGTCCAGGGCGCGGCCTTCGGCGGCGGAGTCGGACTGGCCGCCGCCTGCGATCTGGTGCTGGCGACCCCGGCCGCCAGCTTCTGTCTTTCCGAGGTGAAACTGGGACTGATCCCGGCGGTCATCTCCCCCTACGTGATCGCCGCCATCGGCGCGCGGGCCGCCCGCCGTTATTTCATCAGCGGCGAACGCTTTTCAGCCGAACGCGCCCGCCAGCTCGGGCTCGTCCACGAGCTGGTCGCCGCCGACGCGTTGAGCCGGGAAGGCGACCGTCTGACCCGTCTGCTGCTGCACAACGGACCGCAGGCGATGGCGGCGGCCAAGCAGCTGGTGGCGGATGTTGCCCGGCAGCCCCTGAATGCACAATTGATCGCCGACACCGCCGAGCGGATCTCGGTGACGCGCGCCGGCGCTGAAGCGCGTGAAGGGCTCAAGGCTTTTCTGGAAAAACGCCGCCCCGACTGGGTGAAAGGATAGATCGCTATGTTCGACTCCCTGCTGATCGCCAACCGCGGAGAGATCGCCTGCCGCATCATCCGCAGCGCCCGCCGGCTCGGCATCCGCAGCATCGCGGTCTATTCCGATGCCGACCGCGATGCGCGCCACGTGGCCCTGGCCGACGAGGCCTGGCGGATCGGGCCGGCGCCGGCGGCCCGGAGTTACCTGCGCAGCGAGCGCCTGCTGGAGGTCGCCCGGCAAGCGGGGGCCGAAGCGGTCCACCCCGGCTACGGATTTCTGGCCGAAAACGCGGATTTTGCCGAGGCCTGCAGCGCGGCCGGGCTGATCTTCGTCGGTCCCCCCGCCGCCGCAATCCGCGCCATGGGCTCGAAGAGTGCGGCCAAACGGATCATGCAGCAGGCCGGGGTGCCGCTGGTTCCCGGTTATCACGGCGCCGACCAGCAGCTCGATACCCTGCGCGCCGCCGCCGGCGAGATCGGCCTGCCGCTGCTGGTCAAGGCCAGCGCCGGCGGCGGCGGCAAGGGGATGCGCGTGGTGCGTACGGCGGCTGAGCTGGAGGCCGCCATCGAAGGGGCCCGCCGGGAAGCCGCGGCCAGTTTCGGCGATGACCGGCTGCTGCTCGAACGCTATCTGGAACATCCGCGGCACGTCGAGATTCAGGTTTTTGCCGATCAGCATGGTCATGTCCTGCACCTGTTCGAACGGGACTGCTCGGTACAGCGCCGGCATCAGAAGGTTCTCGAAGAGGCGCCGGCCCCCGGCCTCGGCGCGGAGCTGCGCCGGGCGATGGCGGCAGCCGCGATCGCCGCCGCCCGCGCCATCGACTATGTCGGCGCCGGGACCGTCGAGTTTCTGCTCGACAGCGACGGTTCCTTCTACTTCATGGAGATGAACACCCGTCTGCAGGTCGAACATCCGGTCACCGAAATGATCAGCGGGCAGGATCTGGTCGCCTGGCAGCTGCAGGTGGCCGCCGGTGCTCCCGTGCCCTGTTCGCAGGACCAGCTGCGGAGCACCGGCCATGCCATCGAAGCGCGCATCTACGCCGAGGATCCGCGCCGCGACTTCCTCCCCTCCACCGGCCGGCTGCGGCATTTTTCAACCCCGGCGGAGAATGCCCATCTGCGCATCGACAGCGGGGTCGTTCAGGGGGATGAGATCAGCATCCACTATGACCCGCTGATCGCCAAGCTGATCGTCTGGGACAGCGACCGCAGCGCGGCCCTGCGCCGCCTGCGGCGCGCTCTTGAAGAGGTCGAAGTGGCCGGCGTGGCGACCAACCTGCAGCTGCTCGCGGCGGTCGCCGGTCACTCTTCCTTTCAGGCCGGGGATTTCGATACCGGTTTTATTGAACAGCACCGCGCCGCGCTGATCCCCGCGCTGCGGCCCGCCTCCGCCCGGGTGCTGGCCCTGGCCTGTGTCGCTCTGCTGCTGCGCCGCGGGGTTGAAGCCCGGCACGCGGCCCGGCAGGGCAACGATCCCTTTTCGCCCTGGCATCTCGCCGACGGCTGGCGGCTCAACGGGGACAATCATCATCTCTTTCGTTTCACCGACGGTGAGCAGCAGGTGGAGGTCAGGGCCCATTATCGCCAAGCGGGCTACCTGCTCGACCTGCCCGGCGGACAGGTCGAGGTCAGCGGCCGGCTCGACAGCGACGGTCGCCTGCGGGCCGTGCTGGACGGCCGCCAGCTGAGCGCGCGCGTGGTCCGTCAGGGAGCGCAACTGACGGTCCTGTCACGCGGTGCGAGCCACGGTTTGCTGCTGCATGATCCCTGTCTCCGGGCTCTTGAGCATGAGGAGTTTGCCGGCGACCTGACGGCGCCGATGCCGGGGACCGTCGTGGCACTGCTGGTCGAGAACGGCGCCCGGGTAACGTGCGGCACGCCGCTGGTGATTCTCGAAGCGATGAAGATGGAACATACGATTACCGCCCCCAGTGACGGCATCGTCACGCACATGAACTACCAGGCCGGAGCGCTGGTCGATGAAGGAGCGCCGCTGCTGGCCTTTGATGCAGACGAGGGGAGCTGATTATGCGACTGCCGAAACGGATCAAAATGGTTGAGGTCGGCCCGCGCGACGGCCTGCAGAATGAATCCGCCGTTGTCCCGACCGAGGTCAAGATCGAGCTGATCGATCGCCTTTCGGCCACCGGTCTGGCCGCCATCGAAGTCGCCAGCTTCGTCTCGCCGAAGTGGCTGCCGCAGATGGCCGACAGCGCCGCGGTGCTACAGGGCATCAGCCGGCGACCGGGGGTCAGCTATCCGGTGCTGGTGCCGAACCTGCAAGGTCTCGAGGCGGCGATCGCCGCCGGAGCGGAGGAGGTGGCGGTGTTCGGCGCCGCCTCGGAATCCTTTTCACGCAAGAACATCAACTGTTCCATCGCCGTCAGCTTCGACCGCTTCGGTGCCGTCTGCGAGGCGGCGCGCAAACAGGGGCTGCGGGTGCGCGGCTATGTCTCCTGTGCGCTGGGTTGTCCCTATGAAGGAGCTGTCGCACCCGAAACCGTCGCCTGGGTCGCCGGACGGATGATGGAACTCGGCTGCTATGAAATCTCGCTCGGCGACACGATCGGCGTCGGCACCCCCCTCAAGGCTCAGGCGATGATCGATGCGGTCGCGCGGAAGGTGCGGATCGAGCGGCTGGCCGTCCATTTTCACGATACCTACGGCCAGGCGCTGGCCAATATCCTCGCCGTGCTGGAGCGTGGCGTGGCGGTGCTCGACAGCTCGGTCGCCGGCCTCGGCGGCTGCCCCTTCGCGCCCGGCGCCGCCGGCAATGTCGCCAGCGAGGATCTGCTCTTCATGCTCAAGGGTCTGGGGATCGAAACCGGTGTCGATCTGCAGGCGCTGGTCGAGGCGGGGCGCTATATCTCCCGCTTTCTCAAGCGGCCCTCGGGGTCGCGGGTGGCCAGCGCGCTGGCCGCTTCGCACGAAGGAGCAAAAACCTGCTCCTGAACGAAGCGGCGCGGCAGCGCGCGGACGCGCTCGGCAAGGTCCCGGACAGTGTTAATGGCGTGTAACTATTCAGCACCCTGACATCGATGCAGCATTTGGTTGAGCTCCCTCCCCCTTGAAGGGGGAGGAGATAAATTCATCAATGACAGCTGAATAGTTACCATGGCGTCGCAAAAAGTCCGCCCTTGCGGCGTTTTTACAGGACCTCGACATAGCTGTTGTCTGCCTTCGCCCCTGACAAACCACCAGGCCCGCCCGAGGCACGGGCGGGCGAAATTTTTGCCTGGCCACCCTCCGGGTTTTTGCCAAGCTGTTAAGATTGATGCATCTGCTTCGGTGGATATCCCGACGCCTGACAACAGGCGTTATCCGTCTTGCCGTGGGTGCCGAAATGAAACGACCGATCCTTCTGACCATCCTCGGACTGCTGGTCCTGGCCGGACTCCTGGCGGGCATCAAGGCCTTGCAGATCCGCGCCATGATTGATCAGGGCCGGCAATTCAGCCCGCCGGCCGAAGTGGTGACCTCGGTTGCGGTGACGGCCGATCGCTGGGAGACGTTACTGACCGCGGTCGGCACCCTGGAGGCGGTGCAGGGGGTGGTCGTCACCGCCGAGATGACCGGCAAGGTGGAGCATATCGCCTTTGCCTCCGGCGCCGACGTCAGCGCCGGCGAGTTGCTGGTGCAGCAGGATATCTCGGTCGAAAAGGCCCAGCTGCAGGCCGCCGAAGCGCTTGCGGAACTGGCCCGCGGCAATTTCGAGCGTGCCGCAAAACTGTTGCCCGGCAATGCCGTTTCCCGGGCCGACTACGACACGAATCGGGCGCAACTGGCCGAGGCCCGGGCCCGGGTCGACAACCTCCGGGCGGTGATCGCCAGGAAAACCATTCGGGCGCCGTTTGCCGGTCGCCTGGGAATCCGCCGCATCGATCCGGGCCAGATCATCAGTGACGGCGATGCGATTGTGACGTTGCAGTCGCTGGATCCCATCTATGTCAATTTCCTCCTCCCGCAACAGCACCTGGCCCGGGTCCGCGCAGGTCTGGAGGTGCGGGTCCTGGCCGATGCCCGGCCCGATCAGCCGAGCACCGGCCTGATCACGGCCATCGATCCGCAGCTGGATGCCGCCACCCGCAATGTCCGCGTGCAGGCGCTGCTGGACAATCTGGACGAGCAGCTGCGCGCCGGCATGTATGTTGACGTGAGCGTTGTGCTGCCGCAACGGCAGGAGGTGCTGACCATTCCGCTGACGGCGGTGCTCAACGCACCGTACAGCGCCTCGGTCTTCCTGATCGAAGAGCAAAAAAATGCGGACGGCAGCAGCGCGGGCAAAGTCGTGCGCCAGCAGTTTGTCACGCTGGGGGAACGGCGCGGCGACCTGGTTGTGGTGCTTTCCGGACTCGCGGCTGACGATCTGGTGGTGAGCACCGGCGTGTTCAAGCTGCGCAACGGCCAGGCCGTGGAGGTGGACAATACCCTGGCGCCGGACTTCAAGCTGGCGCCCCGGCCGGCGGAAGGTTAGCCATGCAGTTCACCGATCTCTTCATCCGGCGGCCGGTGCTGGCCCTGGTGATCAGCCTGTTGATCATTATCGCCGGGCTGCAGGCCATCTACCGCCTGAATGTGCGCCAGTATCCGCGCAGCGACAATGCCGTCGTCAGCGTCACCACCGTCTATGTCGGGGCCGGCGCCGAGCTGGTGCGCGGCTTCATCACCACGCCCCTGGAACGGGCGATTGCGGCTGCCGACGGCATCGATTACATCGAATCGCAAAGCGCCCAGGGGCTGGCCACCATCAACGCCCACCTGAAGCTCAATTACGATCCGATCAAGGCGCTGTCGGAGATCAGTTCCAAGGTGGACCAGGTCCGCCAGGATCTTCCTCCCGAAGCCGAAGTCCCCGTCATCAACGTCGAATCGGCCGACAGCCAGTTCGCGTCCGCCTATCTGAGCTTCACCTCCGAGGTGCTCAAGCAAAATCAGATCACCGACTATCTGGTGCGCAACGTCCAGCCCAGGCTTTCCGCCCTGGAAGGGGTCCAGCGTGCGGATATCCTGGGGGGGCGCACCTTTGCCATGCGTATCTGGCTTAAACCCGAGCGCATGGCTGCCCTCAATCTCAGCCCGCTGCAGGTGAATCGGGCACTGCAGGCCAACAACGTTTTGACGGCCGTCGGCAGCACCAGGGGCGCGCTGATCCAGGTCAACCTGACCGCCAACACCGATCTGCGCTCGGTGGAGGAATTCAGGCGTCTGGTGGTCCGCGAGGAGAACGGAGCGATCGTCCGTCTGGCGGATATCGCCGACGTCGTGCTGGGCGGCGAAGATTATGATACCGAAGTGCGTTTTTCCGGTCAGACCGCCGTATTCATGGGGATCTGGCCGCTGCCCAACGCCAATGCCCTGGACGTCATCAAACGGGTGCGCGCCGAAATGGAGGAGATCTCCCGGCAGCTGCCCGCCGGGCTGGACGGCCGTATCGCCTATGACGGGACCGCCTATATCGACAACGCCATTCACGAGGTGGTCAAGACCCTCAGCGAAACCCTGCTGATCGTGGTGGTGATCATCTTTTTGTTTCTCGGCTCGTTGCGCTCGGCACTGATTCCGGTGGTGGCGATTCCGTTATCCCTGATCGGCGCGGTGTTTCTCATGCAGGTTTTCGGCTTCACCATCAATCTGCTGACGCTGCTGGCGATTGTGCTCTCGGTGGGCCTGGTGGTCGATGATGCCATTGTCGTGGTGGAAAACGTCGAGCGGCACATCGCCGCGGGGCAATCTCCCCAACAGGCGGCCCTGCTGGGTGCCCGGGAGCTGGTGGCGCCGCTGATCTCCATGACCGTCACTCTGGCGGCGGTTTATGCGCCCATCGGCCTGCAGGGCGGCCTGACCGGCTCGCTGTTTCGCGAATTTGCCTTTACCCTGGCCGGCGCGGTGCTCATCTCCGGCATCGTGGCTATCACCCTGTCGCCGATGATGTCCGCGCAGCTGCTCAAGGCGGGCATGACGGAACGCGGCCTGGCCGGCCGGCTGGAACGCGGCTTCACCAGCTTGCGCAATTTTTACGGCAGGGTGCTCAACGGCAGTCTCGACAACCGTCCGGCCGTCTACCTGGTGTGGATCATGGTCAGTCTGCTGGTTGTCCCCATGTACGGCATGTCGGCCAGGGAGCTGGCCCCCGTCGAAGACCAGGGCGTTATTTTCGGGATTCTGGACGCCGCCGCCGAATCCACCCTCGATCAGACCAGCCGCTATGCCGCCGCCGTCAGCGATGCCTTTCTGAGTGTGCCGGAAACCCGCTTCGTCTTTCAGGTCACCAGGCCCGCTTCCGGGTTCGCCGGCATGGTGGTCCAGCCCTGGCAGGAGCGCGAGCGCACGATTTTCCAGATCATGCCGGAAGTGCAGCAGAAGCTGCACGGCATCACCGGGATCAGGATGTTTCCGGTCACGCCGCCGGCACTGCCCGGCGGCGGTCAATTTCCGGTGGAATTCATCCTGGCCTCCACCGCCGAGCCGGAACAGATTCTGGGCTTTGCCGAACAGATCCGGCTGGCCGCCATCAACAGCGGCCTGTTCGCCTTTCCGCCGCTTATCGATGTCAAGATCGACCAGCCCCAATCCGAGCTCGTCATCGATCGCGACCGGGTGGCCGACCTCGGTCTCGACCTGCGGCAGGTCGGCACGGATCTGGCCGCCATGGTGAGCGGCAACTACGTCAACCGTTTCAATATCAGCGGGCGCAGCTACAAGGTCATCCCCCAGATCCGGCGCATCGACCGCCTGAACCCGGAGCAGCTGGGCCGCATCCATGTGACCGGTCCCGACGGTCAACTGGTTCCGCTGAGCGCCATCGCCGGCATCAAAAACAGCACCGTGCCGCGCTCCCTGAACCGATTCCAGCAGCTCAACGCGGTCAAGATCAGCGGCGTGGCCGTGCGCCCCCTGAACGAGGCGCTCCGTTTTCTGGAAGAGCAGGCCGCCGAACTGCTGCCCAGTGGCTATGTGCTGGATTACACAGGGGAATCGCGCCAGCTGCGCACCGAAGGCAATACCTTTATTGAGGGCTTCGGTCTGGCGGTAATCCTGATTTTCCTGGTGCTGGCGGCGCAATTCAACAGTTTCCGCGATCCATTTGTGATCCTGGCCGGGTCGGTGCCGTTGGCCATGTTCGGAGCCATGATTTTCACCTTCCTGAAAATGTCCGATCCGAACGTTCCCTTCTGGACCAGCGGCTGGACCACCACCTTGAACATCTACTCCCAGGTGGGGTTGGTGACCCTGGTCGGGCTGGTTGCCAAAAACGGCATTCTGATCGTGGAGTTTGCCAACAAACTGCAACTGCGGGGCCGCGGCAAACGGGACGCCGTGCACGAGGCCGGCATGACCCGACTGCGTCCGATCCTGATGACGACCGGGGCGACCATCGCCGGCCACTTCCCCCTGACCCTGGTCGCCGGCGCCGGCGCGGCCGCCCGTAACTCCATCGGCCTGGTGCTGGTGGGCGGCATGGCGATCGGCTCGCTGTTCACGCTTTTCATCATCCCGTCCCTGTACATGCTGATCGCCAAGGACCACTCGGCGGATCGGCTGCCCCAGGACACCCCGACCGGCGAAGAACCGGCGGCCGGGCAGCCCGTGTCGTAGAGCAATGGTAACTATTCACCACGCTGCCAAATATCGTCATCCCCGAGCGGTTTTGTCGGGGATCCAGCGGGGAATCCGGATTCCGGCCAAAAGCATGCCGGAATGACGGCGCAGGGGTGGCCTTCCGCCACGCGCATGCGCCGCTCAAGCTGGTGTCCCGCAGGGGCGCTGAATAGGTTACGAGAAACGGTCCGAAGCGCGGGGGTCAGTTTGCGACGAGCGGCTTTTTTGCGGAAATGCGGTCGCTTTTGACCGTACGGTAGAGCGGATCTTTGCTTGCGGAGTCTTGCTCGATGCCGTTCAGCAGGTCGCTGATGATCAGGTACAGCTGGTAGATCCCGTCGATGTTCACCTGATCCGTACTGTCGCGGTAGCCGTGCAGTTGGCCGAACGGCAGCAGGAAATTGGTGACGAAGTCGGAAGAGCTCGCCATGATGCCGCAGGAGCTGAAATTGACCACCGGGACGCTGCCCGGATCGGAAAACCAGCTGCGCTGGGGGAGCAGTCCGCCGACAAAATTCAGTTGCAGTCCGTAGGAGAAATCCGTCGCCAAGCCCATCTCCTGAAACGGCAGGTAGTCCGAGGTCGCCGCCAGGGGGTACGGATCGTGGTGCAGGACATAGTTCAATTTTTTGGCCGAGGTCGTTGCCTGGTAGCTCAGCTGCGGATCCGAGATCCCGAGCGTCAGGCAATTCTCCGCGCCCTGAACGCCGACGGTATCGATATTGACGGCGAAGGCGATCGCCGCTTTTTCCTCCGGCGGCAGCCGCGCGACATGAACCCGGCTGCCGCGCAGGCCGGTTTCTTCCGAGCCGGCGAACAGGAAACGATAGGTATAGTAATTGTCCTTGCGGCTGCGGTTCTGTGCCAGTTCCAGCACGACGGAGACGCCGCTGGCATTGTCGAGGGCGCCGTCCGAAAAAAAGGTCGGCGAGAGCAGGGTGTCGAGAGCCCCGTTGAGCATCAGGCTGACGAACGCCAGCGGATTGGCGTCGGTTTTGTCATAATGCGCGACAAAATAAATGATGTTTGGCGATCGGCCGGGGATCTCGACAATCAGGTTCTTTTGCAAACTGTACCAGTCGATGTGCTGTCGGGTGAGATAGGGGGCCAACCCTGTGGCGGTAATCCTCCGATTCAGCGCCGCCAGTCGGCCGAGATTGCCGCCGCCGTTGGCCAGATCGGCAATGGTGGCCTGAAGGCTTTTGGCCGTGGGCAGCGCCGCGCTGTTGTCCTGCAGCTGCCGCGGGATGACGGGCGCAGCAACCTGGCAGGCGCCGAGCAGAAGCAGCAGGACGGCCAGGCAGAGCAGGTGCTTCAGGGCGTGGACTGAATCGGATGACATGTAATGGCTACCATAACAGGCTGGGTCCGAGGCGTACGGGCTCAGCGCTAACAACGGTCGTTGGATCTTTAACGGAGAGCGACGCTGATCAGTTCTGCAAGAAGTTGTCCTTTCCGGCCGGCCGGAAGGAGTACCTTCCCGGAAATTTCTGCATAAACAATCGGGGATTGTTGTTTTCGGTGTGGTTCCGGCGGATTGCTCGAATAAAATATATATTCAAATTAATCGAATCAGTGCGGAGCCGGCGGCGCGGAGCCGCGGCGGGTCGTCGCCCGCCGCCGCCGGTTGGGCATATCCCCCAGTGCACCATGGCTGCGCCGGGTGATATGCCCCGTTTGGTCGGCACGGACCCGGGTCGTCAGGAATAGGCCCGGTTCTCCTGCTCCTGGACCCGGATGAAGGTGGTGCGTTTGGTCAGTTCCTTCAGCGCCGAGGCGCCGACATAGGTGCATGCCGAGCGCACCCCGCCGAGGATATCCCTGACCGTTTCACCGACCGGACCGCGATAGGGAACCTCCACCGTTTTGCCCTCCGAGGCGCGATATTCCGCGACGCCGCCCGCGTGTTTGTCCATGGCGGTCGCCGAGCTCATCCCGTAAAACTGCTTGTACTGTCGACCGTCCCGTTCGACCAGGTCGCCGCCGCTTTCATCGTGGCCGGCCAGCATGCCGCCGAGCATGACAAAATCCGCGCCGCCGCCGAACGCCTTGGCGATATCCCCGGCGCAGACGCAGCCGCCGTCGGAGATGATCCGGCCGCCGAGACCGTGCCCGGCGTCGGCGCATTCGATGACGGCGGACAGTTGCGGGTAGCCGACGCCGGTTTTGATCCGGGTGGTGCAGACCGATCCGGGGCCGATGCCGACCTTGACGATATCCGCTCCGGAAATCAGCAGTTCTTCGACCATTTCGCCGGTAACCACATTGCCGGCCACGATCGTCTTGTCCGGATGGGCGTCACGCACCCTGCTGACGAACGCGACAAAGGATTCCGCATAGCCGTTGGCCACATCGATGCAGATGAAGTCGAGCCCGGGATTGCCGGACAGAATCAGCCCCAGCTTCTTGAAGTCTTCCTGCGAGGTTCCGGTACTGACCATGATCCGGGCATAGATGTCATCCGCTTTGCCGTCCAGAAAAGCGCGCCACTGGGCGACGCTGTAGTGTTTGTGGATCGCCGTCAGCATGCGCTGCTCGGCAAGAACCTCGGCCAGTTCAAAGGTGCCGACGGTGTCCATGTTGGCGGCGATGACCGGAACCCCGGTCCACTGTTTGCGGCTGTGCAGGAAAGTGTAGCTTCGGTCCAGAGTCACCTGGGCGCGGCTTTTGAGAGTGGAGCGCTTGGGGCGAATCAGCACATCCCTGAAGCCGAGTTTCAGATCGGTTTCGATACGCATGAGCTATCCTTTCACGGTTGCCGGAAACGGCTTCTCGCCGCCGGGTGTGCGCTTTTCGGCGTTCGGGCGCAACGGCCGGCAAAAGGATTTTTCCGGATTCACGAACGCCTGCACGCTGCAGATACTAAGGTGAATGCGCGGAGCTTGTAAAGGCGGTTTTCGATCCGCATTTTCTCACGATCCTTTTTTGTCCGGGCGCCGTTCCGGATCGGTCTGCAAATTGTGTTTGATGGTTGCCAGATACAGTTTTATCGACAGCGGCGGCAGGCTGGTGGTGACAAAGGCGATCAGCACGAGAATCGAAAAGATTTCATCGTCGATCAGTCCCAGCTGCAGGCCGATCGAGGCGACAACCAGCTCCACGGCCCCCCGACCGTTCATGGCCAGACCGACGACCGTCGCTTCTTTGTGATTCATCCCTCCGGCCAGGGCCCCGCAGCCGGCACCGAGCAGTTTGCCGACAATGGCCGCCAGCAGCAGCCCGCTGGTCAGCAGCAGGTGCGTCTCGAAGATCGCAAAGGTGACGTGAAACGAAAGAGTGACGAAGAAGATCGGTCCCAGGAAGCCGTAGGTGATCGAGACGAAGCGGTCCGATATTTTGGTGAACAGTTCCGGGCTGACCACGCCTTCCCGGACGAACAGCCCGGCCAGGTAGGCGCCGATAATGATATGCATACCGGCCATTTCGGCCAGCATGCCGAACAGCAGCGCCATGATCAGGGCAAAGGTGAAGCCCTTGGAGGAGCGGGAGGCGAAAAAGCGGCCGATTTTCGGATAGAGGCCGATGCCGATGCCGATCGACACGCCGAAGAAGATGATCACTTTCAGGATGATCAGGGCAAAATTCGGCCAGTGGACCTGTCCCGCATTGCTGCCGATATCGATAATCGCGGCAAAGAAGGCCAGAGCCATGACGTCGTCGATAATCGACGCGCCGATAATGATCGGCGTCACCCGCTGCTTGGTGAGAGCCAGATCGTGGAGCACCCGGGCGCTGACGGCGATCGCCGTAATCGAAAGGCCGAGCGAGATGAACAGGCTTTCGGGCAGGGGCAGGCCGAACAATTGACAGGTCAGGTAGGCGACGCCGAAGGGGATGATGAAACCGAAGATCCCGACCAGGGTTGACTGCAGGCGATATTTTTTCAGGTCGAGGGGGTTGGTTTCCAGCCCGGCGTAAAACATCAGGAAGAAAACCCCGAGTTCCGAGAGGATGACGAGCATTTCGTTCGGGGCGATCAGACCGAGGAAGGACGGTCCGAAGATAATACCGGCAAGCAGTTCGCCCAGAACCGGAGGTTGGCGGATCACCCGGCAGACACCCCCGGTGGTCCAGACGATGACCATCAGCATCAGCAGGTTCAGGGTCGGGTTGTCGTGAGCCATGTGCGATATGGCGGCGATGAGATTTTCCATGATCCCGATCCTGTCGCTGCTTTGTAGCCCGTCCGGTGTGGAGCGAAAATGGGTCAGGGCTTATTTGATTGTAACTATTCAGCACCCTGGCATCGATGCAGCAATTGGTTGAGCTCCCTCCCCTTCAAGGGGAGGGTTGGGGTGGGGATGGGCTTGTTCCAGCACGCCATCACCCCATCCCCCTCCCGACC
>DASWJX010000186.1:0-7101 GCA_036396915.1 Geopsychrobacteraceae bacterium | reverse complement strand
CGTCTGGTCGGTTCGCAGTTCGAGATTTTTACCCTGCTGCGCGATCTCAGCCAGAATCTGCTTGCCCAGGAAAAACTTGAGAAACAGTTGCTGATCCTCCACGAAGAGGAGTTTCTCGAGCTTTTGGCCATGCGCTTTGCGCATTTTGAAGAACTCGGCGCCACGCTGGACAGTGCCTTGCCCGCCGAGCTTCACGAGCGGGTCGCTGCCGGCCTGCACGACTATGCGGTCGCTGCGGCGCAATTGAGGGATGCCCTGGCGGCGCAAGACTGGGACGGCGCCGCGCAGCTGTCCGGTCGTTTGACCAGCCCGTCACGCAGCCGGCTGCTCGACGGGCTGGCTGAGGTTCGGCTGCGGCACCAGAAAACCGTCAATGAAAACCTGCGCCAGCTGTCCCGGGAAAGCAGCGCAGCCTACCGTCTGACCCTGTTGATCTCCCTGGCCGGAATTCTGCTCTCCGCTCCGGTGGCCTTGACGGTGATCGGCAGTATCCGGCGCTCGGTCAAGGCCTTGCAGAAAGTGACCCGGGAGATCGCCGCGGGAAGTTTCGATTCCCAACTCGATATCCGCGGACGTGACGAATTCGGACTGCTGGCCCTCGATTTCGCCAGCATGGGGCGCAAACTCCGGGAGCTGGAACAGCTGCGTCTCGACGCCAATCCGCTGACCAGTCTGCCCGGCAATCTGGCCATCGACCGGGAACTGGAACGGCGCATCGAGCAGGACATCCCGTTTGCCCATCTTTATATCGATCTCGACAACTTCAAGGCCTACGGTGATCGTTACGGCTACCAGGCCGGCAGCGATGTGATCTCCCGGGTTGCGGATTTGATTCGGCAGGTCGTTGCCGGGCACGGCACCGGCGACGACCTGGTCGGCCACATCGGCGGCGACGATTACGTGGTTGTGACCCGTCCGGACCGGGCGGAAGAGCTCGCCGCCGAGCTGATTCGGCGGTTCGATCGGCTGGTTCCCGAACTCTACTCGCCAGAGGACCGCGAAAAAGGCTCCTTTTCCGGCACGGATCGCTACGGGGTGGTGCGGGACTTTCCGCTGTTGACCATCTCCATTGCCATCCTCTATGCCGATAATTTTGCCCAGCCGTCACTGCTGTCGATCAGTCGCGAGTCGGCCGGCATGAAGCAGCATCTGAAAAACCTCGCCGGCAGCAACTACCTGGTCGACCGGCGCAAGCTCTATTCCTGAAGCGTTTCCGGCCTCCTGCCGTCAGCGACCGGTTTCCCGCCAGTGGCGGCTGCCGACCCGGACGATCAGGGTCGTCATGTAATTGAGTCGGCCCGGCCGCCACCCCTCCAGGCTGTCGACGATCAGTTCATGCGCGCCCTGCTCGGCACAGCTGATCAGGCGACTTGCGCCGAGCAGCCGGCGTTCGGCCAGAATCTCCAGCAGCTGCTCAATGACCCCCCCCGCCTTGTAGAGCACCAGCGTTTCGCAGTGATCGAGGGCTTCGGCGACGGCGTCGAGATCGCTGGCGGACATCAGGGTCAGCCGGTCTTCCTGCAGGGTCAGGGCTTCGCCGAAGCGGCTGGCGCCGGTCTGAAAGGCGCTGATGCCGGGCACGATATGGCAGTGGCCCGTCGGCAGCCGATCGCCGAGACTCTGCAGCAGGTAGGAACTGGTGGCAAAGATCAGCGGGTCGCCCAGGGTGATCTGCACCACGGAGCGGCCGGCGGCGCACTGTTCGCAGGCCGTATCCGCCAGCTGTTGCCAGCGCGCGCGGGTGGCCTGACCGTTGCGCTCCATCGGGTAGCTGGCGCAGAGCACCTGTTGCTCCTTGAGCAGCGGGCGGACCGCTTCCAGCGCCAGGCTCCGCGCGCTCCCCTGCGCCTGCGGGCTGATGATCAGGTCGGCGGTTTCGATAATCCGCGCCGCACGCAGGGTCAGCAGATCGGCGGCGCCGGGGCCGACGCCGACGGCATAAAAGTGCCCGGGCAGGGCTTTGCGGTAACTGGTCATGTTCATCCTCGGTTTAACGCCTGTCACAGGCACTTAGTCATTCGCTGTCAGACAGCGTCTTCAGGAAAAAGCGGTTGAGCATCAGCACGTTGTCGAAGCTGCCGGTATTGGCGCGGGAAAACTGCAGCTCATCGACCTGCAGGATGGTTGCCTTGAGGCTCCGCAGCGGACCGCGCTCTGCGGGGGGCGTCGGGTTGCGGTTCATCGGACCGACCTGATAGATGTAGATCCGCGGCTGGCGGGCCAGGATCCCTTCGGCATTGAAACGGACCAGCTTGCGGTCTCCCGGCGTCAGCAGGCGGCCCCCGGCCTGTTCGATGATGTCGCGAACGATATTTTTTTGTCCGGCCAGCATCAGCGGCATGGCGCTCACCTCATAGATCACGTCCGGCGCCCGCGGCAACCTTTTGATCTTCTCCAGTTTGCGCCGCTGCTCCTCGATCAGAACTTGCCCCGCCGCGCGCCGATCCAGCACCGCGGCCAGTGCGGCGCTCTGCTGCAGCACCTCTTCCAGGGTCTGCGGATGGTAGTAGAACAGTTCGGCGTCCACGGCTGCCGCCATCGCCGCCGAAAAAAACCGGTTGGAGGACAGGATCAGCAGGTCCGGCCGCAGCGAGCGGATGATCTCCAGGTTGGGGCGGATGTGCGAGCCGACCCGGGTCGCCGCGGGGAAGGCGTCGACGCTGCGGGTCACGCCCACCACGCGGTTTTCCGCCTGCAGGCGAACCAGGAGGTCCGCCGCCGCCGGAGCCAGCACCACCACCCGCTTTGCGGCCAAGGCGTTAGTGCTGAAAAGTAAAAGCAGCAGTACCGGCAGCCACCTGGACATCGTACGTCTCCGCCAGCAGTTGCGGGGTGATTTGATCTCGTCGGACATCGGCCAGCAGCTCTCCGCGCTTGAGAAAAAGGAAACGGTCGAAAAAACGGCAGGCCAGATTGATATCGTGCACCGGAGCGATGACCGTCTCGTGCCGGTGCCGCAGCAGCTCGAAAATGTCCAGGCTGTGGCGGATGTCGAGGCTGGCGTTCGGTTCGTCGAGATAGATGATCGGCGCCTGCTGGTTGAAAACCCTGGCCAGCATCACCCGGCGCTTCTCGCCGCCGGAGAGCTGACCGAACTTGCGGCCGCGCAGAGCGGTCAGGTCGAGCCAGCCGAGTTTCTCTTCGGTCAGGCGCCGGTCTTCCGCGCTGTAGTCATTGCCGGTGCAGTGGGGGAAACGCCCGAACAGCACCACCTCGTAGACCGAGAAGGGGAAGCTGACCTCGGACTGCTGGGGCAGCAGCGAGAAGAGCTGCGCCCGCTCGGCAAAGGGGATCTCCCCCAGCCGGCGCCGGTCGTAGTTGATCGTTCCGCTCTGCGCCTCGATCAGTCCGGCCAGCAGCTGCAGCAGGGTGCTTTTACCGCTGCCGTTTTCACCCAGCACGGCCACTTTCTCCCCCGCCGCGATGCGCAGTGCCGCCAGACTCAGGCGGAACTCTCCGCGTTGAAAGCTGAGGTTTTCAATCCGCAGCTCAGCCATTCCAGAACCTTTCGCGGCGGGTCTGCAGCAGGTAGAGGAAGAAGACTCCGCCGAGCAGCGCGGTGAGGATGCCGACCGGCAGTTCCGCGCCGCCGGGGATGATGACCCGGGCCAGTGCGTCGGCCGCCGTCAGCAGCAGCGCCCCGAGCAGCGACGCATAGCGCAGGTTGTGGCGCATGTCGCTGCCGAACAGGCTGCGGGCGATGTGCGGCACGATCAGGCCGACGAAGCCGATGATCCCGGTATGGCTGACCGCCACCGCCACCAGCGCCGTGGCAACGACGAACGAGATGCTGCGCAGCCGGTGGACATTGACGCCGAGGGACTGGGCCGAGTGCTCGTCGAGGGTCAGCAGGTTCAGTTGCAGGGACCGGCGGCTGAAGAGGGCGAAGGCCAGCAGGAAAACGCCCAGACAGACCAGCAGTTTTTCCCAGTCGACGATGAAGAAACCGCCCATCAGCCAGAACACGATGGAGGAGAGCGAATCCTCGAAATAGAATTTGGCGAAGCTGATCACCGCCGACGCGACGATGTTCATGACGATGCCGGCCAGGATCATGGTCACCGGATTGATCACGCCGTCGCTGCGGGACAGGTGGTAGACCAGCAGCAGTCCGCCCAGCCCGGTGACCATGGCGGCCAGCGGCACCAGCGACAGGGGGATGCCGAGGGCGATGCCGAGCACGGCGCCGAGCGCCGCCGACGAGGCCGCGCCGGTGGTGAAACTGTCGGCCAGGGGATTTTTCAGGGTCAGCTGGTAGACGGCGCCGCTTAAGCCGAGCATGGCCCCGATCACCGCCGCGAAGAGCACGCGCGGCAGGCGCAGCGAAAACAGGATGTCCTTGTCCAGCGCCGACAGCTCCAGCGGGTTGATGGCGGTCGAGCCGATCAGGCAGGAGCCGGTCAGGGTCAAAAGCAATAGCAACGGCAGCAGCTTCTTCATATTTGACGCTTTCGCAAGAAAGCAAAATAGCAGCTGGCCAGGCAAAAAGCGCCAAATGCAAGGCGCGCGATTGTCGGGCAATGAGGCGTACGTAGGTACGTCGAAGCAGCGAGAGCAAGTGCGGCAACGCAGCAGTTGGTGAGTTTTTGCGACGCCATCATATTTCGACCCGGTCGACGATCCGTGTGGCGATCAGGAACAGCACGACAAGCATGCCGATCAGGATCGGGAAGAGGCTGTAGTCGATGGCGCCCGCCGGGGTCAGGGTGGCGCGGATCAGCCGGGTGCTGTAGGTCAGCGGGAACAGGCCGGCGACGATGCGGATCGCCTGCGGCATCTGCTCGACCGGGAAGAAGGTTCCGGAAAGAAACATCATCGGCGTGATCAGAAACGCGTTGATGGTCGCCTGGTCGCTGTGGCTTTTGACGCTCAGCGCCGCGATGAAGCCGAGCAGGGCGAAGATCGCCAGATGGAGCAGCAGCGCCGCAACAAACAGCACCCCGAAGCGCAGGGCGACGCCGCCGAGCAGACTGTAGCCGGCGATGATCAGCACCGGGATCAAACCCTTGGTGATCCCGTACCAGGTTTCGCCGAGGATAATCTCCCAGCGCGGCAGCGGCGCCAGCAGGTATTCCTCGAAAACCTTGAAATAGAAGCGGGAGATGTTGATTTCCGTGGCGATGCCGTAGGCCTGATTCATGCTGCTCATGGTCAGCAGTCCCGGCAGCAGGAAGGTCAGATAGTCGACGCCGCCGACCTGGGCGCCGCGACCGACTCCGTAGCCGAAGGCGATCAGAAACAGCGCCGGCGAGACCGCCGAGGCGAGCAGGGTCTTGACCAGCTTGCGCCGCAGCAGCAGGGTTTCCCGCAGGTAGATGGCGCGGGCGCCGTGCAGCATCATGCTTCGATCCTCTTGCCGGTCAGCTGCAGGAAAACATCCTCCAGGGTGGTCTCGCGGATACGCACCGAGCTGTCGAGCTGTTCCAGCCGCCGCAGCGCCGCGGCGCGATCGCTGAAAAATTCGTTGCGCACCTCGGCGGCGGCGTAGATGTCGAGCACATAATGGCCGGCCGAGCGCTTCAGCCGCTCGGGGCTGCCCGCCGCGATGATCCTGGCCCGGTCGATGATCAGCACCCGCTCGGCGAGCTGTTCCGCCTCCTCGATGTAGTGGGTGGTGAGAAACAGGGTGCAGTGCCGTTCCCGGTTGATGCGCCGCAGAAAGGCCCACATCCTGCGCCGGCTGTGCGGATCGAGGCCGACGGTCGGTTCGTCCAGAAACAGGATCTCCGGTTGATGCAGCAGGGCGCGGGCGATGACCAGCTTGCGCTGCATCCCCCCCGACAGCTTGCCGGCCGGGGTGTCGCGCCGGGAGGAGAGATCGGCAAACTCCAGGCAGCTGTCGATCCGTTGCCGCAACTGCGCCCCGTGCAGGCCGAACAGCCGCCCGTGAATCAGCAGGTTCTCGGCGGCGGTCAGTTCGCGATCCAGGTTGTTGTGCTGCGGCACCACGCCGATCAGCCGTTTGATCTGCAGCCGGCGCGCATCGAAGCGCTCGCCGTGATAACGGATTTCGCCGGCATCGGGCCTGATCAGCCCGGTCAGCATGTTGATGGTGGTGGTCTTCCCCGCGCCGTTGGGGCCGAGAAAGGCGAACAGTTCGCCGCGCCCGACCCGAAAATCGATGCCGTCGACCGCCACGGTGGTTCCGAAGCGGCGGCTCAGTCCGCGCACCTCGATGTCGCAGGGCCGGTCGTGGCCGTCGCTCGCTTCAGCGCAGTTCAATCCCGGCCTCCGTGGCGGCATCCCGCAGGTGGTTGACGAAGATCCGGCGCACGGCGGGATTGTCCCCCAGCCCCTGCATGATCGGCAGCACCTCGTAGCCGGCCGCCGTCAACTGCGATTTCCAGGAGTCGCGCGTCGCGCCGGCCATGTCGTTGCCGGCATGATCGCCGGCGACCACCATCAGCGGCTTGAGCAGCACCTTGCGGCTGCCGGATTGCGCCAGTTTGGCCAGCAGTTCGGCAAACTGCGGATGCCCCTCGACCAGCCCGACATAGGTGTCGATTTGCGGGTACTGCCGGTTCAGCAGCAGTTCCAGCTCGTAGTAGAGGCCGGTGGACAGATGCTCGTTGCCGTGCCCCATGTAGATCAGCGCCGCCTGCTGCTGCTCGGCCAGACTGATATCGTCGGCCAGCGCTTCGGCGAGCTTGAGCAGATCCTTTCGGTAGGGGGTGGCGGCGCTCCAGGTCCCCATCAGCGGCCGGCCGAGGGCGATCCTGGTGAAGGGGCGCCAGCGCTCCTTGACGGTGTTGATTGCCAGCAGCCCGTCGACGTAGGCCTGCATATCCAGATACTCTTCGCCGTGGGTCAGCAGGGTCGGCTGCACGACGATGGTTTTGTAGCCCTGGTCCTGGAAGTCGGCCAGGGTGCCGAGCACATTCTTGATCCGGTAAAAATAGGCGGGGACCTCCGGGTGGGCGCGACGGTATGCGTCGTCGGCGGCCCGGCCATGCCATTTCTTGCGGATGATGTTGGAGCTGAAGGCCATCCGCACCGGTGTTTCGGGATAAGCCGTTTCAATGTCGCGGACGATGGCCAGCAGCGAATCAACGGCGGACGGGTAACTGGTGCCGAAGGAAGCGACAACGATGGCGGTTTTCT
>DASWJX010000185.1:0-20037 GCA_036396915.1 Geopsychrobacteraceae bacterium | reverse complement strand
TCCGAAAAAAATTTCATGAAAAGTTTTCTTGCCCGCGGCAAAAAAAATCAGTAAACTGGCAAATTAGTTTAAATGCGGGCAGCACGCCATGGCTGTCCGCTTCCTCCTGAAAAAGGGGTCGCTCATGAGCTTGAAAGAACTGCTTACCACGCATATGAAAGAGGCGATGAAGGCCAGGCAGACGGAACGCCTGGGGACGATCCGCCAACTGCGCAGCGCCATAAAGAATAAAGAGATCGCCCTGGGTCGGGAGCTGGACGACCAGGCCGTGATCGCCGTGATTTCCACCCAGGTGAAGCAGCGTCGTGAATCGGCGCAGATGTACCGGGAGAATGACCGCCCGGAGCTGGCGGACAAGGAAGAGGCGGAGCTGGCCATTTTGCAGGATTACCTGCCGACCCAGTTGGGGGAGGCGGAGCTCAGGGAGATCGTTGCCGCCGTGATCGCCGAGGTCGGTGCGACCTCGCCCGGGGATATGGGCAAGGTCATGCCGCTGGTGATGGCGAAAACCAGGGGCGCCGCCGACGGAAAACTGGTCAATCAGCTGGTCAGGGAGCTGCTGGCCGGTTGATACGGTCGACACGGAGTGGCTTTGAATCTGGTCGATATCATTATTCTGGTGATGCTGGGCGTCTTCCTGCTGAAGGGGGTGCTGCGCGGCCTGCTGAAAGAGGTGTGCTCGCTGCTCGGCCTGGTCTGCGGCGGGTTGCTGGCGTTCTATCTGCATCTGCCGCTGGCGCAGTGGCTCATGGAGCTGTTTCACTGGCCGTCCAAACTGTGCATCACACTGGCGTTCCTGACGGTCTTTATCGGCACCCTTCTGCTTTTCGGCACCCTCGGCTATGTCCTCAATCGATTTCTGAAGCTGGTGCTGCTGGGCGGTCTGAACCGTCTGGCCGGGGGGCTTTTTGGGTTCCTGCAGGGCGTGTTGCTGTTGGCGCTGATCCTGTTTGCCCTGGCCGCGGCCCCGGTTCCGGACGGCGTGAGCCGGCAGCTGCGCGCGTCTGAATTGTCGCCGCCTTTTGTCCGACTGGGGGAATCCGTTTTTCTGAGCAGCCGGAATCTGGCCCTGCGTTGATGGTTTGCAGTCAAGCTACTCTCGAACTTCTGGAATTTCCGCAGTTGCGGCAGCTGCTGGCCGGGCGAACCGTTTCTCTGCCCGGTCGCCGCTTGGCCGAACGGCTGCTGCCGCTCGATGATCGGCAACAGATTGATGCGGCGCTGAGCGAGGTGGATGAGGCCGTTGCGCTGCTGGAAACCCAGGGCGCGCCGCCGCTGGGCGACAATCGCGATCTGCTGCCGGTGCTTGATCAGGTCCAGGCCGAAGGCAGTTTCCTGAGCGGCGAGCAGTTGCTGGAGATCGCGGCTTCGCTCGCCGTGGCCCGCAGCTGTTGCGAGTGGTTTTCCCGGCGCAGCGGCGCTGAACGGCTCTCGGCACTGGCCGCCGCACTGGACAAGCTGCCGCAGCTGGAGCGACGTTTGCGTGAAGCGATCGGCGCTCGCGGTGAACTGCTCGACAGTGCTTCTTTTGCGCTGGCGGATCTTCGTCGTGACCTGCGGCAGACCCGCAGCCGGGTCAAGCAGCAGCTGGAACAGTTGTTGAACAATGATCATCTGGCCGCCTGTTTTCAGGAGCGGCTGGTGACGGTGCGCAACGGTCGTTATGTGATCCCGCTCAAGGCGGATCATCGCGGCCAGGTCAAGGGCTTTGTCCAGGACGAGTCGTCCAGCGGGCAGACCCTCTATCTGGAGCCGGCCAGCGCCCTTGAGGGGAACAACCGGATCCAGACCCTGCTGCGCGAGGAGCAACGCGAAGAACGGCGGATCCTGCTGCAGCTGGCCGACCTGGTCCGCCGCGCGGCGCCGGAGCTGAGCGCCAATCAGCGGCTGTTGTCGCGGCTGGATCTGCGTCTGGCCGCAGGGCGGTTTTCCCGCAGCTACCTGGGCTGTCGGCCGCAACTGACGGCGGCCGCGCAGGTGGAGCTCCGCCAGGCCCGCCATCCGCTGCTGATGAGCGACGGCGCCGGCGGTTTCGACCCGGAACGGGCCGTTCCCATCGATATCCTGCTGGCGGAGAATTGTCAGGCCCTGGTGATCAGCGGCCCGAATACCGGCGGCAAATCGGTGGCCCTGAAGACGTTGGGGCTGCTGCTGTTGATGGTGCGTTGCGGTTTGCATCTTCCCTGCCGGGCGGACAGCAAGCTGCACCTGTTCAGCCGGCTCTATGCCGATATCGGCGATGAGCAGAGTATCTCCGAAAGTCTGTCGACCTTCTCGGGGCATCTGGTCCGGGTCCGGGATATCCTGCAGCAGGCCGATTGCGGATCGCTGGTCCTGCTCGACGAAGCGGGAACCGGCACCGATCCCGCCGAAGGCGCGGCGCTGGCGTTGGCGGTCCTCGATCAGTTGCGCAGGCAGGGCGCCAAGGTTCTGTTGACCACCCACCTGGGGCAGATCAAGGCTTATGCGCAAAGTCAGGACGGTGTCGAGAGTGCCGCGGTCGACTTCGACCCGCAGACCCTGGCACCCCGTTTTCGGCTGCATTACGGCATCCCCGGCGCCAGCAGTGCGCTCAGTACCGCTGGCCGACTCGGTTTGCCCGCCGCCGTCCTGGCCGGCGCCGAAGAGTATCTGGGCGAGCGCGCCCAGGACAGCGCCGAGCTGATTTATCAGCTGAACTGTCAGCGACAGCAGCTTGAACGGCAGCTGGACGCCATCGCCGCCGAAAAACAGGCGGCCATCCGGCATCAGCAACGCCGGCTTGAACAGTTGCGGCAGCTCAAGGAGCAGAAAAAAGAGATTCTGGCGCGGGCGGTCCGACAGGGGGAACAGCTGGTGGTCGCCACCGAGCAGCGCTTGAAGCGGCTGTCCAGGCAGGCGCACACCCCCCGCGAGGCGACCGAGCTGCGGGGGGAAGTCAGGGCGGTCCGCCAGGAATTGCAGCCGTTCAAGCCCCGGCGCCAACGCCAGGGGCCGGTTCCCGAGCAGCTGCGCGCCGGCGAGCTGGTCAGGGTGACGGCGCTCGGCATCGAGGCCCGCGTCGAACAGGTACTTGACGACAGCGTCGAGCTGCTGGTGGGGGGCAAACGGCTGCGGCAGCCGCTGCAGGCGCTGGAGCAATATGCGCCGCGCCGCTTTGCCGAGAGCGGCACGGCCGGGGCCGGGCAGCGGCCGGTCAGGGCGCAGCGCGAGGAACGCCCATTGCAGGGCAAGCTGGTCCTGATCGGACAGCGCGTTGATGATGCCTTGCCGCAGCTGGAACGTTTTATCGACGACGCCCTGCTCGGCAATTTACGTCAGGTCGAAATCGTCCACGGCAGCGGCGAAGGGGTTCTGCGCCGGGTGGTGCGCGAATTCCTGGCCGGACAGGCCGCCGTCACCGCGTTTTACGCCGCCGCCAGCGAGCAGGGCGGAGAGAATGTCACCATCGCCGAACTGGGGGACAGATGACCGGTCAGATCGGAGACGACAAAATTCATGAAGTGCGCGAGCGCACCGATATCGTCGCGCTGATTTCCGGTTATGTCGCGCTGAAGCGCTCCGGAGCAAACCACATGGGGCTCTGTCCGTTTCATGCGGAAAAGAGCCCCTCGTTCAGCGTCAATGCCGCACGGCAGTTCTTTCACTGCTTTGGTTGCGGCGTCGGCGGCGATGCCTTCTCTTTTCTGATGAAGATGGAGGGCCTGGCCTTTCCCGAAGCCGTCCGGCGGCTGGCCGAGCGGGCCGGGGTTGAGCTGGAGGAACGGAGCCTGTCGCCCGAAGAGGAGCGCCGGCAGCAGGAACGGGAGCGGCTGTTTCGGGTCAATGAAATTGCCGCCGGCTATTTCCACCGGATGCTGATGGACGACCCGCACGGCGAAGCGGGTCGCCGCTATCTCAAGGGCCGGGGCTACGGCCGCAAAGGCGCCGCTGATTATCAGATCGGCTTCGCCCCCGACGGCTGGGAAGGATTGACGCGGCATCTCGAGCGCGAGGGCGTCAATCTTCAGGACGCCCGGCTGCTCGGTTTGATCCGGCCCGGCAAGGAAGGACGCGGCGACTATGATCTGTTCCGCAACCGGTTGATGTTTCCGATCTTTACTCTGGCGGGACGGGTTGTCGCCTTCGGCGGCCGGGTGCTGGATGACAGCAAACCGAAATATATCAATTCTCCGGAATCGCCGATCTATCACAAGGGGCAGGTTCTGTTCGGGCTCTATCAGGCGCGGCAGGCGATGCGGCAGGCGGGCGAGGCGATTCTGGTCGAGGGCTATTTTGACCAGCTGGCGTTGAATCGCTCCGGGATCCCTCATGCGGTGGCCACCTGCGGAACGGCTCTGACCCAGGAGCATGCAAAGCTGCTCAAGCGTTATGTGCAGCGGGTTCTGCTGCTGTTCGATCAGGATGCGGCGGGCCGTAAAGCCACCTTCAAGGCGATGGAGACGCTGCAGGGCGAAGGTTTGCCGACCGCGGTGATCGATCTGGCGGCGGGGGAAGACCCCGATTCGTTCCTGCTGCGCGAAGGGGTCACGCTGTTCCGGCAGCGGCTGACGCAGGCGCGCTCGACCATGGAACTTTTCATCGAGGAGACCCTGGCCGAAGCGGGCAGCAGCGTTGAAGGGAAGGCCGGGGCCGCGCAAACCATCGCCGCAAAGTTGGCCCTGCTGCCGAGCGAGATGGAGCAGGATCTGTACCTGAAATCGCTGGCGGCCCAGACCGGCATCGCCCTGGAGCTGCTGCAGCAGCAGTTGAGCCAGGCCCGCAACCGGTTGCGCCATCCGGAGCGGAAAACCGCTGTGCCGCAGCCGAACCGGGCGGTCGAGCCGCCGGAGTATCCGCTTCCCGAACCGCCGGAATATCCGCTACCCGAGCCGCCTCCGGACGACATGGCCGCCGTCGAGGATGCGGCTCTGCCGCTCTGGGGAAAAGCGGAAGGGAAATCGCTCAGTATCCTGTTGCTGGTTCCCGAGGCCCGCGAAACGATTCGAACGCTGGGGGTGGCGAGCCTTTTTCAGAACCCGGAATTGCAGGAGCTGGCCGGTCGGCTGCTCGGGCTGCTGGAGGGGGCGCAGGTCGGCGAGGAGACGGCGCGGCTGGCGGAACTTCCCGAGTCGCTGCGCCGGCAGCTGAAGCCGTTGCTGCAGGTGGATCGCGCCGCCTTTGCCGATACCTTCGAGCAGCAGCTGCAGGACTGCCGCCGGGCGGCCAGGCGCGAATCGCTGCAGCGGCGCAAGGATGAATTGCTCAGGCTGATGGCTACGGCCTCCGGCGATCGGAAGATAGAATTGTTGCAAGAGTTTACTCAGCTGAAGAAACAGTTAAACTTGTAGCTTAAAGCGTGCGTCCGTGCCGTCGATGGCACCGAATAGAAGGGGCAGAAATGGCGAAAAAAGTCAATCAGGAAGAGGTTCAGCAACTGATCGATCTGGGCAAGGAGAAGGGTTTTCTGACCTACGATGAGGTCAATGACACGCTTCCGGCCAGCATGGTCTCCTCGGAACAGCTTGAGGATGTGATGGCCATGTTCGGTGAGATGGATATCGAAGTTGTCGATTCCGAGTCCAAGGCGTCGTCGCTCAAGGATGACGACGGCGACGACGATTCCGAGGAATCGGAAGTTGAACTGGAGGCCGGGGCGCTCGGCCGCACCAGTGATCCGGTGCGGATGTATCTGCGTGAAATGGGTCAGGTTGCCCTGCTGACGCGCGAGGGAGAGGTCGAAATCGCCAAGCGGATCGAAGAAGGCGAAGCCCAGGTGACCAAGGTGGTGATGCGGACCCCCATCGCTTTTCGCGAGGTGCTGACCCTGCTGGAAAAGCTTGAAAAATCTTCGGTCAATGTTGCCGATATCACCAAGGAGTATGATGACGAAGAGGGCGGGGAGGCTGAGGCGCGGCAGCGAGGTCGCCTGATGGCCCTGCTCGAATCGTTGCGGCCGGTCGACGAACAGCTGAAGACGGTCCATGAGGAGCTGGCCGCGGAGCCCCCGGCAAAAAAACGCCAGAAGCTGGAAAAAGACCAGGCCGCGGCCCTGGAGCAGATGACAACCTTGCTGCATCAGGTCCGGCTGAAAGACTTTCAGGTCGCCAAGATTGTCGACCGGCTCAAGGATCTGGGAGAGCAGGTCAAAAAAGGGGGTAGCGAGATCAGTGCCTGCGAAAAGGAGATCGGTCGCCCCTACGCGGATATCCGCAGTCTGCTGCGGAGAATGCGCAAGGATGACGCCGAGGCCTGCGCTGTCGCCGAGGAGCTGGGGGTCGACGGAGAAACGCTGCTGAACGTTGAAAAGCGGCTCAAGGCGGCCAAGCGGAAGTTCAAGCGGGTCAAGGAGGAGTCCGGTTTTGATCCGGAGGAGCTGCTGGAATACCTGAAGGAAGTGCACAAGGGGGAGTGGCGGGCCAAGCGGGCCAAGTCCGAACTGGTCGAGGCCAATCTGCGGCTGGTGGTCTCCATCGCCAAAAAATATACCAATCGCGGCCTGCAGTTTCTCGACCTGATTCAGGAAGGGAACATCGGCCTGATGAAAGCGGTCGACAAGTTCGAATACCAGCGGGGCTACAAGTTTTCCACCTACGCCACCTGGTGGATCCGCCAGGCGATTACCCGGGCGATTGCCGATCAGGCGCGGACCATCCGGATTCCGGTGCATATGATCGAAACCATCAACAAGCTGATCCGGACCTCCCGCCAGCTGGTTCAGGAGTTCGGGCGCGAGCCGACTCCCGAAGAGATCGCCGAGCGGATGGATCTGCCGCTCGACAAGGTGCGCCGGGTTTTGAAGATCGCCAAGGAGCCGATCAGCCTGGAGACGCCGATCGGCGAGGAGGAGGACTCCTCGCTGGGGGATTTCATCGAGGATAAGGGCGTGGTTTCGCCGCTCGAAGCCGTCATCAAGGGGAACCTTTCCGATCAGACCTCGCGGGTACTGTCGTCCCTGACGCCGCGTGAGGAGAAGGTCCTGCGGATGCGTTTCGGCATCGGTGAGAAGTCGGACCATACCCTGGAAGAGGTCGGTCAGGATTTCAATGTCACCCGCGAGCGGATCCGGCAGATCGAAGCCAAGGCGCTGCGCAAGCTGCGCCACCCCAGTCGCGCCAAGCGGCTCAGGGGCTTTGTCCAGGGCGAGCAGAACCCGTAAGCGGAAACGGCCGGCGGAGCCCCTCCGGCTTTTCCGGCCGTTTCCCCGGCTTTGCTCCGGTTTTAAGTCTTGACACCGGGCATGGCTTTTGCCTAAAATCATCATTTGTTGTGCGTGGGGCCTATAGCTCAGTTGGTTAGAGCCACCGGCTCATAACCGGTCGGTCCCAGGTTCGAGTCCTGGTGGGCCCACCAGCAAAAAAAACAGGCAGCTTGCACCCCCCTTTATGCGTGAGCCGATTGCATTGATTGCAGAAAATCGATTATTGAATGTGCGGCAGGTCCCGGAACAGTACCGGGGCTGCGCTGCGACCGCGACGGAAAAAACAGGGGGAGAGAACCAAGTCTTACAAGAGTGCACCGGGAGAACCGGATGCACTCTTTCTTTTTGTCCGGAGTTCTGCCCATGAGTCGCCGCAACAGCGTGCGGGTGAATGAGGTCCTGGGGCTGCTGAACGGTCTTTATCCCCCTTCGCTGGCCGAAGATTGGGATAATGTCGGCCTCCAGGTCGGGGATGGAGCGGCTCCGGTCAGCAAGCTGCTGGTCTGCCTCGACGCCGAAGAAGCGGCCATTGCCGCAGCCGAGGCGTGCGGAGCGCAGCTGGTAGTTTCCCATCACCCGCTGATCCATCGCCCTCTGCAGCGTTTGACTCCGGTCGACGGGGTCGGCCGGACCCTGTTCCGGGCCGTGCGCAACGGCATTGCCGTCATCAGTGTTCATACCAACCTTGATCGGGCCGCCGACGGTCTCAATGACTGGTTGGCGCAGCGCCTCGGTCTTGAGGAGAGCGTCCCTCTGGAACGGTCGCAGGACGGCGGACTGGTCAAGCTGGTGGTCTTTGTTCCCGCCGGCCATGAAACTACGGTCATGGAGGCCCTGTTTGCCGCCGGAGCCGGGCGCATCGGCGGCTACGATCGTTGCTCGTTCCGCAGCGTCGGAACCGGGAGTTTTCGCCCGGGTGCCGGGACCGATCCCTTTATCGGCCGTCAGGGGCAGCCGGAGGAGGTCGAAGAATTTCGTCTGGAAACGGTTCTGCCGCAGGCGTTGCTGAACAAGGTCGTCGACAAGATGCGCAAGGCGCATCCCTATCAGGAGGTCGCCTACGACCTGATCCCGCTACGCAACCAGCGGCAGGATGTCGGCCTCGGCCGGATCGGCCGCTTGCCGCAGCCGCTGGAGGCGGCGGCGTTCGTCGCCCGGATCAAGGAACGTCTCGGTCTTTCCGCGCTGCGCCTGGCCGGTACGGTTCAGGGTCCGCTGAGCAAGGTCGCCGTCTGCGGCGGGAGCGGCATTTCCCTGTTCGCCGAAGCGCAACGGCAGGGCGCCGATTGCCTGGTGACCGGCGATGTCAAGTACCATGACGCCCTGCGGGCGCATGCCGAAGGGCTGCTGGTGATCGATGCCGGCCATTTCGGGACGGAGCAGCTGATGGTTGCCGGCCTGGCTGAAAAATTACGGAAGATCGCCGCCGGACGGCAGCTTCCGCTGGAGATTGTGGAAATGGAAACCGAGTCGGATCCGTTTACGACGGTCTGACCCGGATAAGGAAACCGACTGCTGAAAACACGTAAATGGGAGGCCGGAACGTGCACAAAAAGATGAACCTGCTTAGAGAACTTCAGGAAATCGATCAAGAGGTTTCCGAAATCGAGACAATGCGCCAGGGGTACCGGGAGGAGTTGTCGGCATTTGATGCCGAGATTGTCCGCATCCAGAGCATGGCCGACGAGTTGAGCGCGGAACTTGACGGGCTGACGAAAGAAGATGCGCAGCTGCAGCAGGAGCTGCTCAAGGAGCAGGACAACATCACCAAGGTTGAAGCGCGGCTGCCGGAAATCCAGACCCAGAAGGAATATGTCGCGGTCCTCAAGGAGATCGATCAGGCCAAGAAGGCCAACAAGGAGATCGAGGACCGGGTTCTTGCCAAGCAGCAGGAGATCGAGTCCCTGGAGGCCGACCTGAAGGAGAAGCGGGACGAGCTGGCCGCTGTCGTCGAGAATGCCGACGCCCGGCGCAGTGAGCTCGACAAGCTGATCGAGAAGAGCGACAAGGGGCTGGCGCAGAAACGGAGCGTGCGCGAGTCGGTGGCCGGCGAGGTGCCGCCGGCGCTGTTGCGCAAGTACCAGACCCTGTTCAAGAGGCGCGCCGGCCTGGCGGTTGCCCTGGCGAGCAACGGCGCCTGCCTCGGCTGCAACATGCAGTTGCCGCCGCAGCAGTACAACAGCCTTTTCCGGCAGACGGATCTGCAGAGCTGCCCGCACTGCAACCGCCTGCTCTACGTCGAAGCGGAAGCGGAAGCGTAAAGCGAACCAGATCGCGTGGTCGAAGAAGGACAGATGATCGCCGGTTCGCCGCAGGGCGGACGGGAGGAAAGTCCGGGCTCCACAGGACAGGATGGTCCCTAACGGGGACCGAGGGTGACCTCAGGGAAAGTGCCACAGAGAGGAGACCGCCCGCTGCCGCCTCGGCGCAAGCGGGTAAGGGTGAAAGGGTGAGGTAAGAGCTCACCAGTTCCGGCGGTGACGTCGGAAGCTAGGCAAACCCCATCCGGAGCAAGGCCGAATAGGGAAACGTTTGAGGGCGGTCCGTCCGAAGTTTCCGGGTTAGGCTGCTTGAGACCGTCGGCAACGGCGGCCCTAGATGAATGATCATCACCTTGTCGGGGGTAACCGCGACAGGGAACAGGACCCGGCTTACGGCCTTCTTCGACCACTTTTTTCCGGCAGTATCGCAGCGATGACGATACTGCCGTTATTTTTTGAGACGGCGTTGATTCATGAGTGAAGACGCAGCAGAGCGGCAGAGCCGCTGGCGACAGATGGTGCACCGGTTGGAGCGGGACTACCGCTGCCTGCCGCCGGCGGAAAAGGCGCGCATCGCCGAATTGTCGGCCCCGCTAGTTCGCTTGCAGCAGTCTCTCGACCGGCTGTTCAGCAAGGCCGACGGTGCGCGGATCTGCGCCGCCTGCCGGGGGGCCTGTTGCGCCAAGGGGCATAACCATGCCTGCCTGCCCAACCTGCTGGCCTATCTGCAGCAGCAGCAAGCGCCGCCGCAGCCCGATTTTTCCCGGACCTGTCCCTGGCTCGGCCCGCGGGGCTGTGTTCACGAGGCCGGCCGCCGTCCGTACAACTGCATCAGCTTTCTCTGTGATAAACTTGAGGAACGTCTCGCTGCCGCGGACGTCGCGGAATTCTATCGGCTGGACCGCGCGCTTCGCACCTGCTACCAGGCGTTCGTCGCGCGTTATCCCGGCGGCGGGATGACGGGGCTTTTGCTGCAGTCTGCACGGCTCGACGGCCGCAGCCTGCTGTTTTTTCATTCCGCAACCACTGACGACCGCGCACAGGAGCCCGTATGAAACTGAGTTTTGATCGGAACAACGGCGAGATCGACCAGATTATCGACGATCTGTTACGGCGCACCGAAGCGCATCATCCCGAGATGATCCGGCAGCTGATCCTGACCGCTCTCAAGACCGGTCAGGAGAGCAGTTATCTGGCCGACCTGAAGCTGATGCGGACCACCATGAAGGAGATGCGCTATACCAATAAAATCTTCGCTCCCTATCGCGACCGGAAGAAGGTGACCATTTTCGGCAGCGCCCGGACCCAGCCGGACGAGCCGATTTATCGAAAATGTGTCGAATTTGCCCGCCTGCTGGTCGAACGCGGCTATATGGTCATCACCGGCGGCGGTCCCGGCATCATGCAGGCCGGCAACGAGGGGGCGGGCGCCGACAACTCCTTCGCCGTCAATATCCGGCTCCCTTTCGAGCAGAACACCAACCCGGTGATGGTGGAGAGCGACAAGTCGATCACCTACAAATATTTTTTCAACCGCAAGGTGGCGTTTCTGAAAGAAGCGCAGGCGGTCGCCCTGTTCCCCGGCGGGTTCGGCACCCTGGACGAAGCGATGGAGATCATGACCCTGGTCCAGACCGGAAAAAATCCGCCCATTCCCCTGGTGATGATCGACGATGACAAGGGCTACTGGGAGGACTGGTTCAACTTTACCCGCGGCAGTCTGCTCAAACGCGGACTGATTTCGGGAGAGGACTTCAGCCTGTTTTCGATCACCACCGATCCGGTCGAGGCGGTGCAGTTCATCGATGATTTTTATCGCCATTACCATTCGCTGCGCTTTGTCGGGGAACGGCTGGTGATTCGCCTCAACAAGTCGCTCGACTCGGGGCATCTCCAGACCCTGACCAGCGAATTCAGCGAGATCATCCGCCCCGGCGGCACCATGCAGCTGAGCGGACCGCTGCCCGAAGAGAAGGATCAGCCCGACCTGCTGCACCTGCCGCGCCTGACGCTGGATTTCAATCGGCGCAGCTACGGTTTGCTCAAAGCCTTCATCCGCCGTCTCAACTCCTTCTAGTACGGTTTGCCGATGCCTGACACCGATCAACTTCCGCTCAGCCGCACCCCGGTCCGTTTGCCTCGCGGCGCTCTGCGCAGCATGCTGCGGCTGGTCCGGCTGACCTTTGCCCTCAGTAACGATGCGGATTATCGACGGCTGGTGCTGCCGCAACTTCCCGAGCTGGCCCGCTTCGATCCCGGCCATGCCGGTTTGATGATGGGCTACGATTTCCATCTCGCCGCCGACGGTCCGCGCCTGATCGAAGTCAATACCAACGCCGGCGGCGGTTATCTGTCCTGGCTGGCGGCGGCGCGGGCCTCGGGGGCGGACCCGGAGCGCTTGCCGAAACGCATGGCGACCCGCTTGCTGCAGAGTTTTTACCGCGAATGGTCCGATTTTTCCGGCTCCGGAAAGCCGCTGCGGCGCGTTGCCATCGTCGATGAAGAGCCGCAGCAGCAGCATCTCTATCCGGAGATGCGTGCCTTTTGCGACTGGCTGACCGGCCTGGGGCTGGCGGCGGAGATCCTGGACCCGGAACAGCTTCAGGCGGATGACGGCGGCGTCTTCAGCAACGGCCGGCCGGTCGATCTGGTTTACAACCGGCACTGCGATTTTTTTCTTGAGTCGCCGCGGATGGACGGCCTGCGCGCCGCGTACCTCGCGCGCAGCGTCTGTCTTTCGCCAAACCCCTTTGTCTACGGACTGCTTGCCGATAAACGGCGGATGGTGCTCTGGTCCGACGAACAGCAGCTGCGGCAGCTGGGGCTGAATCCGCGGCAGCGGAAGCTGCTGCTGGAACTGGTGCCCCGCAGCCGGCTGCTTGCCGATTGCGACCCGCAGCAGATCTGGCGGCAGCGCAAAGAGCTGGTCTTCAAGCCGGTCACCCGCTTCGGCAGTCGCGGCGTGCTGATGGGGAAAAGTGTTTCCCGCCACCGGTTTGCCGAGCAGGATCCGGCCACCACCCTGGTCCAGCAGCTGGCGCCTCCCGGCCTGACGGAAGCGCAGGGCGAAGCGTTCAAGACCGATCTGCGGCTGTATGTCTACCGCAACCGGCTGCTCGGGATCGGGGCGCGGCTCTATCAGGGGCAGGTGACCAACCTGCGGACGGTCGGAGGCGGCTTCGCGCCGCTGCTGCTGGTCTGACCCCGGTCGCTTCAGCCCCCGGCTTTTTTGACGGTCCAGCCCTCTTTTTTCAGCTCCTCCACCAGCAGGTCCCGGTGATCCCCCTGGATTTCCACCACGCCGTCCTTGACCGCTCCGCCCGCGCCGCAGCGCTGCTTGAGCTTTTTGGCAAACTCCTTCAAGGCCGCGGCGTCGAGGGGGAGCCCGGTGATCAGGGTCACGCCTTTCCCTTTGCGCCCCTTGCTTTGCCGCTGCACCCGGACAATGCCGTCGCTTGCGGCGCGCGCGCCGCCCTTTTGGCAGACGCAAGCGGCGACCGGCCGGTTGCAGGCCGGACACATCCGGCCATGCTCGCTGGAGTAGACCAGCCCGCTGTTTCCTTTAGCCATGGCAATCCTCTGCTTCGCTGTGGAGCCGCGGCCGCTCAGGCCGATGGCCGGTCGCTGACCAGTTGTCCGCCGACGCCGACATTTTCCGGTGCGTTCTCCTGGATGACCACGACGATGGTCTGCTCCGGCAGACCGTAGGCTCTGGCCGCCGCCCCGGTCAGGGACCGGACCAGCTCGCGTTTTTTGTCAAGATCATCGATGCGCGGGCCGCTCAGGGTGATATTCGGCATGTTGGTCTCCTTTTTTTGGGGGGTGTAGGATCGGGATAATGGCATCTGCCGCCGCTTCCGCGCCAGGCTGCTCAGGGTGCGGACGGCTCCCGGCCCAGCGCCTGCAGCTCCGCCAGTCGCTGCCGGATCGGCAGCTGCTGGGTACAGCGTTCTTCACAGAGCCCGCAGCCGGTGCAGTCGGCCGCTTGCTCTGCGCTGAGGTGCCAGTGCAATGTCAGCCGGTCGAGGGCCGCCCGCCGCTTGCCGCGCTGGAGCAGCAGCCGGTTGCAGGCATCCAGAAACCTTGGGATCGGCAGGGCGGCCGGGCAGGGCAGGCAGTAGCCGCAACCGGTGCAGAGTCCGTTGAAGGAAGCTTCGATCTGCTGTTTGAGGCGCGCCAGCCGTTGCGGACTGTCGGGGGTGAACCGCTCCAGCGCGGCGCAGGCCTGATCGATCTCCCGGCGGCTGGAAAAGCCGACCAGGGTCGTGGTGATATGCGGGTGCGACGCGTTGAAGCGCAAGGCGGCCTCGACCACGCCGCCCTCGGCGTCTTCGGTATCTTCGGCAAGAAAGGCGAAGCGCTCGGCGTTTTGCGGGATCAGCCCGCCGCCGAGAGGGTTCATGGCGGCAACCCCGAGACCTTTGGCGCCGGCCAGTTCGACGGCCGCGCTGCGGTAGGGGAAGTTGAGAACGTTGTAGCCGAGCAGAACCCCTGCGAAAATATTTTCTTCCAGCACGACGGAGATCTCCTCCCCCGGCATGTGCGAGGAGCAGACCAGGTGTCGAATCAGGCCCTCTTCCCTGGCGCGCAGCGCCGCTTCCACCGCGCCCCCCTGCAGCCGTTTCTGCCAGTCGGCCGGATTCATCAGGCACCAGATGTGGAAAAAGTCGATGCTCTCCACCCGCAGACGGCGCAGGCTTTGTTCCAGGCTTTGCCGCAGCTCGTCCGCTGAATGGCGGCTGCATTTGCTGGCAACGGCATAGCTGTCGCGCGGCAGTTGCGAAAGCGCCGCGCCCATGATCTCTTCGCTCAGGTCGTTGCAGTAGCCGGGAGCCGTATCGAAATAGTTGATCCCCTTGTCGTGCGCGTAAAGCACCAGTTCCGCGCTTCGCTGCAGATCCCGGGGGGTGCTGAAGCGCATCCCGCCGAAGCCGATCGCTGAAATCTTCTGCCCGGTGGTCCCGTAGCTGTTCTGTCGCATGCTTCTCCTCCCTGAGCGACAGTCTATGCTCCGGCCGAGGATTTCGCAACCACTCCCGCATGCGCCAACCGGCAAGGTTCTCCTTGCACTCGACAGGCGATTCTGGTGATAATTCAGCGCACCGCACATCCGGCATCGTGAAGGTCGCCAGCCCAAACGCCAGAATCGAAGGATTGACGCTATGAAAAGTCAGAACCGCACGCCGATCAAACAGGCGCTTGCTTGCGCGCAGCCGCAAACCGATATCTGCGTCAACGGCTGGGTCCGCTCGCTGCGGCGCGGCAAGGAGGTTGCGTTCGCCGCGCTCAATGACGGCTCCTGTTTCGCCACGCTGCAGGTGGTGCTCAGTCCGGACCTGCCCGGCTACGAGACTCTCGCGCGGGTCGGGACCGGCGCCTGCCTCGCGGTGCGGGGCAACCTGGTGGCGTCCCCCGCCGGCGGGCAGCGCTGGGAACTGCAGGCCACGGCGGTCACCATCGTCGGCGACGCCGACGAGCACTATCCGCTGCAGAAGAAGCGGCACAGTTTCGAGTATCTGCGTTCCATCGCCCATCTGCGGCCCCGTGCCAATGCCTTTGGCGCGGTATTCCGGGTGCGCAGCGCACTCGCCTTCGCCGTCCACCGCTTTTTCCAGGAGCGCGGCTTTATCAACGTTCATACGCCGATCATCACCGCCAACGATTGCGAAGGGGCGGGTGAAATGTTCCGCGTGACCACCCTCGACCCGCTCATGCCGCCGCAACAAAACGGCACGGTCGACTGGAGCCGGGATTTTTTCGGCGAGCGCACCGGCCTGACGGTCAGCGGCCAGCTGCAGGGCGAACTGTTCGCCAGCGCCTTTTCCGCGATTTACACCTTCGGTCCGACCTTCCGCGCGGAGAACTCCAACACCAGCCGGCACGCCTCCGAATTCTGGATGATCGAGCCGGAGATCGCCTTTGCCGACCTGGCCGACGACTGCCGGCTGGCGGAGGAGTTTCTGCGTTACCTGGTCCGCTACGCGCTGGAGCATTGCCGGGAGGATCTGGAGTTTTTCGACCAGCGGATCGAAACCGGGTTGATCGCCAAACTGGAAACCCTGGCCGCGGCGCAGTTCCAGACCGTCAGCTACAGCGAAGCGATCGAGCTGCTGCAAGGGTCCGGCCGCGATTTCGCCTTTCCGGTGGCCTGGGGCAACGATCTGCAGTCGGAGCATGAGCGCTACCTGACCGAAGAGGTGTTCGACGGGCCGCTCTTCGTCGTCGATTATCCGAAACAGATCAAGGCCTTTTACATGCGCCTCAACGATGACGGCCGGACCGTGGCGGCGATGGACCTGCTGGTGCCGCGGGTCGGCGAGATCATCGGCGGCAGCCAGCGCGAGGAACGTTTCGACGTTTTGCGGCAGCGGATGGCGGAGCAGGGGATGGCCCGGGAATCCCTCGACTGGTATCTGGATATCCGGCGCTGGGGCAGCTGTCCGCATGCCGGGTTCGGTCTCGGTTTCGAGCGGCTGCTGATGTACCTGACCGGCATGGAAAATATCCGCGACGTGATCCCCTTTCCCCGGACGCCGGGCCATGCGCGTTTCTAGTCGCATTGCGCGCCGCGCGCCGGCGGCGCTGCTGATTGTCGCGGCGCTGCTGCTGTCGCTGCTGCTGCCGGCAGCGCTATTCGCCGAAGAGGAAGCGCACGGCCTTGAATCGGCGGTGATCATCGGCGGCGATCACAACTACCCGCCTTACGAATATCTGGACGCCTCCGGCGAGCCCCGCGGCTACAACGTCGATCTGTCGCGGGCCGTGGCCCGGGTCATGGGGATCAACATCGCCTTTCGCCTCGGACCCTGGGGGGCGATGCGCAAGGCGCTGGCCGAGGAAGAGGTCGACATCCTGATGGGGATGGCGCATACCGAAGAGCGCGATGTCGAGGTCGATTTTTCCATCCCCCACGCCAAGGTTCACCAGTCGATCTGGGTGCGCAACGGCAATGTGACGATCAGGACGGTGGCCGATCTGGCCGGCCGGGAAGTGATCGTCATGCGGGGCAGCGTCATGCACGATTTCATGCTGGAGCGCGCAATCGACGCCCGGCTTTTCCTGGCCTCGACCCTGGCCGAAGCATTGACCCTGCTGGCCTCCGGACAGCATGATTGCGCCCTGGTGGCGAAACTGCCGGGGGAATACCTGCTGAGCGGGCTGGCGCTGGACAACATCCATCCGATCGCCCGGCCGGTGGTCGCCCAGAATTACGGTTATGCCGTGCGCGAGGGCAACGCCGAGCTGCTCGACCGCTTCAACGAAGGGCTGGCCCTGCTGAAAAAATCGGGGGAGTACCGGCGGATCCGCGAGCAGTGGCTGGGGGTGCTGCAGCCGGAGGATGTCTCGTGGCGGCTTCTGGTGCGTTACGGAACGTTGGTTCTGGGGCCGCTGCTGCTGATTCTGGTGCTGACCGTCATCTGGTCGCGCACCCTGCAGAAACAGGTCGCGGTCCGCACCGAAGAACTGCAGCGCGAGGTGGTCGAGCGGCAGCGGGCGGTGGAAGAGCTGCAGGTCCGCCAGAAGCAGCTGCTGCACGCCGACAAGATGACCTCGCTGGGGATTCTGGTGTCGGGGGTGGCCCACGAAATCAACAATCCCAACGGGCTGATCCAGCTCAACCTGCCGCTGCTGCAGAAAGCCTACCGGGACGCCGCGGCGATCCTCGATGAACATTTCGAGCGGCAGGGGGATTTCAAGCTCGGCTGGCTCGACTATTCCCGCATGCGCGAAGAGATTCCGCACCTGATGCAGGAGATGCTCGACGGCTCGACCCGCATCAAGCGGATCGTCGAAGACCTCAAGGATTTCGCCCGCCGCAACGACGCCGGGCTGGACGATGCCGTCGATCTCAACACGGTGGTGGGCTCGGCGCTGCGGCTGGTGAAAAACACCATCGACAAATCGACCAAGCGGTTCCGGGTCGATTATGCCGCCGGCCTGCCCCCTTTTCGGGGCAACGGACACCGCATCGAACAGGTGGTGGTCAATCTGGTCCTCAACGCCTGCCAGGCGCTGACCGCCGCCGATCAGGAGATCGCCCTGCGCATCTGGCACGAAAAGCAGCTGGAGCAGGTGGTGCTGGAGGTCCGCGACCGGGGCTGCGGCATCGATGCGCGGACCCTGGAACATATCACCGACCCCTTTTTCACCACCAGGCGGGAGACCGGCGGCAC
This sequence comes from Geopsychrobacteraceae bacterium, assembly GCA_036396915.1. Lineage (GTDB taxonomy): Bacteria > Desulfobacterota > Desulfuromonadia > Desulfuromonadales > Geopsychrobacteraceae > BM509. The sequence goes on along the minus strand of DASWJX010000185.1, from coordinate 2,443 downwards.
CGGCCTCGGCCTTTCGGTGTCCGACGGGATCGTCAAGGACCACCTGGGGCGGCTGGAATTCACTTCGGCAGAAGGCAAGGGGATGCGCGTGCGCCTTTATCTGCCGGTCTATCAGGAGGCACGGCCATGACCCGCAAGCGACTCTACCCCTCCTTCGGCGTGCTGCTGGTCGATGACGAGCTGCCCTGGCTGCGCAGTTTGAGCATGACCCTGGAAGGTCCGGCGGCGATCAACAACCTGGTCCAGTGTCAGGACGGCCGCAAGGTGATGGAAATTCTCGGGCGGCGGGAGATCGGGCTGGTGCTGCTCGATCTGACCATGCCGCACATCTCCGGGGAAGAGCTGCTGGAACAGATCGTCGCCGAGCATCCCGAGGTCAGCGTCATCATCCTCAGCGGCCTCAACCAGCTGGAGACCGCGGTGCGCTGCATGCGCCTTGGGGCCTTCGACTATTTTGTCAAGACCGTCGATGAGGAGCGGCTGGTCGACGGCGTTCGCCGCGCGGTGCGGATGGTCGAGCTGGAGCATGAAAACCGGGCCATGCGCCAGCGCTTCTTCTGCAACGGTCCCGCATCGCCCGAAGCATTTTCCGCTTTTGTGACCCGCAACCCGGCCATGCGCGCCATCTTTCAGTATGTCGAGGCGGTGGCGCCCAGCAGCCAGCCGATCCTGATCACCGGCGAAAGCGGCACCGGCAAGGAGCTGGTGGCCCGGGCGATCCACCGGCTCAGCCGCCCGGACGGTCCGCTGATCAGCGTCAACGTCTCCGGCCTCGACGACAATTATTTTACCGACACCCTGTTCGGCCATGTGCGGGGCGCCTACACCGGCGCCGAAGGCCGGCGCAGCGGGCTGGTCGAACAGGCCGCCGAGGGGACGCTGTTCCTCGACGAGATCGGCGATCTGAACCCGGCCTCGCAGGTCAAGCTGTTGCGGCTGCTGCAGGAAGGGGAATACTATCCGCTCGGCAGCGATCATCCCAAGCAGATGACCGCCCGCGTGCTGGTCGCCACCCATCAGGACCTGGAAACGCGCATGGCCACCGGCGAATTCCGCCGCGATCTCTACTACCGGCTGCTCGCCCATCATGTCCACCTGCCGCCGCTGCGCGAGCGCAAGGACGATCTGCCGCTGCTGCTCGATCATTTCCTGGCGCGGGCCGCCGCAACGCTCGGCAAGAAGACCCCGACCCCGCCTCCGGAACTGGCGGTGCTGCTCTCCACCTACGGCTTTCCCGGCAATGTGCGGGAACTGGAAGCGATGGTCTGCGATGCCGTCAGCGTCCACAGCGCGCATATCCTGTCGATGAAAAGCTTTCAGGAGCGGATCGGCCGGCAGGCTGTCGCGCCGGTCGCTGCCCCCCTGCCGGCCGACGGCAACCCGTTCGCCGGGCTGGACGAGCTGCCGACCCTGCAACAGGCCGGACGTTTGCTGGTCGAAGACGCCATGCGCCGCGCGCAGGGCAACCAGAGCATCGCCTCGCGGCTGCTGGGGATTTCCCAGCCGGCCCTGAGCAAGCGCTTGAAACGCTGAACCCTGGCCTGATCCTGCTGCGTGACGCGGTCTCTGCTAAACTGGAAAGCATGGGAAATACCGAACAGATCCGCCAGCTGATCGCCCAGGAAGCGGCCCGGCTGATGTACGAAGAGGGGGTCAGGGAATACCGGGATGCCAAGCGCAAGGCGGCCCACCGCTACAGTTCGGGCAAGGGGCCGGTGCTGGGCGCCTGCCTGCCGTCCAACGCCGAGATTCATCGGGAACTGCAGCGCCTGCTGCGACTGTACGAGCCCGAGGTGGGGCCACAGCGCCTGCTCGAACTGCGCCTGCTGGCGCTGAAATACATGACGCTGCTCGAGCCGTTTCGTCCCTATCTGGTCGGTTCGGTGCTGTCCGGGGCGGTCAGCAGCAGAAGCGATGTCGATCTGCACCTGTTTGCCGAGTCGGCGGAGGAGGTGGAGGATTACCTGCGCAGCCGCGGGCTGAGCTTCGAAGCGGAACTGGTGACGGTCCGCAAGGGCAGCGAGTTCAAGGATTATCCCCATCTCTACCTGCAGGAGGACGGGGTCGAGATCGAGTGCTCGGTCTACCCCCCGGAAGAACGCCACCTGGTTTCCAAAAGCAGCATCACCGGCAAGCCCATGGCGCGGGCCGACCTCAAAAAGCTGCGGGGTCTGATCGCTGAGCAGCTGGACGCATAGGCGGCCGGCCGTTGCGACCGCAACCGGCGCCGTACCGCTCTTTTTCCCACCTTTTTGCGTTGACATGACGGATTGAGAACAGATACCTTGATCGCTCCAACATTCTTGGGAAAGGCAGGGGGATGCTTTTTGACCTGACAGAGTGACGAGAAAATAAAGCCGCCGAACCGTTGCAAAACGGTTCGGCGGCTTTTGTGTTTTCAGGGCGCTGCAGTCGGAAGGGGAACGTGACCGTCCAGGCGGGC
>DASWJX010000184.1:0-2903 GCA_036396915.1 Geopsychrobacteraceae bacterium | reverse complement strand
CGAGCGGATAGCTGAATTCCCGACTGTGATTGATGAAGCGTCGCGCCACCTCCGGCGTCACGGCATAGCAAAGTCCCCCTTGCGGAGCCTTGGTGTATTTGACCAGCGTGAATTCGCCGACCCGTCTCTCGAAACGCGCTTTCGATTTTCTGGTTTCCTGCAGACGGATATAGCCCTGCTGCTCGATCAGTTGCCGGCAGGTCTGCAGGGCCGCGGTGAACCGGTCGGTCAATGTGAAATCGTCCTCAAGCACCAGAACCGGCTGCTTCGACTCGACACAACGCTGCCAGGCCAGATAATGGCTGGCATAACAACCGAGTTCGCCCCGATTTGCCGGTCTGCCGTAATGGATCAGAAACTTCTTTTCGTCATATCGGTCGAGTAAAGGGTGGTCGGAGATCCGCCCGTCAACGCCATCAAGAAATTCAAAGGCAAGCCCGAGAGCGTCCAACTGGCGTTTAGCGGACGCTCTTCTCTCTAGTGACGAAACCAGACTGATGACGATAATTTTCATGGCTGATGCCCTGCGTTAGGAGCGGCGCCGGCGGCCGCTCATTGCAACCGGAAATAACGAAGTTTCTTGCGAATTTTCAAACGACGCAACAGGTTCAACGGTTTGCGTCCCGGCGTCCGGAGGTCCCCGTCCCTGAAGCGATCCACGGCATCCAGAATCCGCTCGCTGGAACGTCCGTCGCGACGGGGGTGCAGCCTGTCGCTAAAGTCTCTGGTCTGCTCCATCAAGGTTTCCGGATAGCGTAACGCCTCGGCGAGAGCGTCCTGCAGCTCAGCGGGCTGTGACACGTCGATCAGCTGCGGCCCGGGCGCCCGGGTCCGATAGGTCACCAGCGGCTTGTTCAACATCTGGAACTCGATGGCGATGGATGAGGTGTCGCACAACATGGCGTCGGCCGTTTTCAGCAGCGGCAGCACATCCTGATGGCTTTCGAAAAAGCTCAGGTGCGGCCCGGCCAGAGCACGATAGCTTGCCACCACTGCCCGATCCATTTTCGGATGCAGGGTCACCAGCCAGTGCCAGCGGCCGCTTTGCGCTAAAGAGCGGATCGTCTCAAAGAGCGTCGGCGCCGAGGTCAGCGACGGACTGAAGGTCGAAGCATAGAGGATGATCGGCTTGTCGGCGCCCAGCTCGGCGCGGAGCGACAGGTCCGCTGTTTCAGCAAACAGCGGGTCCAGCTTCGGCCAGCCGGTTTCAACCACGCAAAAGTGTCCATGTTGCTCGGCCAGGGTCTGGAACGTTGCCGTTTCTTGAGGGCCGCGCGTGCAATACAGATCAAAAAAACCGCGAATCCGATAATGACCCTTTTTCCCGGTATCGTCGGTGGCCAGACCGTGAAAGATCTGGACTTTAATTCCCGGGAAAAAATCCGGAACCACGTTGCCGGGGACAAAGACCGCCAATGGGTTGTAGCTCTTGACCTCGGCAACGGTTTTCAGGTGTTTCTCGTCGGCACCCAGATGGGCTGCTCCTGCCTCCGGCCGATCAAAAAACCAGGCGCAGTCATCGCCCCGTTGACGAATCGCAGCCTGCAGGGGGCGCATGATCGACAGGGAGTAGAGCTGGGAGACATAAAAAAGGTAGTTTTTCATTCTTCAGACAATTTAGTGACGGTCATTGCTTGAACTTCGGACCTGTTGCTTCGACAACTCTTCCTGCCGATAGAGCGTCCAGAGCCCCGCATACTTATTGAAAGCACCCTGACTGTACATGACAGCCATCAGAAAACCGACGCGACCATCGAGAAAGCCGCCGCGGATGAAATAAATCTGCAGGAAGACCAGGATCCCGCGCACGGTTGCCCCGAACAATCCGCCCTTTTTGCGCGCTTCGTAACGCTTTTGTGCACCGAGCCAGGCATAGTGAGCATTCTTGTACAGGGTATGACCGAAATCCCGGTGGGTGAAATGGAGCAGTCGTCCCTTCATCCTGCCGACTTTGCCCGGCGGCAGGAGCACGGTTTCATGGACCTGCGCGGCGGTAAAGCGTGATCCTTCGCGCCGAAACAGTCGCAGCGGAGCCCTGGCGCTGCGGCCATGATCGAGCCGCTTGCCGAAGATGGTCACCGCCCAGGGGAGATAAAAACCGACCTCTTCAGCATCCCGTACCAGCATGTTTCCGATCTCTTCCTGCAGTTGCGGGGTCAGCGCTTCATCGGCATCGATCGCCAGCACCCAGTCGCCACGGGCTTTTTCCAGGGCCCGCTGTTTCTGCACACCATAACCGGGCCAATCGGTCACGAACACCTGGTCGGTATACTGCCTGGCAAGCGCAACGGTGTTATCGGTGCTGCCGCTGTCGAGAACGATGATCTCATCCGCCAGATCCTTGACCGATTCCAGACAGGCCGGCAGACGATCCTCCTCGTCCTTGGTAATGATCGTCACCGACAAACTCTGCTTGGTCATAGCGGATCTCTTTCAGCACATCCGCCGATAAAAATCAGCAGACAGACGATATAGGAGATCAGCATCGGCGACCGGTAGAGCCAGCATTCCGTCAGACCGAATACGGCGAAACAGGCAAGGAAAACCAGCCCCGCGGTGGCTGACAGCCTCCGCATCCCCTGGGCGGACAGGGATTTCATGAAGATCGCGGCCGGAACGACAAACAGACAGGCGACCATCGACAGAAAGCCGAGCAGTCCGGTCGTTGCCAGAAACTCGAAATAGATACTGTGGGCATGGGGCCAGGCTCGTTCCAGCGGGGTTCTGTTTTCCCGCTGCAGCCTCTCGACCTCGCCCCGGAAACCGCCGAGTCCGGAACCGAGCAGCGGATTGTCCCTGAACATATCCAGGGAAATTTTCCACATCAGCAGTCTCTGCCCCAGGGAACTGTTTACATTTTCTCCGCGCCGGAAGGATGAAATATCTTCCAGCGTGCTGGAGAC
>DASWJX010000183.1:0-3577 GCA_036396915.1 Geopsychrobacteraceae bacterium | reverse complement strand
GGATGCGTGCTATTACCTTCGATCAGGTTGGAATAGTAACTGTTGATCAAGCGCAGGAGGCTCGAGACTCCCTCCTGGCTGCGAGGGTGCAACTGCCCCCCCATGGCAGCGGAGCGGCTGATGACTTCGCGGGCCAGGTCTTCGAGTTCTCCGCTGCCAGAGGGCAGCATCGGTTCCATGGCGGTTGTTTTGGTATGCATGTCGTCAATATTAATGTCAATCTAATAAAGTGTCAAGTTGCTTAAATATGGAAATTTTACAAAAGTTTTAAGAGTTTGAATATCAAATTTTTGTCAATCATTATATCAATATAGATCCAAGAAAATGGGCAATTGAGGGTTTCTGACGATTCGCAGCCTGTCCTCTTTTCCATCCGCGCCCATCCCGCATGGAACGTCAGCTGCTAGGTTCACGCTGCCGGGATGCGGTCCTAACCGCGACGGGCCGCGGCAGACCGCCTCGACGGACGAGCCGGGAGGCCGGCTCGCTACGGCCGGCCGATCCGATCCGCCAGCAGCCCGACGGCAATGGCGAACTTGTGCGACCGGTTCCAGTCGAGAAGTCTGCGGTAATTGTCATAGACCAGAAACGCGCGGCCGTCCGGACCGTCGGGGCGGATCAGCGAGGCCCGGATCGCAGCCCGCGGCAGCTCGGCGCCACTCTTCTGCCTGACCCCCAGTTTCCGCCAATCGTCCAGCCGCAGCTGAATCTCCAGTCCGTCCAGTTCGGGATCGAAATCGTCCGGCAGGCGGACCTCCCGCCCCCAGGTCCAGCCGCTCTTCCAGCCGAGCTTCGCCAGATAATTGGCCGCCGAGGCCAGGGCGTCGGCCGTGCTGCCCCGGATATCGATGCGCCCGTTCCGATCGAAATCGACGGCGTTGTGCAGATACACCGAGGGCATGAATTGCACCTGCCCCATGGCACCGGCCCACGACCCCTTCAGCTCTTCAAGCGAAACCATATCCCGGTCGATGATGTGCAGAGCGCTGATCAGCTCCTTTCTGAAGTAAGCACTGCGCCGTTTGTCGTAGGCCAGCGTCGCGAGGGCCTGGATAATGGAGACGGTCCCCTGGTTGCTCCCGAAATTGGTTTCGATCCCCCACAGGGCGACCAGAAACCGGGACTGAACAGGAAAGTTTTTTGCCGTCTCCGTCAGCAGCTTCCAGTTCTCGCGCAGCAGCTTGCGCCCCCTGTCGATCCGCGCATCGTTGATGGCATTGCCGAGATAATCATCGAGGCTGCGCTTGAATTCCGGTTGATTTTGATCGGCGGCGAGAATTTTGGGGAGCGGTTGCAGACCGGCAAGGGCGCTGTTCAATGTCGCTTCCGAGATGCCGGCCGCCGCCGCTTCGGCCCTGAAGTCGACCAGCCACTGCTCGAAACGGGCCTGCTCCGCGGTCTGCCCGCCCGCCAGGCAGCGCCGCGGAGGCATGACAGCAACCAGCATGAGCAGCACCACCAGGCCTGCGGTCAGCCGGCTGAACGATATCCAAAAACGATGCATGACACTCTCCCTGCAATAAAAGTCGGAGCCGGCGTAGCAGATAGAAGGTTGCCGGCACATTGCATAGAGTCTAGCAAAACCCGACCGTCTATGAGACCTCCGGCAAAAAAATGCCCCGTTCCGGAGGAGGCCGAAACGGGGCGAAACGATCCGAAATCCGGACCGGAGAGACTGCGATGCTGTTACCTGGCGGCGTTGACCCAGGCGGGAATTTCACCGATGACGACATCGAACACCGGGAAAACCAGCACATAGGTGACGACCACCACCAAAACGATACCGAGCAGGTTGAGGCCGAAACCGCTCTTGGCCATCTGCGGAATGGTGACGTAGCCGGAGCCGAAGACAATCGCGTTGGGCGGCGTGGCGACCGGCAGCATGAAGGCGCAGGAAGCGGCGATGGCCGCCGGGATGATCAGCAGCAGCGGACTCTGGCCGAGACCGATGGCCACGGCGGAAAGAATCGGCATGACCATCGCCGAAGTCGCGGTGTTGGAGGTCAGTTCGGTGAGGAAAATAATCAGCGTGGTGACGGCCAGGATCAGCAGCAATACCGGCGCGTTCTGCAACAGGCTGACCTGCATGCCGAGCCACTGCGCCAGCCCGCTGGCCTTGAAACCGCCCGCCATCGCCAGCCCGCCGCCGAACAGGATCAGCACCCCCCATGGCATCTTGGAGGCCCAGTGCCAGTCCATGACGAACTGATTCTTTTTCAGGTTGATCGGAATCAGAAAGAGCAGCAGCGCGCCGCTCATGGCGATGGCGGCATCGGTGACCAGCGCCGGATCGGGAAAGAGAAAGCCGAGCTGCTTGCGGAATATCCAGCCCAGGGCGGTGAGGGTGAAAACCGCCGCCGTCCAGCGCTCGCCGGTGCTCATGGACCCCATCTCGCGCAGCTCCTGGTTGATCAGGTCGCGACCGCCGGGAACTTTTTTCAATTTCATCGGGTTGGCAACCCGGGTCAGCCACAGCCAGCACAGGGGCAGCATGATCGCAACCAGCGGCACGCCGACCTTCATCCAGTCGACAAAAGTGATTTCATAACCGTAGGTTTTCTGCAGATAACCGGCGAGCACCGTATTCGGCGGGGTGCCGATCAGGGTGGCAATGCCGCCGATGGAGGCTGCATACGCGATACCGAGCATCAGGTTGAGGCCGAAAGCGAACTGTTCGGGGGAGAAATCGATCTGCTTGTCGAGCCCTTCCTTCTTCCCTTCTTCGATGACGTGGCTGATAATCGCCAGACCGATCGGCATCATCATCACCGTCGTGGCGGTGTTGGAGACGAAGGCCGAGAGCGCCGCGGTCGCCACCATGAAACCGAAAATCAGCCGTCCCGGCGAAAATCCGACCGCCTTGACGATATTCATGGCGATGCGCCGATGCAGGTTCCAGCGCTGCATGGCCAGGGCGATGATAAACCCGCCCATGAACAGAAAAATCAGGTGACTGGCGTAGGGGGCCGTGGCGTTCTTGGTGTGCATGATCCCCATCAGCGGGAACAGGGCAATCGGCAGCAGGCTGGTGGCCGGGATGGGGATCGATTCGCACATCCACCAGGTGGCCATCAACAATGCCACGGCGGCCATCTTCTGGGCGACCGGCTCCATGCCGGCCGGAGCCGGGATGAGCAGCATCAGCACGAACAACAGCGGTCCGAGCAGCAGACCGATCTTCTGCCGCCGGGTGTACTCGCGGGGTTCGCCCTCGTCGACGCCGCCGGGAGAAGTCTTCAGCCGCCGGGTATGTTCGGCCGGCGCTTCCTCCATCTCGTCGGCCAGATCGACATCGTGTTCCGGGTCTTTTGCGGAAAATGCCAGGTGGTTGCGGCTCAAAAGACGTTTCATCGCGCCTGGTGTGACCGCGAACAAAGACTTCGTGTCATCATGCTGGTTCCAAAGCCGCTGCCATACGTTGGTACTCATTGCTACTCTCTCCCGTCTGCAGGTCCGTCGCCGCTTATCCGCACAATCAGGGACAACGGCTGTGGGTTTCGGTATCCAGCCATAATGGCCGCAGCCTGTAAGAGCAACGACGATGCCAAACAGAACAGGAGTTGAAAAACAACCCGGC
>DASWJX010000182.1:0-4978 GCA_036396915.1 Geopsychrobacteraceae bacterium | reverse complement strand
AGACTCTCTAGTTGAAACGACGCATGGCGCGCTGTTTCTTGCGCAGCCGGCGTTGTGCTTCCTTCTCTTTACGCTTTTTCTTTACGCTCGGTTTCTCGTAAAACTTGCGCTGCTTCATTTCGCGGAAGAGGCCTTCCTGCTGCAGCTTGCGCTTGAGCACCTTGATGGCTTTTTCGACATTGCCATCCATGACTGTAATTTCCACGGGCGAATCACCTCACTCTCAGGTAAAATCTGTGGGGCCAGCCCACGAAAGACGAAATTTATCCTTCACTTGAAAAAAAGTCAAGCGCTTATCAGGGCTGTCGCTACACTTTTCTCTGCAACAGGGCAATCTTCAGGCCGCCGTTGGAAAACTGCAGACACTGCCGCCAGGCCAGCCCGGTCGCCCCGGCCAGGGATTGCCGGGGGCAGAGCAGCGCCGCCTGCCAGTCGGAAAACCGCTCCCGATAGAGACGACCCAGCTCAGCGTAGAGCGTGCCGAGCGTTTCCTTCTGCCCGAGCCGCTCGCCGTAGGGCGGATTACACAGGATCAGGCCGTCCGCGGCCGGAGGCTGCAGCTGCTGCATCGGCTGCACGGAAAAGTCGATCAGCTCCGCCACCCCCGCCTGCCGGGCATTGGTCTTTGCGGCATCGATCGCCTGCGGGTTGAGATCGACGGCGCGGATCGCAACCGGGAGCGTGTCGCGCCGGCGGCGGTCGGCATCCTGCAACAGGGACTGCCACAAACCGTCCCGATAGCGGGGCCAGTTCATGAAAGCGAAGCGGCGGTGCCGTCCCGGCGGCCGGTTTGCGGCGATCAGGGCCGCTTCGATGGCGAAGGTTCCGGAACCGGTCATGGCATCGACCAGCGCCTTGCCGCCATCCCAACCCAGCAGCTGCAGAATCCCGGCGGCCGTGGTTTCACGCAAGGGGGCGGCCACCGCCTGCTGCCGATATCCGCGCCGGTGCAGCAACGCTCCGGAACTGTCCACCGACACAAGGCATCGGTCGCCCTCCAGGCGCGCCAGCACCAGTGCCTGGTCACCGCTTTTTGCGCCCGGCGCGCCGAGAGCCCTCTCGATGGCGGCGCCGACCGTTTCGGCGACCCGGCCGCTGTGCGACAGCCGCGAGCCATGGCAACTGGCCCGGACTTCGCATTGAGCTCCGGAACGCAAAAAACGCCCCCAGGGGAGCTTGAGCACCTTGCGGTAGAGGCCTGGAAAGTCCCGTGCATGGACCTCGCCCACCCGGACCAGAATCCGGGTCGCCGTCCGCAACCAGAGATTGGCCAGATAGAGCTCGCGCAAACCGCCCTCGAACTCGACGCCGCCGACCGGCAGGCCCAGCGGTTCTATGCCCAGCCGCCGCAACTCCGCGGCGCAGACCGGCTCCAGTCCCGGCAGGGTCACAACAAAATATCGATCCTGACGCTGTTTCAATCGCTGGCTCCTCCAGACGGCATCGGCAATGCGAAATGGAAAACATAGCACAGTGCCCGCGGTCAGGCAGCAGGAATCCTGCCGTCCGGCCAATTCGTCATTTATCCGCTTACGCTTTTCCTGTATGATGAGGGATTATGTCGGGGAGAGGGATTGCCTTCGTTTTCGCATCTGTTGCTGTAAAGGCTTTAGCGGACCATGATTCACCAGCGTTATTTCAGACCCGGACAAAAAATCCTGCTGCGGCCGCTGGACCCGACGACCCCGGACGGATACGCGGGCCTGCTGAGCAGTTACCTGCAGGGGGGCGGCGACGACTATTTCGACCTGACCCTCCCCTACGGCGCGGAAGCCGCCAATCAGTATCCGTTCCATGAAGGGATGGAGCTCGAACTGAGCTCCGACAGTCTCGGTCTGGGCGCCAGGGTCGACGGCCGCTTCGACAGAATTCTCGCGGGCAACCGGATCAGGGTCCATATCCTGCCGAATCTGCAGATGTTTCAACGCCGGGCCAAGCCGCGCATCGACTGCCGCATCGGCATCCGGTTTACGCGCGGACGCGGCTCCCTGCAGGCGATGCGGCAGTCCTGGGAGAAGAACGTCCGGATTCTCAACAGCGGCAAGCCCCTGCCCAAACTGACCGGGTTCAACGACTGCAAGGTCAACCTCAGCTCCGGCGGGATCCGTTTTGCGCTCCGTCCGCCGGTGGAGACGGCAGACCTGTGCCTGCTGCTGCTCAATCTGCCTGACGAAAAACCGCCCATCTGCGCGCTGGCGGAAGTCATCTGGTCGATCCCCGATCAGGAGGGGGAAGTTCTGTTGACCGGGATGCAATTTCTGAATATCACGCCGCGGGACCAGCAGCGGATCGACGACTTCGCCGGCAGCCGCAAGAAATCGACACCGTCCCGCTGAGAAACCATTATGCCGCAGTGTTCCGAAACTGAAATCATTCATGCCTGCCGGGTCCTGTTCGGTCCGGAGCTGCATTTAAGCCGCGAATTTCTCAACTACCTGCAGCCCGCCGGCGCCCGCAGCGCCTACCGGAAAAAAGCCAAGCTGACCCACCCGGATCGTTTTGCAGGTTCCGGTTCCAGCATCAAAGCCAGGCAGGAAAAGCTGTTCCAGCACCTGAACCAGGCCCACGAAACGGTACAGAGCTATTTGAGACAGCGTCAGGCCGCACCCGACACCATGCGCTCGCAGACGCGAGCCGGACCATCCTCACGGCCCGAAAGCGCGCGGCCGGCAGCCGGCGGCAACCGGGTCTACCGCGGCCCGCTCCCCGCCAGACCGCTGCAGCTCGGTCAGTTTCTCTACTATCGGGGACTGATCCCTTATGCCGCGGTCATCGCCGCGATCACCTGGCAGCGTCAGCAACGACCGTCGCTGGGCGAGATTGCCCGCCGCTGGCGCTGGCTGGATGAAAAAGAGATCGAGCGGATTCTCAAGCTGCGCAGCGGTTATTCCCGCTTCGGCGAACGGGCGGAGCGCCTCGGCCTGCTCAACCCGCTGCAGGTGCGGACCCTGCTGTTCCATCAGCGCAGCCGTCAGAAGCAGATCGGCCGCTATTTCATCGAACACAACCAGATCACCGAAAGCAGGCTCGACCAACTGCTGGCAGAACTTGCCGAACACAACCTCAGATACCGTCACGGCTTTTCCGGACAGTGTCACACCGGAACCTGACCGGTCCCCGCGCTTTTGCAACAGCACAGCAACACATTCAAGGAGGTACGACTATGGGCATTCTGGCCCCTTCCGCCAGCATCTGCCATTTTCAGATCAGCGGTGCGCTGCCCGACGGCACGACACCGGAGCGGATCGTTGAACAACTGAGCAGCCAGGGATTCAAATCGATCGAGCAGAGCTCGGACGAACTTTCCATCGGCTGGGTCACCTTGAACGATCCCGACTGCGGGGTCTTCAGCCATCCGGAAGTGTGCCGCCGCGACCGGCACATCTGCTTCTCCTTGCGGCAGGACCGGCGGCGCATCCCTGCCGCCCTCTTCAAACGTCAGGTCGCCCAGTTCGGCGAACAGTTCCTGGAAAGCCGTCCCGAACTGAAAAGAGTCCCCAAGGGCGAGATGGAAGAGATCCGCGACCGGGCACGCGCGCTGCTGATGGCCCGCACCCTACCCACCCCGGCCATCTACGATGTCGACTGGGACACCGAGCGGAACATCGTCCGCTTCAGCAGCCTCAACCAGAAGATGATCGAAACCTTTCTGGGGATGTTTCACCAGACCTTTCCGACCCTGCGCCTGAACCTCTACCACCCCATGGCCCGGGCCGAAGCGATCCTCCCCGAAGAACGCCGGAGCGCCCTGCAGCAGTCCAACCGGGCCCTGACCGACAGCGCCATCGAGCAGATCGACGCCAACCGCTGGCTGGGCAACGAATTCCTCCACTGGCTGCTCTATCGGACCCTCAACTCCGAGTCCCGCTACGCCGTCAGTCGGCCGGGGCCGCTGCTCGCCGGCGAACCGTTCCTGGCCTATCTCGACGACCGCCTGCTGCTGGTCGGCAGCGGTCAGGAAGGGCTGCAGAAGATTGCCGTGGCCGGACCGCAGGACAGCTACCGGGAAGTAAAGGCCGCATTAACGCAGGGGAAACTGATTGAAGAAGCCACCCTGCACCTGCAACGGGATGACGAATCGGCCTGGAAGCTGTCCCTCAAGGCCGAGCGTTTCTATTTCGGCAGCTACCGGACGCCGATGATCAAACCGGACAGCGATCCCAGCGACGACCCGGCGGCCGAAGCCGAAGCCGCCTTTCTGACCAAGATCGGCGCCATCGAAGAAGGGGAGCAGATGTTCGACAGCCTGCTGAGTGCGTTTCTGGAGCAGCGCCTGACAGAGGGCTGGAGCGGGCAGGAAAAGGCCATGGAGGAGTGGCTGAAAGAGTCCTGAGCCCCCCGACAACGACAACGGCATGAACGGCATCGCTACGAATTTCTTTCCGGCGATGCCGTTTTTTTCTGAAGCGGCAGAAGCGTACAGCGATGCCCGAGGCTTGGCGCAAAACGCCCTTGCCGGCCACCGGCACAGTCGCCTGAAAGGTCGATCCCACGGCCCGGGATGCCGTTTGACGCAACCATTTTTCTGCAAACCCGCAGCGGACCGCCGGTGATCGATCATCACTTGCGTATGGCACGTCGCCATCACGAGATGGGTCTGCCGGCCTCTTAAGCTGTTTCCTCCTTGCTGATTCTTTCCATTGCTCCCACGACAGTCGCCGTTTAACCCGTTCGAGCGGCTTCATGCTCGTCGGCGCCTTTTTCGCTTTCTGCAACCACGAAGCCCTGCCCTGTTTCGGTTTATCGGACCAGCGTCCTCGAAAAAGGGTTGCGAACCCGTGCGACAGAAATAAAAAGCGTTTCTTTTGCTTGCTTTTCTTTGCGCCTCAAAGAAAAGGAAGCCGGAAGTCGGCTGCCGGGCCGAAACCCGGCGGTTCTTGTCGGTGATCACCAGTTCTTGGCAATTGATTTTGTCGATCGATTGACGAAAACCGGCGGGTCGCGTCCCGCCAGACGCCTTACTTTTTGTACAAGCGCC
>DASWJX010000181.1:0-22219 GCA_036396915.1 Geopsychrobacteraceae bacterium | reverse complement strand
AGCGAGTTCAAACGGCTCTGGGCGCCGCGCCGGGACAGATAACGGCGCTGGGCGATCAGGTTGTCGGTCAGACCCAGCGAGATATCGAGCAGCGCTTCATATTCGATGTCGGAGAGCGCAGTCAGACTGTGCCCCGCCCGGCCCTGGACCTTGCGGACTTCCGGATCGATCCAGCACTGGTCTTCGAGCAGCACCGTGCGGATGGCCGAAGCGATCCGTTCACGCGGGCTCGACTTGAGGATATAGCCGTAGACCGTTTCGGGCGGGACGATCTTGGAGAGGGAACGGACGTACATCTCGTCCTTGAACTGACTCCAGAAGACAATCCGTGCCTGCGGTTTCTTCTGCCAGAGTTCCTTGGCGAAATCGACGCCGTTCAGTTCCGGCATCTGGATATCGCTGATCACCAGCGGGTTGCTGCGCTCCAGTCCCAGCTCAAGGGCCGTCTGGCCGTTGGCGGCGTGGACGATTCTGACCTCCTCGTCCCAGCCGTCCAGCAACTTTTCGAGAAACTCAAAATCCTTCGGGTTGTCCTCGGCAATCAGAATTTCCAGCATGATTATCCTGCCTCCGTCGCAGCGCCGGCAACGACCGGCATGCAGAGCTCAAAGCGCGTCCCGCTTGAAAAACGCGATGCGCTCCAGCGCACCTGCGCACCGATCGCCCGGGCACGTTCCCGTATATTGTTCAAACCGCGGCCGTTGTCCGCCTGCGCGGGTCGCGGCACAAAGCCGCTGCCGTTATCTTCAACCGAAAGGATCAGCTGCTGCTCGCGCAGCTCAAGCCCCACCTCGAAGCGGCTGGCATGGGCGTGCTTGTGGACATTGTTGATCGCCTCCAGACAGATCCGGTAAAGAGCCAGCTTGGGAACCCGTGCCAGCGACAACTCCTCGACGCGCGGGTCGAGATAGAAATGATAGTCGGCCAGATTGTCCTTGTCGCAGTGCCGTTCGAGGTGCGCTTCGATCGCCGCGCCCAGGCCGAGGATATCGAGTGTTTGCGGGTGCAGGTTGTTCATGATATCACGCAGGTTGGAAATCGCGCCGTTCAGGTCGCGCTCCAGCTCTCCGGCCAGCTCCGGCGGCAAACTCTGTAATTTGCGCAATACCGAAGAGAGGTCGGCCAACGACTGGTCGTGCAGATCCATGGCGATGCGCCGCCGTTCATCCTCGGCCCCCTCCAGAAGCTTCTCGGACCCCACCACCTGGATCAGGCGCTTGGTCATAAGATTGATCGAAAGGGTCAGCGCGTCCAGTTCATCGCGGATCTGCTCCGGCGCCGGGGGCGGTTCCAGTGTCCCGCCGGCGATCCGCCCGGCGCTGTCGGAGAGCAGCTGAATCCGGCTGAGAATCCGCCGCGCAAAGAAGAGCGACAGGATAATCCCGGTCAAAATAGCCAGCCCGAGAACAATCAGCGAGACCCGGGCCGTCCGCTCCACCAGATAATCGATATCCTTGCTGTGGACTTCGCGCAACTGCTGACGCTGCAACTGGGTCAGATTGGACAGCTGATTGAGCTGCACGCGAAACAGATCCACCGCCTTGAGAATCCGCTCGGGATCGACTCCGCCGGCCGGATTCATTTCAACGACCAACCGTTGCAAGTGCTCCAGCTGCTCGGCGTTGTTCAGTTCACCGAACGGCTCCACGCGACCGACGGCTTCCGACAACCGGTCGTGCAGTTCCGTCAGCATGATCAGGCCCTGCCGCTCGACAAAATCGATTTTCTGAAATTGCTGCACCAGAACCGCCAGACGTCGAACCGCCAGATCGGCTTCGGCCAGCGCAATAAATGCGGTGCCGATCGCTTTGGCCTGGTGCCGTTTGACCGAAAGATCCCAGTAGGTGTACTGCATGAACCCCAGCAGCAGGGTCAAAAGCAGCAGCACCGCCGCCGGGGCCAGGAGAATCTGATGTTTGACGGTAATTTTCATAAACAGCAATCTAGCATGGCCCTATCGCCATTGCACTGTGCTGATACACAGCCCGGCGCGAATCAAAAGCGCCGAAAAAACCGCGGCCCGGCCCTCCCCGAGCCCGGCCCGTGCGGTGAGCGATGATGATTGCTACCTCAGCTTGAGTGTCGTGTACAGCGAACTCTCGCCGCGCTGGACCAGCACGCGCAGAACCTGCCCGGAATCCAGTGCGGCGACGATCTCCCGCAAATCGTTTGGGGCGGAGATCTCCGTGCCGTTGACTTCGACAAGCACATCGCCGGGGCGCAGGTTCGACCCGGCCGCCGGGCCGTCCGCATCAACGGCGCTGACCAGGACGCCGCTCTCGATAGCCAGGCCAAAACGCTCCCTGACTTCGTCGCTCAGCGGCGTCAGGGCAAGGCCCATCCGCTGTTCGGTATCGGTCACCCCGTGCGCCTGGCGACCGTCACCGGCCAGTTTTCCGACCGTGACCCGGACCTTGACGACCTTTCCGTCCCGGAACAGCGCGACCTCGACCGTCTTGTCGACCGGAGTCGCCGCCACCATGCGCGGCAGATCATTCATCTCATCCACCTGCCGGCCATTAAATTCAAGGATGATGTCGCCCCGTCTGATCTTTGCGGCAGCGGCCGGAGAGCCCTCGACCACAGCGGCGACCAGGGCGCCGCGCGCACGATCGAGGCCGAACGACTCCGCCAGCTCCGCGGATATTTTCTGAATTGACACCCCGAGCCAGCCGCGGACCACTTCCCCGGTCTCCCGCAGCTGCGCGATCGTCGCCCGGGCGGCATTGATCGGCAGGGCAAAACCGATCCCCTGGCCGCCGCGGACGATCGCGGTGTTGATCCCCACAACCTGGCCCCGCGTGTTGAACAGCGGCCCCCCGGAATTGCCCGGATTGATCGAAGCATCGGTCTGAATAAAATCGTCATAGGGACCGGCGCCGATCACCCGGCCCTTGGCGGAAACGATCCCCACCGTCACCGTCTGTTCCAGCCCGAAGGGATTACCGATGGCCATGACCCACTCGCCGACCCGCAATGTTTCGCTGTCCCCCAGCTCGGCCACCGGCAGCTTCTCGCCGGCGTCACCGAGATCGATTTTCAGCAGCGCCAGATCGAGCTTTTCATCCGCCCCCCTGATTGTCGCCTCGAAACTGCGCCCGTCGGAGAGCCTGACCGCCACCTCGTCGGCGCCGTTGACCACATGATCGTTGGTCAGGATGTAGCCGTCAGCGGAGATGATGAATCCCGATCCGAGGGCTGACTCCCTGCGGGGTCGCTGCGGTTGATCGGGAGCGAAGCGCCGGAAGAACTCCTCGAACAGATCCCGGGGTTCGCCGCGGCCGTGCCGGTTCGGACTCTCCGCGGCAAGCTTTTTCGAGGTACTGATATTGACGACGCTCGGTTTCAGCTTGCTTGCCAGCGCGACGAAATCGGGCGTCTGCGCCGAGGCGACGCTGCCCGGAGCAAACAGCACGGACCAGACAAAAACGAACATGGTGAGTTTCCGCATTGAGTTTTCTCCTGCCATCGTGCGCGGTTGAAAGAAGATGGCGACCGGCCGGGCCAGCGGCAACCGATCGAGCATTTTTTGCCCCCCCGCCAGCGGGTTCCGATGCAGCATAGGCCCTATAACAGTACCATAAAGTCCGGCGCGAATAAAAAACCGGCCGGCGGCGTCCCGCCCCCCTTCCGGAAGAAACAACACAAACCGGTGAGACAATCTTGACAGCTGATTATTGCCCTGCTTTAATGCTGCCGGATCAACCATGACGACTACGACATTCAACCCGTGCCAGGAGGGTGTCGGACGATACGGACCGAAGCGAAAATTTGGAAGCTTGAGACCAGATTCTGGCTCGTTTGAGAGCTCATAGCCATAGCTATGGGCCGAAAAGGAGTTGGAATATGGGCCAAGCAGCCGGATTTGCAGCCGGTTCATGGATAGTCCGACACGCTCCTATAAAGGATGCGAGATGCAAACAAGCCCCCGCCGCTTCATCATACTCTGCGCCTGTCTCTCTTCGCTGCTGCTGCTCGGCGGCTGCTCCTCGCTGTTCGGAAACGGGCGGGCAGCGACCTATACCGACCCGGCAACCGGCATGGAATTCGTTCTGGTTCCGGGCGGCTGCTACCGGATGGGCAACCTCCAGGGCGGCGCCGACAGCGACGAAGAGCCGGCCCACCAGGTCTGCCTCGATGATTTCTACCTGGGAAAAACCGAAGTCACCCAGGCGCAGTGGCTGAAAATGACCGGCCACAACCCGTCCCGTTTCCAGAAGGGCGACGACCACCCGGTTGAATCCGTCTCCTGGAACGAGGCCATGGCATTTCTGAAAAAAATGTCCGCCGCCGGAGCCAAGCCCTACCGGCTGCCGACCGAAGCCGAATGGGAGTACGCCTGTCGCAGCGGCGGCAAGGAAGAAACCTTCTGCGGCGGGGATGCGCTGGACAGCCTGGCCTGGTTCGACCGGACCGGCGGCGGCAGCACCCAGGCGGTCGCCACCAGGCAGCCGAACGGACTGGGCCTTTTTGACATGAGCGGCAATGTCTGGGAATTCTGCTCCGACAGCTACGCGAAAGACTACTACGCAACCAGTCCGGACCGGAACCCGCAGGGTGCGGCGGAAGGTCCCCACATCGTCAAGCGGGGCGGGAGCTGGAGCATCAACCCGCGCTATCTGCGCGCGACGGTTCGCGGCAGAGCGGCCCGCGACGACGCCCACTACTCCTCCGGATTCCGGGTTGCCGTTTCAGCAACGTTCTGAGCACAAAACAGCGGTACTGCAGCACGCCGACAACGCTGCGGATTAACGTTGATGCTTTCGCAAAAACTCGAAGGATGGCCAGGCAAAAATTTCGTCCGGCAAGGCTTGGTGGTTTGTAACTATCCAGCCGTCACTGATGAATTTATCTCCTCCCCCTTCAAGGGGGAGGTCGGGAGGGGGATGGGGTGATGGCGTGCTGGAACAAACCCATCCCCACCCCAACCCTCCCCTTGAAGAGGAGGGAGCTCAACCAAATGCTGCATCGATGTCAGGGTGCTGGATAGTTACGGTGGTTTTTCAGGGGCGCAGGCATACATCGGTATGTCGAGGTCCTGAAAAAACGCCGTAACGCCGCAGGGCGGACTTTTTGCGACGCCATCAAAGTTCACTTGACGAGCCGCCAGAATTCTCCCATAATTCGGTGCGATAATCCGCCCGGCAAGGCACCGTCCCTGTTGAGGTCAACCACCATCGGTGTTCTCTCTTCTGTGAAAGGCCGTACCATGACTGCCAGAAATCCCCGAACCATCCTCGGCATCCTGACCCTGCTGTTGCTGCTGAGTACCGCCGCCGGCGTGTCCGCCGCCGAGCCGGCCCCAGCCTACAAGGATCCCGCAACCGGCATGGAGTTCGTCCTGGTCGCGGGCAACTGCTACCGGATGGGCAACCTGCAAGGAGGCGGAAGCTACACGGAATACCCCGTCCATGACGTCTGTGTCGACAGTTTCTATATCGGCAAGACCGAGGTGACCCAGGGTCAGTGGACGAAGCTGATGAAAGACAACCCCTCCACCCTTAAGCTCGGCGACAATTATCCGGTGGAAAGTCTGTCCCGCGACGAGGCCGCCCGGTTTATGGCGATCATGGCCGAGCAAAGCGGCAAGGCGTATCGTCTGCCCACCGAGGCCGAATGGGAATTTGCCTGTCGCAGCGGCGGCAAGGAAGAGACCTTCTGCGGCGGGGACAATGTCAAGGAGGTCGCCTGGTATCAGCACAACAGCGAACAAAAACCGAACCCCGTGGCGCAGAAAAAACCGAACGGGCTGGGGCTGTATGACATGAGCGGCAGCGTCTGGGAACTTTGCTCCGACCTCTTCGCCAAGGAATACTACGAGAACAGCCCCAAACAGAACCCGCAGGGCGCAACAAGCGGCCGGCACTATATCAAGCGGGGCGGCAGCTGGGACATCAATGAAAACTTCCAGCGCGCGGCCACCCGGGCGCGCGGCGGCTACGAAGAAAAACATTACTCCACCGGCTTCCGGGTCGTTTTCCCTGCCGAACCGTAGCAATCGCTGCGGCCGACCCCGCAAGCATCCGCGACAAAAAAACCGGCCCCGTCACCGATAACAAGGTGCGGGGCCGGTTTTTTTTTATCGCGAAAAAGTCAAACCGTTGATGATTTCGCAAAAACTTACGGTTCTATCTGGAGACGCCTTCGTCTTCGGCAAGGTCGTGGAGAGCATTATAGAGGGGTTTTTCCAGGACGACGTTGATTCTTGGGTTTTTGGCGGGCATAGAAAAATCACCTTTCCCCTGAGTGCGCCACTGGTGCTCCACCGCGGCAACTTCCTCTTGGGGGAGAAAAGCAAAAGAAGACTGGAGCCAGCCTTAAATGTGGCATTTTAGAGGCAAAACAGGCTTTCCACGGAAATGTGTGTTGCGTTATTTTCCGGCTAAGGGAAGAAGGGGACATCTTGAAAAATATAAATTTTAGCGATTGCTTCAACCGCCGCTCTTCCCGAACCTCTTGCGCGCCCAAGCTGGATTCCTCCGACAGTCGAGCACGGCATAGACCAATATCTGATCCCCGTCGATCTTGTAGTAAACGGCGAACGGAAAACGTTTCGCCAGCAGGCGGTGATATGTTCCAAAGCAAACCGGGTGAATGCCGGCGTAGAGCAGCAGAGAATCCACATCGGCAAAAAGCGAATCCAGAAAGTATTGCCCCAGTCCGGCTTCTTGCATCTCGTAGAAGCGGAAACCGTCAATCAGGTCTTGCGCGGCGGCGTCAAGAATCCTGATCTTCACTCGCATTCTTTCCTGATGCGTTTCTTCGTCGCATCCCAATCGCTGAATTCCGCTTCGCCCACCCGCAGGTTCGCTTCGCGTTGCTCAAGTACGGCGCCATGCCATTCCGGTGACTGAAGCTTCTCGGCGTGCCGGCAAAGATCGTCCCAGAGAGACTCCATCGCCTGAATCTTTTCTTTCCGGCTCATCTTTTCCAGAGGAAGTGCTATCCCCATATTGACCTCACTCCTTCCTACGCAGCATACTTCATGGGTTTTGCCCATGGTGATACTCCGGGTCTCCGTGCACTTACCGATACGTAATTTGTGCCTTGACCACAGCCGAATGTCAACTCATTCCAACACCCATTCCAACAGTTTTAATTCAAAAGAATAGAACCTCTTTTATAGCCGAGGGGAACGCAGTCAAGTTGTCAAATAGAGGTGGGGAGGGCCAGAGGGGACGGCGCAGAATCTCCTTTTGATCGGCTGTGATCCGGGTCACCATCGTCACCCTTTTGTCATTGACGGTCAGTTCCCCCACCTTGATCTGCTGTAGCGTCTGTAAAGCTTTGGGCACCAAAACCGTTCACAGCCGGTTGCGCATCCACCGTTCAAGCTGCAGCGCCGGAACGCAGATAAAAATGTGTGCGCGAATCCGTCGCTCGGTCACCTACTCCGTCAATTCATCCCGCAAGCGCCGGAACAGCTCGCGCGCGGCCCTGCGGTCGGCATGCTGGTGAACCGAGCGTGACAGGCGGGAGATGGTATTGCGGTCGATGTTCGGGTAAAGCTCCAGAACCTCGTCCAGCGCCGCCGGAAAGCGGTCCGGATCGCACAGACGGTCACGCAATTCTTCCAGGTGATGAAACTGGCGACGGTCGCCCAGGGCCACCTGATCCTGCGCCTCCAGGGCGTCCCTGAGCCGCTCGACCTCTCCCGGCATCTGCCGCAGCAGTCCCGCCAGGTGCTTGATCTGCCGCTTGTGCGAGCCCCGGCCGAGGGTTTCCCGGGCCAGCACGATCTCCTTGCGGATAGCGTCTTCCAGCTCAAGACGCCGGAACACGCTATCCGACAATTCGGCCAGGCGCTTCGCCAGCGCTTCAACTTCCTTGGCCAGCTTCTTGAGCTTGGTCCTGCTCAGCGGCAGGTCCTGTTCGATCGGTTCGTCCATAATCCGTCCTCCAAATGCGGTCAGCACTGAACCCTAAACAGTTCTGTCCGACAGGTCAAGAGACGCAACGCGCAACGCGCGAAAAGATCTGCCGTGCCCCGTTTTTTGCGGCTGAAAATCCGGGCCGCGGCGACCTTGCCCCGGCAGATGCTGATTTGCCCGCAAAACTTCGGCATTGTGGATCCACCGTCTGTTTCTGCTATAATACTAGATTGTTTTGCTTCACTGTAAGGTCCGCCGTTTCGCGGTCACTGCCGCCGGTCGCGCGTGGACCGGCTCCCGGAAACGGAAGCGACTTCGCTGCAGCCTTGTTGCGCTATTTTTGGTATCATCGGAAACGACACCAGCCACGGAGAAAAACCATGCATTACGGAATCGACCGGGAGCGGGCCATGGAACTGCTCGGGCGGCATCTGAGCGCGCCGAACCTGATCAAACACTGCCTGGCCAGTGAAGCGGTGCTGCGCGGTCTGGCCCGCCATTTCGGTGAAGATGAGGAGTTGTGGGGCCTGGCCGGGCTGTTGCACGATCTGGATGCCGAGGCCACGGCGGACGACCTGGCGCTGCATACCCGCCAGACCGTCGACATCCTGCGCCGGGAAGGGGTCGCCGCGGAGATCATCGAAGCGATCCGCATGCACAACGAAGCGGCACACGACGACAAGCGCAGCCAACGCTTCCATCACGCGCTGGCCGCCGGAGAGACGATCACCGGCCTGATCACCGCCACCGCGCTGGTTTATCCGGATAAAAAGCTCTCCAGCGTCAGACCGAAATCGGTGCGCAAACGGATCAGGGAAACCGCCTTTGCCGCCGGCGCCGACCGCGACATTATCAGGGAATGCGAACTGATCGGCCTGCCGCTCGGCGATTTCTGCGATCTCTGCCTGGCAGCGATGCAGGGCATTGCCGACGATCTCGATCTTTAGGCGAAAGGCGGACGCACAGGATGAACAGAAACGATCTGACCCGACTGCTGCAGGAAATTCTCGACGGCGACGCCTCGATCGAAGAGGGCGTAGCGAAACTGTGCCGGCTTCCGTTCGAGGATGTCGGCGTCGCCCTCATCGACCATCACCGGGAACTGCGCCAGGGGGTTCCGGAAATCGTTCTCGGCGAACACAAAAGTATCGAGCAGTTGCGGATCATCCTCACCGCCATGGCGGCCGCCGGAAGCAACATTCTGGTCACCCGGCTCAGCGCCGAGAAAGCGGAACCGCTCTGCAATGCGTTTCCGCGGGCGGACTACGACCGGGACGCCCGCACCCTGAGCCTGGTCCGGCAGCAGATCGAGGAAACCGGCGACGGCACGGTGCTGGTGATCTGCGCCGGCACCTCGGACATCCCGGTTGCCCGCGAAGCGGTGGTGACGGCCAGCATGCTCGGCAACCGGGTCGAGCTACTGGTCGATGTCGGCGTCGCCGGAATCCACCGCTTGCTGGCCCAGGGGGACAAGCTCCGCGATGCTTCCGTGATCATCGTCGTCGCCGGCATGGAGGGCGCCCTCCCCTCGGTGATCGGCGGGCTGGTCTCGGTACCGGTCATCGCCGTTCCGACCTCGGTCGGTTACGGCGCCGCCTTCGGCGGCGTCGCCGCCCTGCTCGGCATGCTCAATTCCTGTGCCAGCGGGGTGACGGTGGTCAATATCGACAACGGTTTCGGGGCCGCCTTTGCGGCGAACCGGATCAACAAGGCAGGAACAAGATTAAAGGAACAGGGCTGCGGTTAGGACCATAACTCCGTGACGTTGTTTTTTAACCCTGGCGATCGATCACCTATGAAGACTCTTTATCTCGACTGTTTTTCCGGCATCTCCGGCGACATGTTCCTCGGCCTGCTGCTCGACCTGGGGGTCGACCGGCAGCAGCTGGAGGCCGCACTGGACAAACTGGAGCTGCCCGGATTTTGCCTGGAGGTCGGCCGCGAGCAGCGCCACGGCATCGACGGCTGCCGGGTTCAGGTCCAGTGCGACGAGCAGACGCGGCATCGTCACTGGCGAGAAATCGACCGGATGCTGGCGCGCTCCGGGCTCGACTCCGGACCGAAACAGCTGGCGCAAAGGCTGTTCCGCCGCCTGGGGGAGGCGGAAGCCAGGGTGCACGGCATCGCCCTGGAAGAGGTTCACTTCCATGAGGTCGGCGCCCTCGATGCGATCGTCGATCTGGTCGGCGCCGCCGTCGGCCTGCATCTGTTGGCTCCGGAGCAGGTGATCTGCTCGCCGCTGCCGCTCTCGCGCGGCCTCGGCCGCTGTGCCCACGGCGCCCTGCCGCTGCCGGCGCCCGCCACCCTGGAACTGCTGCGCGGAGTTCCGATCTGCGCCAGCGGCATCGACCAGGAACTGGTCACGCCCACCGGCGCGGCCATCGCGGCGGAGATCGCCGACTTCGGCCCGTTGCCGGAACTGCGCATCGAGCGGATCGGCTACGGCGTCGGCGGCCGGCAGCTGCCGGACCGTCCCAACCTGCTGCGCGGCCTGCTCGGCGCCGCGGAGACGGCCTCATTGCCGCGGGATCAGGTGCAGGTACTGGAAAGCCACATCGACGACGCCAGTCCGGAGCTGCTGGGCGAACTGCTCGATCGGCTGATGGCAGCCGGGGCGCTCGACGCCGGCTATACGCCGCTGCAGATGAAGAAAAACCGCCCCGGAGTCCGCTTGACGCTGATCTGCGAACCGCGCCTGGAACAACAGCTGGCCCGCCTGGTGCTGCGCGAAAGCAGCGCCATCGGCATCCGCAGCTATCGGACCGGGCGCTTCAAGCTGCACCGCCAGCCGGGCCAGGTGACGACGCCCCTCGGCAGCGCCGCGGTCAAACTGCTCTACGACGGCGACGAACTGTTGCGCATCAGCCCCGAATTCGCCGATTGCCGCCGACTGAGCAGAGCGACCGGCACGCCCCTGCCGGAGGTCTATCGGCAGGTTGCACAGGCCGCCGGGGAACAACTCTCCGACACGAAAAGAGACGATCCATCATCATGACCCGATCCACCACACAACCCGGCGGCCCGTTCCGTTTCCTGGTGCTGGCCCTGGCCAGCAACGGCGGGCTCGGCTACGCCCCGTTCGCTCCGGGAACCGTCGGCACCCTGGCCGGTATCCCCTGCTTTTTCCTGATGGCCCGCCTGCCCTGGCCGCTGGCGATGCTGACCCTGATCGCCCTGCTGGTGCTGTCGTTCTGGGTGTCCGACCTGGCCGGACGGATCTACGCCGTGGCCGATGACGGCCGCATCGTCATCGATGAACTGGTCGGCTACCTGGTGACGGTTGCCCTGCTTCCCTTCAGCTGGCAGACCGCCCTGCTCGGATTTTTCTGGTTCAGGCTGTTCGACATCGTCAAACCGCCGCCCGCCAGCTGGTTTGACAAAAAGATGAAGAACGGCGTCGGCGTGGTCCTGGATGACGTGGTGGCGGGCATGTACGCCGCTGGCGCCGTGCGTCTCTGTCTTGCCCTGTTCGGCTGACGGATACGCTATAATGACGAGCGACATGGAGCATCGATGAACCCTTGCGAGATTGCCGTACTGACCACCGGCAGCGAACTGCTCAACGGCGATTTAAGCGACACCAACACCGCCGCCGTCGCCCGGATCCTCAACCGCCACGGCTACCGGATCCGCTACTCGCTGTCGGTGGCCGACAATGAACAGGATATCGGGACGGCCCTGAACTACCTCTGTCGACAGGTACAGGTCGTCATCGTCACCGGCGGACTCGGTTCCACCGGCGACGACCGGACCGCGCGGGCCGCGGCCAAACTGCTCGGTCGGCCGCTCGCCATCAACGACGAAGCATTACAAATGATCCGCGATTATTATTCCCGGTGCGGCCGGTCGCCCGAGGCAATCACCGAGCGCCAGGCGCTGCTGCCGCAAAAAGCCATCCCGCTGCCCAACACGCGGGGGACGGCGCCCGGTTTCTGGGTGCAGCAACAGCAGCGCAACCTGTTTTTCATGCCGGGCGTCCCGCACGAAATGCTCGCCATGCTGGAGCAGGCGGTCCTGCCGATCCTGCGGCGCACCGTTCCCGGAGGCCTGCCGGCGGTGCAGCGGCAATACCGCCTGTTCGGTCTTTCCGAGCCGAAAGTGGAGCAGCTGATCCCCTACCGGGAGCTGCCGGACGGGGTGGAGGTGGCCTTCGGCATCGACTATCCCTGTGTCCTGCTCAAACTGCGCAGCAGCGGCGATGCGGCGGAGCAGCGGCTGGACGAAACGGAACTGTTGCTGCGGCAGGTGATGGGTGAGTATATCGTCGGCCGCGAGGGGGAAACCCTCGCCGGCCAGGTCGGCAGACAGCTGACCGACCACGGACTGACCCTGGCGCTTGCCGAATCCTGCACCGGAGGACTGATCGCCAGCCTGCTCACCAGCTGGCCCGGGGCGTCGGCGTTTCTCGAACGGGCGGCGGTCACCTACGCCGATTCGGCCAAGCTCGACTGGCTGAAGATAGCCCCCGAGATCCTTCACCGCTACGGGGCGGTCAGCGAACCCTGCGCACTGGCCATGGCCCGCGGCGTTCGCCAGGCGGCGGACACCGATCTGGCTCTGGCCGTTACCGGCATTGCCGGACCGGACGGCGGCAGCCGGGACAAACCGGTCGGCACGGTTTTTCTGGCCCTGGCCGCCGAGGATACCGAGCAGGTGCGCAGATATCAGTTCAGCGGCGATCGCAATCAGGTCCAGGTGATGTCCGCCCATATGGCGCTGGAATGGTTGCGCCGCTACCTCATCGGCCGCCAGGAGTCGGTCCGGACGATCCCGGCCGGGACGAATAATTGATGCTTTAGCAAAAACTTAAAGAGGAAGGCACCGCATGCCTCAGGACAGTCGACAGCAGGACAACAGCAGCGATCTGCAGCAGGAAAATCAGCGCCTGCTGCTGCTGCAGCGGATCGCCCTGATTGCCGCCGACCATCGGGACCGGGCGACCCTGCTCCAGGCCGCACTGGATGATCTCCAGCGGTTTTTCTCGGTGGACGGCGGCGGCATCTACCAGCTCGACCATAGCGACGCGCCCCGCTGCCTGACGGCCAGCCTCGGCATTCCGACGGAACTGGTTCGCGAGCTGCAGAAAATACCGGTCGGCAAGGGGCTGACCGAGCAGGTGCTGCGCAGCGGCGCCCCCTGCAGCTGGGTCGATCTGCGCTGGGAATCGCAACTCTACTGCCAGGCCGTCATCGATGCGGGCTGGCGCAGCATGGTCTCCCTGCCGCTGGTTGCGGGCGAGCGGACCGTCGGCACCCTGTTTCTCTTCCAACGCATCTCGCGCCAGTTCAGCAGCGCCGACGTCGACCTGCTGCTGCAGGTCTGCCGGATTCTGGCGAGCGCCATCGCGACCACGGAACTGGTGGAAAAACTGGAATGGCAACAGCAGATGACCGAGGCCGGCCAACGCGAACTGGAACGGTCCCGCTCGCAGCTGCGCGCCCACCTGACGCGTCTCGAAGAGAGCAACCGCGCGCTGGAACTGACCAACCGGACCAAAATTCGTTTTCTCGGACTGGCCTCGCACGAACTGCGCACCCCGCTGACCTGCGTGCTTTCCGCCGTCGAACTGTTGCAGCTCAAATTGCCCGAAGCCGCGGATGAGGTTCGCGACCTGCTGGACATGCTGGAGCAGGGCGGACTGCGGCTGCAGACCCTGATCGAGGATCTGATGGAGATGGTGCGGATCGAGTCACGCGATCTCTATCTGTCCAAGGAGCCGCTTGACCTGCCGCGCATCCTCACCGAGCTGCACCTCGACGTGCAGACGCGAGCAAAGGACCGAACGCTGACCCTGACGCTCGGGTCCATCCCCGCCTCGCTCGCTCTGCTCGGCGACGACCATCATCTGCGCCGCGCGCTGAACCG
Organism: Geopsychrobacteraceae bacterium; assembly: GCA_036396915.1. Taxonomy (GTDB): domain Bacteria; phylum Desulfobacterota; class Desulfuromonadia; order Desulfuromonadales; family Geopsychrobacteraceae; genus BM509. Next base: position 8,483 of record DASWJX010000181.1, on the reverse strand, counting down.
TCTGCTCGACAACGCCCTCAAATACACCCCGGAAGGCGGTCGGATTCACCTGGAGACCCGTTACTGCCAGGGGCTTGAGGTGCAAAAGCGCCAACCGCAGCTGGAAAACTTCTGTCCCGATTTTTTTTCAGCCGGCCTGGTCGACAACTATCTGCTGCTGCGGATTATCGACAGCGGGACGGGGGTCGACGAAACCGAACGATTACGCATTTTCGACACGTTCTACGTCGGCGCCCCGCTCAGACATCACGGCCGCCATCCGAAAACCGGCAGCAGGTCAGGCGCCGGCCTCGGCCTGTCGCTGGCGAAAGGGATCATCGAACGACAGGGCGGCATGCTCTGGGTCGAGGCCGCCGGCGGTGACCACTCCGGCAGCAGCTTCCAGGTGCTGCTGCCGTTGCAAAAAACCCAGGAGGCTCTCATTGTCGGGCAGCCTCCTGGGAATCGGCCATGGCACTGATCCGCTCCTTTATTGCGATCCCCTTTGCCGAAGCCCTCTGCCGGCAGGTGGCGACACTGCAGCAGACGCTCGGTCGCGAGATGCCGGAACTGCGCCCCGTGGCGGCGCACAACCTGCATCTGACCCTGAATTTTCTCGGCGACCGGAGCGAGGAGCAGCTTGCCAGCATCGGCCGATTCATGCTATCGGTAGTAGGCTCTCAGGCCCCTTTTTCGCTCACCCTGCAGGGGCTGGGAACCTTTCCCGGACAGCGGCGACCGCGGGTGGTCTGGTTGGGGGTCCAACCGCCCGAACCGGTCGTAGCGCTGCAAAAAAAACTGGCCGCCGGCCTTGCTGAACTCGGCTGTCCGGAAGAACGTACGCCCTATCGACCGCATCTGACCCTGGGACGGTTCCGCCGGCCGCCGGCCGACAGTGAAACAATGCACAAGCTGCGGGATATCGTGGTCGGCCCGTTGCCGGTCGCATCCGTCATCCTCTACAGCAGCCGGTTGACACCGCAGGGGGCGGTGCATCAACCGCTGACCGTGGCCGAACTGAAGGGCCGCTGAAGCCGGTGCGACATATTGTGTCACAATGCTCCGCTTATATTCGACCGGCGGGAAAAATGCTTTTCACCTCACAAATCATTTAGCAAGGGAGATTTACATGTCGAACGACAACCGTGACCGCGCCATCGAACTGGCCATGGGCCAGATTGAAAAACAGTTCGGCAAGGGCAGCATCATGCGCCTTGGCGGAGAGTACCAGATGCCGGAAATCGACAAGATCTCCACCGGCGCCCTGAGCCTCGATCTGGCCCTCGGCATCGGCGGCATCCCCAAGGGGCGCATCATCGAGATTTTCGGCCCGGAATCCTCCGGCAAAACCACCCTGGCCCTGCACATCGTCGCCGAAATCCAGAAAAAAGGCGGTATCGCCGCCTTCGTCGATGCCGAACACGCCCTCGATATCAACTATGCCGCGCGCCTCGGCGTCAAAGCCGACGACCTGCTGGTCTCCCAGCCGGATACCGGCGAGCAGGCGCTCGAAATCACCGAAGTCCTGGTGCGCAGCGGCGCCATCGACGTGCTGGTGGTCGACTCGGTCGCCGCCCTCACCCCGCGCGCCGAAATCGAAGGCGAAATGGGCGATTCGCACATGGGCCTCCAGGCCCGCCTGATGTCCCAGGCGCTGCGCAAACTGACCGGCACGGTCAGCAAATCCAACTGCAGCATCATCTTTATCAACCAGATCCGCATGAAGATCGGCGTCATGTTCGGCAACCCCGAAACCACCACCGGCGGCAACGCCCTGAAATTCTACGCCTCGGTGCGTCTTGACATCCGGCGGATTGCCGCCCTCAAGCAGGGGCAGGATGTGGTCGGCGGCCGCACCCGGGTCAAGGTGGTCAAGAACAAGGTGGCTCCCCCCTTCAAACAGGCGGAATTCGACATCATGTACGGGACCGGCATCTCCCGCGAGGGCGATCTGCTCGATCTCGGCGTCGAGCATGACATCGTCGAGAAAAGCGGCGCCTGGTTCTCCTACAACGGCGAACGGGTCGGCCAGGGACGGGAAAACTCCAAAATTTTTCTGCAGGAAAACCCGGCCATCGCCGACGAGATCGACATCAAGCTGCGCCAACTGTTCGGGCTGCTGCCCGTTGCGGACGAAACCGCGGCGGCCGGCTAGCGGTCAACCGACAACCATTTTTCCGCCACGGCGCCCGCAACGAAAAGAGCACTAATGAACCTGAACGATATACTCGGCATGGCCCTCAAGGCCAATACCTCCGATATTCACCTCAAAGCCGGTCTGCCGCCCGTGTTTCGCATCGACGGCAACCTGCGGCCGCTGCCCAAGGCGCCGCGCCTGACCGCCGACATGATCCACGGGATGTGCGATGCGATCATGAACGACCGGCAGCGCGCCCGCTTCGAGGACGTCCACGAGGTCGATCTGGCGTATGGGGTTCCCGGCCTCGGTCGCTTTCGGGTCAACGTCTTCTCCCAGCGCAACTCGATGTCCGCGGTGTTCCGGGCCATCCCCTATAAAATCCTGACCCTCGACGAGCTGGCGCTGCCCGCCGTTCTGAAAAAGATCGCCATGGAACCGCGCGGCCTGGTGCTGGTCACCGGCGCCACCGGATCGGGCAAATCGACCACCCTGGCGGCGATGCTCGACTATATCAACGGGCAGCGCACCGCGCATATCGTCACCATCGAAGACCCCATCGAATACCTGCACCGCGACCGCAAATGCATCATCAACCAGCGGGAAGTCGGTTTCGACACCGCAGCCTTCGGCTGTGCCCTGAAGGGCTCGCTGCGCCAGGATCCGGACGTGATTCTGGTCGGCGAGATGCGCGACCTGGAAACCACCGAAACCGCCCTGGCCGCCGCCGAAACCGGCCACCTGGTGCTGTCGACCATGCACACCATCGATGCCCCGGAAACCATCACCCGCATCGTCGCCATGTTTCCGCCGCACCAGCAGCGCCAGATCCGCCTGCAGCTCTCCGGAGTTCTCAAGGGGATCGTCTCCCAGCGTCTGATCCCCCGCGCCAGCGGCAAGGGACGGGTGGCCGCCGTCGAAGTCATGGTCTCCACGGCCCGGGTCCGCGACCTGATCGACGACCGGGACAAAACCATCCAGCTGCGGGACACCATCGCCCAGGGCTATACCACCTACGGCATGCAGACCTTTGACCAGGCGCTGATGGATCTGGTCAAACGGGAAATCATCACCTTCGAGGAGGCCCTGCGCCAGAGTTCCAACCCCGACGATTTCAAACTCAAGTTCTCCGGCATCTCCTCCACCGGCGACCAGGGCTGGCAGGATATCTCGGCGGAGGAAGAAGCGACCGACGACGATGAGGAATTCAAAATCGACCGCGTCTGATCCGCGGGCGGCCGCCCTGCGGCTGCTGACCGGCCGGGATCGCAGTGAAGCCGAGCTGCAGCGGAAAATGCTCCAGCTCGGCTTTTCCGCTGAACAGGCGGAGGATGCCCGGCAGTACTGCCGCGAATACGGCTATCTCGACGATCAGCGCTACGCCCTGCAACGGGCGCGCATGCTGTTGCGCACCGGCCGCGGCGTCGGCACGAAAATCCTGCTCGATCTGCGCAACAAGGGGATCGACGAACAGTCCGCGCGCACCGCACTGGAACTGGCCGGCGCAGAGATCGACAGCGACCGGCTGCTGCGTCAGCAGCTGGAGCGGCGTTTCCCCGGCTTCGACTGCCGGCAGGCGGACGACAAGCTCAAACGCCGCGTCGTCAGCTACTTCCAGCGCCGGGGCTATGCACTGGAACAAATCTTTTCGGTTCTGAATGCCCGCCGGGATGATGAGCCGTCCGCACAACCCGAGCCGCCCTTCCCGCCTTGATCCAGCTTAACGCCGCGGATACCGTAAATCTGAATCCGTAAGATGTGAGGCGTAAGGAGTGAAGGGGGGAAAACGCGAGCGTCCTGTTTTAGTTCAGGAAATTACGCCTTACCCCGCACGCCTCACCTGGTGAAATTTGCGGTGCGGCATCAAATCCGCATCGTGCCGGCGATCTCACGGATTCAGGGTAAAGGGGAACGCGATCGATACGCCCGGTTCGCTGCCGCAGGGTCCAAAACAGAACTGTCGTGAAGGCTCGCAGCAACAATCGGGTGGGCGCCGCCGCGCGCGGATGGTACGGTCACAACAGGACGCTATCACCCACAGGAGCAAGCGATGGCAAACGACGACTACCGGCGGATCGCGCAGGCGATCCGTTTTCTGGAAGAGCACAGGCTGGCCCGACCGACCCTGGACCAGGCGGCGCGGCAGCTCGGGCTGAGCCCGTTCCATTTCCAGCGTCTGTTCCGCCGCTGGGCCGGGGTCAGCCCCAAACGCTTTCTGCAGTTTCTCACCGCCGAACACGCCAGGCAGCTGCTGCGCCGCTCGCGGTCGGTGCTCGACACCAGCCTCGAAGTCGGCCTGAGCGGTCCCTCGCGTCTGCACGATCTGATGATTGCGGTGGACGCGGTCACGCCGGGGGAATTCAAGGCGGGCGGCGCGGGCATCGAGATCCGTTACGGACTGCACGACTCGCCGTTCGGCGGCTGCCTGATCGGACTGACCGCACGGGGTATCTGCCATCTGGCATTTGTCGATGACGACCGCGCCGAAGCGGCTCTGGAGGAATTGCGAAAAGCCTGGCCTGAAGCCGGCCTGGTCGAGGACAGGGGGGCGACGCTTGAGATTGTCAAGCGCATATTCCGCCGCCGCAAAGCGGGGGAAGAGCCGGTGCTCCCGCTGCTGCTGCGCGGCACCAATTTCCAGCTCAAGGTCTGGCGGGCGCTGCTGACCATACCCGCCGGGGCGCTGGTCTCCTACCGGCAGCTGGCGGAACAGCTCGGCGCCCCTGGCGCGAGTCGCGCCGTCGGCAACGCCGTCGGCCGCAACCCGATCGCCTACCTGATCCCCTGCCACCGGGTGCTGCGCAGCAGCGGTGAAATCGGCGGTTACCGCTGGGGCACGGAGCGCAAACAGGCGCTGCTGGGGCGGGAATTTTCTCTCATCGAAGGGGAGTAGGGTCAGATTTCGCGGCTCGGCCCTAGGACAGCCACTCGTAGACTTCCTTGGCGACGTGCTCACCGCAGCCGCTGCCGCAACAGCCGCTGCCGCAGCTGTCATCCTGGTGCAGCCGTACCCGCCCCTTTCTGATCCAGTGGCCGAGCAGGCCGCGCACGGCGTCCGGCTCCAGATCGAAATGCATGGCGATATCGCTCAAGGGTGCGATCCTGCGCTCGCTCAGGTAGCGCTTCACGGCACTCGGGGTCATCGGTTTTCTCCTTTGCCGGCGGGGCCTGGCGGCCCCGCCGGCTCAACAGTTCAGGTTCAGCCCTTGACCGGGACGACAACGCCGGTTGCGCGGGGCTCTTTCCCCAGGAAACGCATCACCAGCACCACGGCCACGAAGATCAGGCCGCTGCCCGCCAGCCAGGCCGCCGAGAAGGTCGGGTGGCGGGCGAAGGTGGCCAGCTGATAAAAGCCGGTCGCCGATACGTAGGCCAGGCCGGTGGTCCAGAGCGCAATGAAGACCGTCCAGCGCATGTTGGTTTCCCGATAGACGGCGGACATGGCGGCGACACAGGGAAAGTACATGAGGACGAACAGCATGTAGGCGATGGCGCCGATCTTGCCGTCGAACAGCTTGCCCATGGCCCCGAAGGTTCCGGCGCTGACCGCCTGCGCTTCGGCGGCCGTGTCGGCGGAACTGGTGTCGCCGATGCTCAGGCCGAGCGGATCGGCGAGGGTATCGGCCACCCCGGCCAGGTTTTCCGGAATGGTCCGGACCGCCTCCCGCAGCGCCGCGGCGAGGCTGAACGCTGCCGACTCGTCGTCCGCGGCGCGTTGTTCCTGCTGCTCGTTCTGCAGGTAGATGGCGTCCAGGGTGCCGACCACGGCTTCCTTGGCGAAAACGCCGGTGAAGATGCCGACCGTCGCCGGCCAGTTGTCCTGTCTGATCCCCATCGGGGCAAACACCGGCGTGATCGAACGGCTGACCGATGAGAGCAGGGAATCCTTGCTGTCATCGTGCCCGATGCTGCCGTCCAGCGCCATGGTATTGAGCAGCGCCAGCAGCGCCACCATCGGAATCAGAATCCGGCTGGCCTTGAGCAGGAACGCTTTGAGTCGGTCCCAGGTGCGCAGCAGCACCGATTTGACGGTCGGCACATGATAGAGCGGCAGCTCCATGACAAACGGGGTGATGGTCCCCTTGAGCAGGGTGTACTTGAGAATCAGGCCGGTCAGCACGGCAAAAGCGATGCCGGCCAGATAGAGCAGAAAGACCACGTTCTGGCCGCCCACCGGGAAGAAGGCGGCGGCAAACAGCGCGTAGACCGGCAGCCGGGCGCCGCAGCTCATGAACGGGTTCATCATGATGGTCAGGGTGCGATCGCGCTGGTTTTCCAGGGTCCGGGTCGCCATGATCGCCGGCACGTTGCAACCGAAACCGACCAGCAGCGGCATAAAGGATTTGCCCGGCAGCCCCAGCATGCGCATGAAACGGTCCATGACGAAAGCGGCCCGCGCCATGTAGCCGGAGCCCTCCAGGACGGCCAGGGCCAGGAACATGAAACCGATCGGCGGAATGAAGGTCGACACGGTCTGGATGCCGCCGCCGATACCGCTGGCCAAAACGCCGATCAGCCAGTCGGGCGCATTGAGGCCGCCGAGCAGGGCGGCCATGCCGTCGACGAAAATCGCGCCGACGGCAATATCGAAGAAGTCGATAAACGCCCCGCCGACGTTGATGGTGAACATGAAGGTCAGGTACATCATCAGCAGAAAGATCGGCAGGCCGAGGACCCGATTGAGAACCACCCTGTCGATCCGGTCGGTCAGCGACTTGCCGACCTTGGTGGCATGGATTACGGCATGCTCGGTAACCCAGTGGATAAAACCGTAGCGGGCATCGGCGATGGCGATATCGGCATCCTCATCCAGCTGCCGCGTGATCGCCAGCTGCTGTTTTTCCAGATCCGCCGCGGTGGCGGGGTCGAGCAGTGCAACAAACTCGGGATCGCCTTCCAGCAGCTTCATCGCCAGCCATTCGGCCTTGAGGTTGTGCTGCGCCGCCAGCGTTCCGACCTGGCCGATCAGCCTGGCGGCCGCCTCCTGAATCTCGAGCGGATAGATCACATCGGCCTCGGAGATCGGATTGTGCTCGGCGTATTGATGAACGGTTCTCTTCAACAGCGTCAGCCCGCTGCGCTTGGAGGCGGCGATCGGCACCACCGGCACCCCGAGACGGCCGGACAGCTCTTCCGTGTCGATCCGGATCTGCCGCGCCTTGGCGACGTCCATCTTGTTCAGCACGACAACCATCGGCAGCCGCATTTCCAGCAGCTGGGTGGTCAGGTACAGGTTGCGCTCGATATTGGCGGCATCGACGATATTGATGATCAGATCATAATCTTCGGACAGCAGGTAATCGCGGGCGACTTTTTCGTCGGTGGAGTGCGCCGAAAGAGCATAGATGCCCGGGATGTCGACCAGCTCGAAATCGTGCCCTTCAAAAGAGTAGAGACCGGTCTTGCGGTCGACGGTGACGCCGGGCCAGTTGCCGACCATCTGGCGGGAGCCGGTCAGTTCGTTGAAGAGGGTGGTCTTGCCGCAGTTGGGGTTTCCGGCGACGGCGATTCTGAGGCGCTTTTTCTGCATCGTCATCAGCTCCTTTCCACCAGCACGGCGGCCGCTTCGGCCTTGCGCAAGCTCAGGGCAAAGCCCCTGACACTGATCTCCAGCGGATCCCCCAGCGGCGCGACGCGGGTCAACACCAGCTCGATCCCCTTGGTCAGGCCCATGGCCAGAAGTTTGGCGCGATACTCTTTCTTGCCGGCGGCAAAGCCTTTGACAATCGCCTTGTCGCCGACGGACAGTTGCCCGAGATGATACTGCATGGATGTGTCTCCTTGTAGGACGGCCGGACAGCCTGACATGCTGTCCCCTGGCAACAATTTTCGCATGAGGGATTGAACGGATCCGGGCGACGGGAACCTGCCCCGATATTGAAAACCGTTTTCAAGGTACTGGTCTTGGGCGTCGCTGTCAAGCTAAAAAAACAGCAACTCAGCCCGTGAGGGGCACTCGCCCGGCCTGCCGTCACGGTCTCGGGAGTTTAAAGCAAAAGAGCGCCTGAAATCGATGATTTCAGGCGCTCTTTTGCGTGTCTCAGCGCGAAACGGACCGGACCTTCTAAAAAAACGCCCGGAAAACCGACCAAGCTGTCTGTCAGGCGTCCTTGAGGTTCAGGTACTTGCGAAAATCAAGCCCGGACGGTGAAATATCGTCAGCCGGCTGCGTGCCGAAATTATCGAAATGGATAATCCGGAAGCATTTTGCCTGCAGCGGGCCGCAGCAGTAGACCTGGACGTATTCATTCAGCACATCAAGAATCTCTTCGGATTCCTGGACGGTCCTGAAAAACGGGCAGACCGGCAATCTCTTACAAAATTTCTGTTCCATACCTGGCTCCAAAACTGGTCATAACGTCAAACC
>DASWJX010000180.1:0-3757 GCA_036396915.1 Geopsychrobacteraceae bacterium | reverse complement strand
CTGCTCGCCCGGCGCCAGGCCGCCGTCCCCCGAGGCGTCGCCTCTGCCACCTCAGTCTTTGCCGTCAAGGGTGAAAACGCCGAGATCTGGGACGCCGACGGCAAGCGCTATCTCGATTTTGCCGCGGGCATCGCCGTCTGCAACACCGGCCACCGTCACCCCAGGGTGATGGCCGCCGCCGCCGCCCAGAGCGAGGCCTTCGTTCATACCGCCTTTCAGGTGCTGCCCTACGAAAACTACGTGGCGCTGGCCGAACGTTTGAACAGGCTGGCGCCGATCACAGACGCCAAGACCATCCTGATGACCACCGGCGCCGAAGCGGTGGAGAATGCCGTCAAGATCGCCCGTCACCACAGCAAACGCCCGGCGGTGATCTCCTTTGTCGGGGGCTTCCACGGCCGCTCCATGCTGACCATGGGGCTGACCGGCAAGGTGGTCCCCTACAAGGCCGGCTTCGGTCCGTTCCCGGCCTCGCTCTACCACGTTCCGTTCCCCATCGAACATCACGGCGTCAGCGTGCAGGACAGTTTCGATGCGCTGGAGCGACTGTTCAAGGCCGATGTCGAACCGCGGCAGGTGGCGGCGATCATCCTCGAACCGGTCCAGGGGGAAGGCGGTTTCTATATCGCGCCCAAAGCGTTCATGCAGGCGCTGCGGCAACTCTGCGACCGGCACGGCATCCTGTTGATCTGCGACGAAGTGCAGACCGGTTTCGCCCGCACCGGCAAGCTGTTTGCCAGCGAGTATTTCGACATCGAGCCGGATCTGATCACCGTGGCCAAGGCCCTCGGCGGCGGCTTTCCGATTTCGGGCGTGATCGGCAAGGCCGAGATCATGGATTCTCCCGAGCCGGGCGGACTCGGCGGCACCTACGGCGGCAGTCCCCTGGGGTGCGCCGCCGCCCATGCGGTCCTGGATATCATCGAAGAGGAGCAGCTCTGCGCACGCAGCAACCGCATCGGCGCCCGGATGATCGAGCGGATTCAGCAGATGAAAGAGGATAGCGAGTCGACCCCGATCGGGGACGTTCGCGGTTTGGGGGCGATGGTCGCCTTCGAACTGGTCAAGGCCCGCGGCGGCCACAGCCCCGACCCCGACAAGGTGAAACAACTCACCGCCAAGGCGCTGGAGAACGGCCTGATCCTGCTCTCCTGCGGTATTTACGGCAATACCATCCGCCTGCTGGCTCCCTTGACCATTCCGGAGGCACAACTGGAAGAAGGCCTGGACATTCTGGAGCACGCGTTGCGCGCGATCGCTTAGCCGAAACCGGCGGTCGGCTCGGCGTTGACCGCCGGATCACGGCAGGCAGGAAACGCCCCCCGTTCCGGCCGCAACCTCGCGGCCGGAACGGGGGGTGCTGAGGCTCGCGCAGCGAGCAGGAGATGAATAATGAGTCGTGAGATGTTCCATGCGGTTCAAGAGCGGATCAGTTTCAACAATGTCAGAAGCGGGAGCAATCTGGAGTGGCTGAAGGCCCGGATGCATCCCTATTTTTTTATCACCAACGCCGACCAGACGGCGGCCCTGGCGACCCTGGCCACCGGGCTGCACACCCTTGGCGAGAACCGCCGCCTGACCCTGCTTGATCAGAAAGGTCTCCTGATGCTGGCCCAGGTCGGCGCCCCGGGATCGCTCTACAAGGCCCTGCGCAGTTGCCCGGAACGGGATATCTCGTACCTGCAGTTCAATACCTCGTATGCACCGATTCCGGGCACCGACCGCAAGCTGGAAGTGCTCCGCTTCGCGTCCGACGTGAAGACCGACCGGGAGATTGCCGAAGCGGAACATCCGACGATTCCCGAGGCGATCTGGGACGCGGTCCTCGCGGCTTTTGCCCGCTACTATTCAGGCTTCGACGCCGCGCAGTGCGCCAGATTGCTCCAGCTGCTCTGGCTGAACAATCAAACCTATGTGCGGATCTCCCCGGCGGAACGGGTCGCCCGCATTCTCTGGCTGTACCAGCAGACCCTCGACCATGAAGGGATTTATCTCGATGTCGAGGAAACCGCCGGACTTGACGGCTCGCTGGAGCAGCGGGTGCTGTTCGGCGTCGGCAACCCCCCGCAGAAGGGTTTTCTGCCGCAGACCCTGGAGGTCTTCAACCGGCTGGGGCTGAAGATCAAACGAGCCTACGGATTAAAGCTGAGCAACGGTGTGCACCCTTATTTTCTGGCCACCTTCTATGTCAGTTCGGCCAGCGCGGAACCGATCGAACCGGGGAGCGCGCTGTTTGTCCAGCTGCAGGAAGAGCTTTATCATACCCAGATTTTGCCCGACAGCAGCCTGTCCTACCGGAAACTGGTGATGACCGGCCTGACCAGTGGTGCCGACGCTTCCCTGATCAGGGCATTTATCGGTTTCTGCCACACCAACCTGGCCCATAACCACCCCGACAGTTTTGATCTGGAAGGGGTCATGCGCGCTTTTCACAATCATCCCGAGATTGCCCTGCAACTGGTGAAACTGTTCCGGGCCCGCTTTGATCCGGAATTGAGCGAGCGGGATCGGCACTACCGGCGGATCCTGGAAGAAACCGGCGCAGCGATCGAAACCTTCAACAGCGGCCGCCGCTTTCTCGATCGCTACCGGCGTACCATCTTCCGCAGCTGCCTGTCTTTCATCCGCCATACCCTGAAAACCAACTTCTTCGTCCCGGAAAAACACGCCCTGGCCTTTCGTGTCGACCCGGCCTATCTGGCTGAACTCGGCACTGAATTTACCGCCGATCTGCCGGCTGAGAGGCCGTTTCGCATCACCTATTTTTCCGGGCGCTTCGGCTCCGGCTATCACATCGGCTTCTCCGATATCGCCCGCGGCGGCTGGCGGACGCTGATCACGCATGGCCGGGATGATTATGTGACAGCGGCCAACACCCTGTTCCGGGAAAACTACGTGCTGGCCCATACCCAGCATCTGAAAAACAAGGACATCTATGAGGGCGGCTCGAAGATGGTGGCGGTCCTCGATGCCGGCGGCGAGGAGGACGCCGAACGGATCAAGCAGCGGCTGTACAAGCTGCAATACGGCTTTATCAATGCCTTTCTGGATCTTTTCGTCACCGAAAACGGCACGGCTAAAGACCCGCGGGTGGTCGATTACTACCGGGATGACGAGCCGATCGAACTCGGCCCGGATGAAAACATGCATGACAGCATGGTCGAACTGATCGCCCGGCAGGCGGTCAAGCGCAACTACCTGCTCGGCGCCGGCATCATGTCGAGCAAGCAGGTCGGCATCAATCACAAGGAGTACGGGGTCACCTCGCTCGGCGTGGTCCGCTTTGCCGAGATCACGCTGCAGGAACTGGGCATTGACGCCCATCGCGAACCCTTCACCGTCAAGTTTACCGGCGGACCGAACGGGGATGTCGCCGGCAATGCCATGCGACTGCTGCTGGAGCGCTGCCCGCAGGTGCGGATCAACCTGATCGTCGACGGCACGGCGGCACTGTTCGATCCGCTGGGGGCGCAGCACCAGGCGCTGAGCGAGATTGTGCTCAAGGCCGATCTGCAGGCATTTGATCCGGCGGCGCTGCACCCGGGAGGGTTTATCCTCTACCGGCAGCAAACCCGCCGCGAAGGGATGCGGCAACTGTTCAAAAAACTGATCCGCGGCGAAGCAGGCCTTGAAGAACAATGGGTGTCCAATGACGAGTTTTACCGTGAATACGATAACCTGCTTTTCGATGTTCCCGCGGATCTGTTCATTCCCGCCGGCGGGCGACCGGAGACCGTCGATGACCACAATTTTCAGC
>DASWJX010000179.1:0-7274 GCA_036396915.1 Geopsychrobacteraceae bacterium | reverse complement strand
GTCGATGGTGCCCCCTTGCCGGTAGCTGCCGACGATGCCGAGAATCCTTCGACTCATCGCTTCCTCCTTCAATCGGGTTTTCACCACCCTCTTGGAACTCATAGCCGACCCCGTGAGCTTCGGCGATCCCGGCCGGATTGTTTGTTTCTGATTCCGGTCCTCATGAGGAAGACTTATGGAAAAGGAACAGCATGTCTGTCTCGTCTGTGGTTTCAACATGGTCGGTTTCCATCCCGACAGCTGTCCTTTTTGTGGAGCGCGCAAAGAGCGGTTCATTACCGCAGAGGAATGCTCGGCCCGATTCAAGGTGGTGTCCACCCCGGTCAACGGGAAGGTGACCAGGCTCAACTCCCGGCCGGCACTCGGTTACGAGCATGCCGCCTATCGAATCGAAACCGGGCAAAGCGCCATCTGGATCGATTGCCCTTCCTCCTGCGACGTTTCACTGCCGCCGGTCGAAACCATCCTGTTCACCCATCACCACTTTCTCGGCGCCTCGAACCTCTACCGAAAGCTTTTTTCCGCCAGGGTGTGCATTCACCAGGAAGATTCGTGTCATGAAATTTGCAACCCTTTCAGTTTTGACGACCTTTTCGACCAGGATTTCATCCACCACGGAATCGAAGTTTTCCACGTCAACGGTCATACTCCCGGCTTCACGTTCTATATCTTCGAGGAGACGTTGTTCATCTGCGACTATGTCTTTCTCGAAGGCAAAGGTATGAAGCTCAACCCCTTCGGTCCAGCCGACCGGACCATTGCCGGGTGCCGCCGCATCCGGCAACTTCTCGATGGCCGCCGGCTTGCTACGGTCTGCGGTTACAATTATGTCATCGACTATCCCGAATGGCGGCGCCGGTTCGAATCGGGGCCGCCGTTCAGTGGTTTTTGAATAAGGCTGTGCTGGTGCGCTAAGCCAAGGCTCTGATCGTCACTGGGAGGGTGTCTGATTCAATGCCGCTTGATAGCAAACTCTACCTGGAAATCAGAAGCTTTGACACTCTCGGCACGATTTGCCTCTTATCCTTTTCCAGTTCAACAATTCCGTAATGCGCCATGGTTTTCAGAGTTCTGGAAAGATTACTGGAGGACCTTCCCGTCAGTTCTTCGAGTTCTTTCATGGATTGCGGGTGCTTATCCATGATCAGTTGCAGTAATCGCTGGTTTTCACTGTTCAGCACCTGAGCCATGGATTGGAGAGATTCGAACCGGGTTTTAGGCTCATTGCCTTGGGGGATGTATTCAGAAAACATAAGTAAAAAACTGAGATTTATACCTTATTTGGGATGTGTGGTGCCGCTGTTCGATTTGGCGGGAAGGGCTCGTTGAAAAAAGGATGCTATGCTTATAGAAAACTGTCCGCGGGTGGTGATTGGAGCGAAGCCGCAATGTTGAATAACCCTTGGCATAGATTTCTGCTGGTGATGGCGCTGGTGCTGATCGTCAACAGCGTTTATTTTAATCTCTATCCACCGGAGGGGCTGAAGCCGGTCGCCGAAATCGCCTACAGCCGTTTCAAAACCGAGCAGCGGCAGGAGCAGATTGCCGAAGTCACCATCCAGGGCGATAGCCTGGGCGGGCGCTTCAGCGAAGCACGACCGTTCTTCGCCGACGAATTGATCAGCGGACAGTTCGAGGGCAGCCGCAGCTTCGAACATTTCCACACGACCCTCCCGCCGATCGATGATCCGGAACTGTTCCCGCTGTTGAATCAGCAGCAGGTGATCATCAACGCCAAGCCTGAAGCAACCCCCTCGCTCTGGAGCAATCTGCTGATAGCCCTGCTGCCCTGGGTCCTGATCATTGGCGTCTGGGTCTACATTCTGCGCCGCATGCGCGAGCAGGGCGGTCCCGGCGGGGGGATTCTGGGACAATTCGGCAAATCGGGCGCCCGCCAGTATGTCCCCAGGTCCTCATCCGTCACCTTTGACGATGTTGCCGGTCTGGCCGAAGCCAAGCAGGAACTGCAGGAGATCATCGCGTTTCTGAAGGATCCGGGCAAGTTCTCCCGGCTCGGCGGGCGGGTGCCGCGCGGGGTGCTGCTGGTCGGGCCGCCCGGGACCGGCAAGACCCTGATGGCCCGCGCCGTGGCCGGTGAGGCCGGAGTACCCTTTTTCAGTATCACGGCTTCGCAGTTCATCGAAATGTTTGTCGGGGTCGGCGCCAGCCGGGTCCGGGACCTGTTCAACAATGCCAAGAAGAATGCCCCGAGCATCATTTTCGTCGACGAGCTGGATGCGGTCGGCCGGGCGCGCGGCACCGGCCTGGGCGGCGGTCATGACGAGCGGGAGCAGACCCTGAACCAGCTGCTGTCGGAACTGGACGGCTTCGATCCGCATGACGAGGTGATCGTGATGGCGGCGACCAACCGGCCGGACGTGCTGGACGCGGCCCTGTTGCGGCCCGGCCGTTTCGACCGGCAGGTGGTCATCGAACGGCCCGACTGGCGCGACCGGGCCAAAATCCTCGAAGTGCATACCCGCAGCGTGCCCCTGGCGGAGGATGTCGACCTGGAGCTGATCGCCAAGGGGACGCCGGGGATGGTCGGCGCCGATCTGCAGAGCCTGGTCAACGAAGCGGCGTTGATCGCGGCGCGCGAGGATGCGGAGAACATCACCAATCAGCATCTGGAGCGGGCCAAGGATCGGCAGCTGATGGGACTGGAGCGCAAACTGTTTCTGTCCGACAACGAGAAGCGCATCACCGCTTTCCACGAAGCGGGCCATACCCTGGTGGCCCGCTGTCTGCCGAACGCCGATCCGCTGCACAAGGTGACCATCATCCCCCGCGGGCAGGCGCTGGGCGTCACCCAGCAGTTGCCGGAAGACGACCGCTATCACTATCAGCGCAGTTACCTGATGAGCCGGCTGGCCGTGGCGCTGGGGGGGCGGGTTGCGGAAAAGCTGACCTTCGATGAATATTCGACGGGCGCCCAGAGCGATCTCAAACAGGCGATGGAGCTCGCCGAAAGAATGGTCTGCCAGTGGG
Source organism: Geopsychrobacteraceae bacterium (assembly GCA_036396915.1). GTDB lineage: Bacteria > Desulfobacterota > Desulfuromonadia > Desulfuromonadales > Geopsychrobacteraceae > BM509. Next base: position 4,286 of record DASWJX010000179.1, on the reverse strand, counting down.
GGATGAGCGAGCGGCTGGGGCCGCTCAGTTTTTCCCGCGGTGAAGAGCATCCCTTCCTCGGCCTCAAGCTTGCCACCGAAAAAGTGTTCAGTGAAAAGACCGCCTGGATCATCGATCAGGAGATCGAAAAACTGATCAATACCGCCGAGCAGTGCGCCGAACAGGTGCTCGATGAAAAGCGCAAGCTTCTCGAACGTCTGGCAGACCGACTGTTTGAGGAGGAGACCCTGGATAGGGCCCGCCTCGAAGAGCTTTTTCGCAATGAAGATCTGACCATAGCGAACGGGCTTTGCGGGCAGTTCACCACGCCAGGGAAAGCAACGCGCTCGCCGTCCCCCGAAAAGGGAAACGGCGAGGAACCGGAAGCGAACCAGGGGCGCACCGGCGAAGCATGATGGCGTCGCAAAAAGTCCGCCCTGCGGCGTTATGGCGTTTTTCCAGGACGAAATTTTTGCCTGGCCATTCCCCGATTTTTTGCGAAGCCATCAAGCATAACCTCTCGCAGCGGCGCGAAACACTACCAGCCCATGGCGATCTGAATCACATGGCGCCGGTCGGGGTGACCGCCGGTAAAGCTGGACATCTCTTCGGCATAGTTGGCGTATTCCAGCTTCAGCAGTTTAAAGTCGAAACCGATCCCGAACGAGCCATAGCCCTGGGAGAGACCGGCCCGCAGGCTGAGGATTTTAGGAAAGCGGGCTTCCACGCCGACATGCAGGCGCTTGTAGAAGTCATCGTCCTGGTCGAGGTCGTTCAGGACGTCGATCCAGTCGGCGGCCCCGGTCAGGTCGACCCAGGCGAACCGCTTGCTGACAGAACAGCCGACATTGAGCTGCTGCGGCAGTTTGCCGGCATCGCCCAGATCGGTATCGGCGACGTTCAGCAGGGTCACGCCGAAGGTCGGCGTGGCTCCGGCGATCGGCTTGACGGTATACATGGCGCCCAGATCGAAACCGCCGCCGCGGCCGTCGACCAGATCGTCTTCGATCCGGTCCTCAAAGCCGGGGTCGGCAATCTCGCCGACGTCGTAGACCTCCTGCAATCTGTTGGCCACGACGTATTTGACGCCGATCCCGAGCCGCAGATTCTCATCCCGCCAGCCCCGGGCCAGACCGACATGCCCCGAGGCCGAGGCGAAACTGTCGGTGGCGACTTCGGGGAAGGCCGCGTTGCGGAATTCGATGTTGGTTTTGATCTGGGCCAGGCCGCCGACCGCAAAATTCTTCTGAACATAGTGCGGGAACAATGCCGCCCGGAGGTGAAAGGTTTCTCCCAGGTTGTCACGGATGAGATCGGCGACCTCCGAAGTCACATCGAAATCGGTGGCCTCGATCTCATCGTAGAGATCATCATTGCCGGTGCTGCTTTCGATCAGGGGGTTTATCAACCCCATCCCCCAATCTTCAACCCGGTTGAGCCCTGCCGGATTATAGAAAAGGGCGTTTTCGTCGTCGGCCACAGCGGTGAAGGCCCCGCCCATGCCCAGCGGGCGCACCCCTTTGTAGAAATGGGGCAGCTCCATAGCCGCCGCCGGAACGGTCAGCAGCACGGCAAGCACCAGCGCCGGCAGCAGTGTCGGTAGGTTGCGCATCGGTCGGGTCTCCTCTTAAAGATTCCGCAGGTAGTCGATCAACTCAGTTTGGTCGACACGTCCGTCATCGTCATATCCCAGTTCGTTCAGCAGTTCGTCCATTTCGTCGGCCATGTCGTTGCTGTCGCCCGGCTCCAGGCCGAGCTTCAGTCCGGCGGACGCGTCGGCGACCAGCAGCAGGCTGGCGTTCAGAGCCTCCCCTTTCGGCGTCGCATCGCCAGCAGAGACCGGCCGGTCGAAGTTGGCGGCAACCAGATCGCTGATTTCGGTTTCCGGCAGGTTTTTGATCCTGTCGATGCCGGCCCCGTCAAGCAGGTCGGCGGTCAGCAGCACGGTCTGGACCGAACCGTAGAGACCGGCCTGAAAGCGCCCCTCTTCATCGGCATGGCCGTCGTCGGTCAGCAACGCAAGGGCGTTGCCGAGATCGGTGATCCTGCCGGCGAGTTCGGGAATCTTCCCCTCCGCGTCGGCGCCGAACATGGCAGCGAGCGTGTCGAACATTTTCTGTTCCGCGCTGCCGTCGGAACCGGAATAGTCGGCGTCGTCCCGTGAGAGGATGTCGATCAGTTCGATGGCGTCGAAACCGGCCCTGCCCGCATAGGCGCTGGCCAGGTAACGCCGGACAGCGGGATCGTCCTGGTCGAGCCCTTCCAGCGTTGCGATGGCGGTTTCATAGTCGCCGGCGTTGATGGCCGCCAGCCCCTGATCGAGCCGGGCTGCCGGCGTGTCATCATCGGCCAGGGAGCTGAAAACGTTGGAGTCGCCGCAGCCGCTCAGGGTCAAACAGATAAACAGGAGGACTGCCGGGAAGGACAGTTGTCGTTGCCGGATCATAGTGCTGCTCCTTTGCGCGTTGGGTCGTCGCTTCCGGGAAGGGACGACGGTTGCATGGCCCTCGGAAGTTGTTGCGGTGACAGATGGCACACCGAGTTTTTGATTGGATGGGTCACTGCGGTTGGAAAATTTCCATAGGAATACCTGAAATCCCTGTCAAGGTAAAGGATATTTAATCAAACCGACGGTCCGATTTCCCGCAGTCGGCCGGTTGCGCGGCCCGGCGGGGGTTTACTCGCAATCGGCTTGCGGCGTCGGGAGGGGAGGGGGGGCGGTCTGTCGCTGCTTGCGGGCCAGCGCGCGCAGCCGCAAGCCGGCCAGAAACGCGGCGCCGATCAGCAGCAGCACCAGCAGCACTACCCCAGGCCAGCCCCGGGCGTCGTAGAACAGGCCGCCGCCGGTTCCGGAGATACTCGATCCCAGATAGTAGGAGAACAGATAGAGCGAGGATGCCTGGGCGCGGGACTGTCCGGCCAGCAGGCCGACCCAGGCCGAGGCGATGGCGTGGGCACCGAAAAATCCGATGGTGAAAATCACGATGCCGGCCACCACCGCGACCAGCTGGGACAACAGGGTGAGCAGCAGTCCGGCGCTCATCACCGCCAGGGCGGAAAACAGGATCGGGCTGCGGCCGAAGCGGTCGACCAGGGCGCCCATGACGCTGGAACCGCCGGCGCCGAAGGCATAGGCGAGGAAAATCAGCGCCACCTGGGCCTGGCTGAGGTTGAAGGCGGGACCCAGCAGGCGGAAGGTGACATAGTTGTAGAGGGTGACGAAGCCGCCCATGCAGGTGAAGGCGATCAGGAACAGGCAGAGCAGCCCCGGATTGCGCAGATGGCCGAGCAGCGAGCCGGTCAGCTGTCCCAGGTGCAGGGGGCGCCGCCGGAAATTGCGCGACGGCGGCAGCAGCCAGACAAACAGCATGGCCAGCAGCAGGCTGAGCAGGCCGATGCCGGTGACCGCCGCGCGCCAGGACATCAGGTCGGTCAGCCAGGCGGTGAGGATCCGTCCGCTCATGCCGCCGCAGGCGTTGCCGGCGATATAAAGCCCCATGGCGCTGCCGATGGCGCGCGGCGCGATCTCTTCGTTGAGGTAGGCCATGGCCACCGCCGGGACCCCGGCCAGCACCATCCCCTGCACCAGGCGCAGCGCCAGCAGGGTCGGCAGCGATTCGCCGGCGGCGCTGCACAGCGCCAGCAGCGGGCCGAGCAGCACCGCGATGCTCATCATCCCGCGGCGCCCCCAGGCGTCGGACAGCGAGCCCGAGACCGGCAAGGTGACCGCCAGGGCGAAGGTGGCGAAGGACAGGGACAGGCTGGCCACCGTCGGCGAGATGTTGAATTCGTCGACCAGGTTGGGAAACAGCGGCTGAAAGGTATAGAGGGTGGAAAAGGTGACGAACCCGGCAAAAAACAGCGCCAGATTGGCCCGGCGGTACTCCCTGCTGTCCCGCTCGATGTAGATGGTTGTCGTCATGCCGCGCTCCGTCCGGAAGAGTTGCTCATTTTCCAAGCCAAGCTTACGTCAGGCTTGAACATAAGAAAAATATATTGTTATTATGTGAACGATAAATAAATCTTATGACGAGGTGACGATGGATCTGCGCCAGCTCAGGGTTTTTGTCGAGATCGTCCGCCAGGGCAGCTTTACCCGTGCCGCGGAAAAGCTGCACATCGCCCAGCCGGCGGTCAGCATCTCGCTCCGCAAGCTCGAAGAGGAGCTCGAACTGACCCTGCTCAACCGGCAGGAGAAGCGCGTCACGCTGACCGCCGAGGGGGAGAATCTGCTGCGCCATGCCGAGCGGATTCTCGACAACCTGGCGGCGGCCGAAACGGAGATGGCCGAACTGCGCGGGCTGAGC
>DASWJX010000178.1:0-2631 GCA_036396915.1 Geopsychrobacteraceae bacterium | reverse complement strand
GTTGCGTGCGCCGCGGCCGGGCGAAAAACATGTTGCGGATCGTGCGCCGCCCCAACAGCAGGCCGACCAGGGCCAGCAGCGAGAGCATCAGGAACCAGCGTCTGCGGAGCATCGTGCCGTCCTTTCAAGCTTGCCCCGTTGCCGGGACATGGCGAAGAAAACCGTTGCCATAAGCATAGCCGCTGGTGGCGCCGGCGCAACGCAGCGTCGCCGTCGCCAGCGGCTGCTCATTTGTCAGCGCCGCGCTGCCGCAGCCCAGGTTTGCTGTTAAAATGGAGATCTGCACTCCCCCAACCGGGGGGATGGTATCCGTTGCGCCCGGGTGGCGGCCGGGAATAGCTTGAGGTTATGCGATGGCGGAATATGTGGTTCTGGCTCTGATAATGGCCGTCGCCATCTACCTGTTCTGGACCCAGCGGCTTCCCTATGAGCTGACCGCGGTCCTGGTCCTGCTGGCGCTGGTGCTCCCCTGGCCCCATCCGGACGGAGCGTGGCGGGCGATCCTGAGCTACCGGGAGGCGTTCTCCGGCTTCGGCAGTCCCGCCGTGATCATGATCGTGGCGATGTTCGTCTTCGGCGGCGCGCTGCTCCAGACGGGCGCCGCCGAATGGGTCGGCGCCCGGCTGTTTCGGGCCGCCGCGGGGAAGGAATGGCTGCTGCAGCTGACCATCCTCGCCATGACCAGCCTCTGCTCGATGTTCGTCAACGACACCACCACCGTTCTGGTCTTCATGCCCCTGATCCTGACCGTCTGCCGGGAAAGGGACCTCTCGCCGTCGCGCTACCTGATGTTCGCCGCCTACGGTTCGCTGCTCGGCGGGCAGTGGACCCTGATCGCCACCCGCAGCAACATTCTGATCAGCGACTTCCACCGGCAGTACACCGGCGCGGGTCTCGGCTTTTTCGATTTCACCCCCGTCGCCGCCGGTATTTTTCTGGCCTCGACCCTGTACCTGGTCACCGTCGGCCGGCTGCTGCTGCCCGCTTCCGGACCGGCGGCAACAGCGGACGATATGGAGGACCGGGAGTACCTGGCCGAAGTGGTGGTCACGGAGAGTTCCGCCTCGGTCGGCAAGAAGGTCGAGGATCTCGTCTGGTCCCGGCGCAGCGACATGACGGTGGTGGAGGTGCTGCGCGGCGACCAGCGGATTCCGCGCTGGTTCCGGCTGGAGCCGGGCGACGTGCTGATCATGGAAGGGCCGCCGCCGGCGATCCAGGAGCTGCTCAAGACCGCCGATTTCCAGCTCAAGGAAAAGGTCAAGATCGACACCGAGACCCTGCAGAGCGTCGACCTGGTGACGGTGGAAGCGCTGCTGGCGCCGAACTCCCGCTACCAGGGCAGAACCCTCGACCAGGTCGATTTCCACCGTTTCTACCGCTTCACGATCATGGGTCTCTCCCGCCATGGAGAGACCATCCGCCGCAGCCTGTCGGATATCCCCCTGCGCTACGGCGACTACCTGCTGCTGCTCGGCAACGTCGGCGATCTCTCCCGGCTGAGGAGCAACCCCAACCTGATCCTGCTCGGCGAGCGGTCGGTGCCGGCCATCGGTCGCCGCAAGGCGCTGCTGACCATCGCGCTGCTGTTCGGCATCATCCTTACCGCCGTGTCGGGAGTGCTCGCGCCGCCGGTTTCAATCCCCCTGGCCGCCGTGCTGGTGATTCTGTGCGGCTGCATCAACCTGCAGGATGCCTACGGCAGCATCGACTGGCCGACGATCATCACCCTCGGCGGCATGATCCCGCTCGGACTGGCGCTGGAGAAGACCGGGGCGGCGGCGGATCTGGCCCGAGTCCTGATCCGGACCTTCGACGGCTTCTCACCGCTGCTGCTGCTCGGAGCGATCCTGCTGCTCGCGGTGATCCTGACCCAGCTGATCGAGAATGCGGCGGTCGCCATCATTCTCGCCCCCCTCGCCTACCAGGTGGCGGTCGGCAGCGGCGTCGACGCCAAGCCGTTCATGGTGGGCCTGGCCGTCTGCGTCTCCTCGGCCTTCTGCACCCCGGTCGCCCACGAAAGCACGATTCTGGTCCTGGGCCCCGGCGGCTACCGGTTCCGGCATTACCTGCAGCTCGGCAGCGTGCTGGCGCTGCTGACCTGGCTGCTCGCAACGCTGATCACCCCGCTGGTGTGGCCTTTTTGAATGAAGGGTGAAAGGGCCGGGGCGCGCCATTGACAACGGGAAAAACAACGGTACGTTGAACAGATGGAGCGATCGTCCGCCGCCGCTGCGGACGCAACCGTAGCCCCTGCATAAGGAGACGGATCATGATCAAAATCAAGGACAGGTGGATTTTCCTGCTGCTGGGCACCGCGCTGCTGGTGCTTCCGGCCTGCGAAAGAGAAAAGGCCGGGACCCAGGCCGCCCCGCAAGCACAACCCGCGGCGGACACGGTTCGGTCGCTCAGGGCCGCGGCCGAGCTGCAGCCGACCGCCGGCAACCGGGCCTTCGGCACCGTCACCTTCAGTTCCCGAAACGGGGAAGTGCGGATCGTGGCGGAGCTTGAGGGGCTGGAGCCGGGCCGGCACGGGTTCCATATCCACGCCAAGGGCGACTGCAGCGCTGCGGACGGCACCTCGGCAGGGGGGCATTTCAACCCGCACGGCACGGTCCACGGGGCCCCGGACAA
>DASWJX010000177.1:0-1803 GCA_036396915.1 Geopsychrobacteraceae bacterium | reverse complement strand
TGTTTCTACTGGCAACCCTGGGACTGATGACGGTCGCCACCACCGCCTTCGCCGAGAAGATGAAGGAGTATCCGGCCGGCGAGGAGGTGGAGATCAACCACATGAAGATCGCCGCCGTCTATCTCAAGCCGATCGACATGGAGCCACGCGGCATGGGGCTGGCGGCCTCGCAGTCGGACATCCACCTGGAGGCCGATATCCACGCCACCGAGGGTAATCTCACCGGCTTCGGCGCCGGCGAATGGATCCCCAACCTGACCATCGCCTTCCGGCTGGAGAACCTCGACACCGGCAAGAGCCAGAGCGGCACCTTCATGCCGATGGTGGCCAAGGACGGTCCCCACTACGGAGCCAACATCAAGATGAGCGGCCCCGGCAACTACCGCGTCGCCTACACCATCGAGCCCCCCTCCAAGCAGGGCTTCGGCCGCCACACCGACAAGGCTTCCGGCGTCGGCAGCTGGTTCGATCCCTTCACCGTCGATTTCGACTTCAAGTACGTGCCGCTCAACTAGGAGGGTCTCGGATGATCCATGAGCCGGCTGCAAATTCGGCCCGGATAGTCCGACCCCCTCCTGGCGCGCAACGCGACGAACGGACCGTCCACGGCCGACGGACGGGGCCGGTCCGTTCCCCTTTTTCAATACGCCCCGCGAGCACCGGATCCCGGACGGGGTTGAAAATTCCCGCCGCCGGTCGAGATGGCGGTACGTTTCAGGGTTTTCCGAGGGGAAGAGGTACGACTGATGATTCTTTTTCTGGTCCATACGGTCGGCGCATTCCTGCCGTTGGCCTTCTGTCTCGGTGTGCTGTGCGCCCTGCTGCAGAGCAACGCGCGGCGGCGGCTGCTTGCGCCGCTGAGCTGGTCGGTGCTGCTCGGTCTGATCGCCGGCGGCATGCTGTACGGCGTGGCGGCCGAGGGGCAGCAGCTGACGCTGGTTCGAACCGTTCTGCGCGGGGCGCTGCTGGTCACGGCCCTGGGCGCCCTGCTCGGGACCCTGCTCGGGTCGCTGCGCGGCACGGCGTTGCGGACGGCGGCGCCGGCAAGCGCGGCCGCCTTTGCCGCCGTCCTCGCCGCCCAGGGTTGCTTCGCCCTGCGCGACCGCATCTACTATGAAGGTCTTTCCGCCAGCTCGGTCCTCAACACCGAGCTGATCCTCAATCTCGGCGGCATCCTGGCCGGCTGCATCCTGCTCGGCCTGCTGACGCCGCTGGTGCGGCATATGGGTCTGCTGGTCGGCCGTCTTGCGACCGGCGCGCTGGCGGCTGTCGCGGTGGCCGGTCTTGCGCTGCTCTGGGGGGCCGAAGCGCTGCTCGGACTGATGCGCCTGGAGTGGCTGGAACTGACCAGCGGCCGCCTCTCCTTCGTGGCGGTGGTCACCGATCAGGCTTTCCTGCGCAGCTATCTGCTGCTGCTGCTGGTGGCCCTGCTGGCCCTCCTGTTTCTGCGCCGGACGCTGGCGACCTGCCGGGTCAGCGCCGGTGCCGAACAGGCCGCGGCCCGCCGCCGCGAGATTAGTCTGCGGCGGGGTCAGCAGCGCTGGTTCAAGATGACGGCCATGACGGTCCTGCTGCTCGCCGGCGCCTTGCTCTACCATGATCTCTACGCGTCGCGGCCGCCCGGCATCTCCGAGCCGACCCTGGTTCGGCCCGGCTCCGACGGCCTGCTCCGCTTCGAGAGCGAGCAATTCAAGGACGGCCGTCTGTACCGCTTCGCCTACGTCATGGAGGACGGCAAGGTGATCCGCTTCTTCCTGATGAACCGCTTCCGCGACCAGGTGAAGATCGGCGTCGCCCTCGACG
>DASWJX010000176.1:0-3073 GCA_036396915.1 Geopsychrobacteraceae bacterium | reverse complement strand
GGCGTTTTTTGGCACAATGCAATCGGGAGAGAATCCATGAAGGCAATCCAGAAGGGTTTTACCCTTATCGAACTGATGATCGTGGTGGCGATCATCGGCATTCTGGCGGCAGTCGCCATTCCTGCGTACCAGGACTACACGGTGCGGGCGAAGGTGCAGGAAGGCACCAGCCTTTCCAGCCCGCACCGTACGGCCATCGGCATCGCCTGTAGCGAAGGTTCCCTGAGCGGGGCCGCGACAGGCAGTTTGGGACTCGATGCTGCTCCGGCGACCTATTCCGGCGCTTACGTGAAAAGTGTGGATGCCATGGGGACCACCACCACGGCGGGTACGGTCCTGATTACCTACACTCAGATCGGCAGCCAGGTAGACGACGGCGATACCGTACTCTACACGGCCCTCTGCGGTCCCGGCGGCACGACGTGGACCATTACGGGGACTATCGATCCGAAATACCTGCCGAAGAGCTGAGCAAAGCAGGTCAACTCGCAGCAAAGGGAGGCCGCAGGCCTCCCTTTTTCATGGCGCGGCGGGTATGGCGCCCTGACTGCTGCGCAGCCTCCGGGCCGGACCCGCTTACGGGTTGAGATCCCTTCGTCGAAGAGGCCGCCGGCAGGCGCCGCATTTTCGGGTCATCGCCCCGCCCCGTGCCGGCAATCGCGGTGATCTTCCCGGATCACGGAGGTAACGGGCCGGGGCCGGTTGACACATCCTGATTTCTCCTGCGTCAACGTTGCTTTCCGCCGGCGGCAACCGGGTCGTCCCCGGTCAAGGCTGCGCTACGGGACCTTTGAAGTTGAAATTCTCCTCCAGGCCGATGCCCGCAAACCCGAATTGCATCGGCCACCCTGCTAGTCACCGGCTCGCCTGGCTGGAACCGGCGCTTCTGCTTTTTCTCTGCGCCGCCGTATGGCTCGCCTACGCGCCGGGGCTGAACGGTCCCTTCCTGTTTGATGACTTCCAGAACATCACCCGTAACGCACAAATCGCGATAAGCGACCTTTCTCCGGCCAGCCTGCTCGGCGCGGCATTTTCGCAGTCGAACGGCATCTTCGGGCGTCAGATACCGATGCTGAGCTTTGCCTTGAACTACTACTTCGCCGATCAATCGTTTGCGCCATTCGCGTTCAAGGCGACGAATCTTGCGATTCATACCGTGAACGTGGTCCTGGTTTTTTTCCTGGTACGCCAGTTGTTCCTGTGTCGCGTAAACCTTACAGATTCAGCCTTTCTCCCCGGAAGTCAGAAAAACGCCACCGTCATCGCGGCAGTCTCTGCCGCGGTGTGGGGACTGCATCCGTTACAACTCACCTCGGTGCTGTACATCGTGCAGAGAATGACCAGCCTTTCCGCTTTGTTCGTACTCCTGGGCTTGCTGGTTTATCTCCACGGACGGAAGCGATTGCACGACGCCCCGCTTCGGGGACTGGCCTGGATGACCACGGGCCTCGTGTCGGGCGTCGCGTTCGGCTTCCTGTGCAAGGAAACCGCCGTACTGTTGTCGTTCATGATAATAATCGTCGAGGGGGTCTTTTTCAGCCGACGCAATCTGGATTTCCGTACCCGGCGTTACCTGGGGATTTTCTATCTCGGTTTCGTCGCCCTGCCTTTTGTTCTGGCGTGCGCGTACCTGATTCTCAAGCCCGGATTTATCGAGAGCGCGTACGCCTCCAGGGACTTCGGCATGTGGGAGCGGCTGCTGACCCAGTTCCGGGTGCTTTTCTTCTACCTGGGGTTATTTCTGTTTCCCGTGCTGTCCCGTTTTGGCCTGTATCACGACGACTTTGCAATAAGCGCCGGGATCATGGATCCACCGGCGACACTGATAGCCCTGGTCGCGTGGATCCTACTGGCGGCACTGACGGTGCGGGGATTCCGTCAACGTGCAATCTGGGCATTCGGGCTGGGCTGGTTCATAGCCGGGCACCTGCTGGAGTCGACCATTATCGGTCTGGAGATCGTTCACGAACACCGCAACTATGTGCCGAGCATCGGCATTGCGGCAGCCGCGGTCTATTATTTTCTAATTTTTTTCCAGAAAGTAAGCGGGAACCTACGCCTCGGCGCGGTGGCCGGCGTGTGCGCGCTGACGGCACTTTGTTTCGTCACCTTTGTCCGTGCATCCACCTGGAGTTCCCGGCCGTTACTGTTCCAGGTGATGGCGCGCAATCATCCGGATTCCTACCGGGCACAACTCGGGCAGGCCGTCGGGATGACCGAGGAGAGCAGGGATATCCGCGAAATCTACGGCGCATACCGCGACGCCGCTCTGGTAAATCCGCGCACCGTGCATTCGCTCCTGGAAATGACCAAGATCGTTTACGCGCTGGCAGCCGCAATCGTACCGTCGCACGCCGAAGACGGCACAAATTTCACCGGCGGCCTTTCCGAACCTGCCCTCTGGGACTCGGACCTCAGGATGGATCGCCGGTATCTGCAGCAACTGGGTCTGGCGCTGAAATCCGAGATCGAGCGCCGGCTGCGCGCCGGAACAACGCACATCGAAACGGTAAATTCTTTGATAACGCTGCAAAAATGCCTGTCGAGCCGACAGCCGCATTGTCTGCCGTTTGTCGATCAAATCCTGGAATGGCATCGGCTCGCGCTCCTTGGAATCCCCCCGGGCGGGCGTGGCAGGGACCTGCTGGAGCTGTCCATGGCAAGACTGTTCGCGGAGAAGGGTGAACTCGAGGCGTCTTTGGACCACTTCGATAAGGCGATTGAGAGTTCCGGGGACAATCCGAGATATCGAATTCGTAAAGCGCTGTTCCTGGTTTCGATGGGCAGGCGCGACGAGGCGAGAATGATCGCTGACCAGGTCCAGGGGGAGATGGACTGGCGACAGCAATTTTCCACCGACATGAAGGTGTTGCGTCAGGCCCTCGAGGGGGCAGTCCCGGGCCCGGACAGCACGGATGCATCCGGTGCTGTCGGCAGGTATTGACCAAGCTCCAGCGTTGCATAAAACACGGCTGCCTGAGATCGATCTTGTAGGGTGGGTTGAGCGCAGCGAAACCCACCATGGAGGTCGCGGCCGTACATTCCGCGGTGGGTTTCGCTGCGCTCAACCCAC
>DASWJX010000175.1:0-12944 GCA_036396915.1 Geopsychrobacteraceae bacterium | reverse complement strand
TGTCGGGACTGGATCACTCCGCCGGCTGGATTCGTCTCGCTCTGCCGCTGGTCGGCATTGCCGTGATTTTAGGAACAGTCAATGTCAGCCGGGCGCTGACCTTGTTCAGCGCCTCTTTCGGGATGGCGTTCCTGCTGCTGTGGCTGGTGTGATGATGCACTTGTCGGCATGGACCCGGTTGCGCGTCTGGTTGCGCCTGTTTTTGCTGCAGGGCAGCTGGAGTTTTGAACGCCTGCAGGGGCTCGGTTTCTTCTTTGCCCTCTATCCGGCGCTGCAAAAACTCTATCGCGGTGAACAGCTGCGCGAGGTCAGCCGCGAATACGCAGGCTACTTCAATACCCACCCCTACCTGGCGCCTTCGGTTGCCGGGGCGGTGCTGAAGCTGGAAGAGGAGCGCAGCCGGGGTCAGGTTCTGCCGGTGGCTATTCAGGAATTCAAGGAGACGGTCGCCGCACCCTACGCAGCGGTCGGTGACGCTCTGTTCTGGGGCGGTTTGCGCCCCCTGGTCGCCGGCATTGCCCTGCTGTTCGCGGCCAAGGGGATTGCTCTGGCGCCGTTGATTTTCCTGGTGTTGTTCAATCTGCTGCCGTTCTGGTTTCGCATTTTCGGCTTTATGCACGGCTATCGGAACGGGCTGCGCTCGACGGAGTTCCTGCAGCGCCACCGCTTGCCGGACTGGGCCATCCGCACCAAGGAGACGGCAGTCGTGCTGCTCGGCGGCGTCGGCGCCTTTCTGGTATTTCAGCAGTTGCAGGTTGCGGAATTGCCCAAGGGCCTCGGCTTCCTGGCGATTCCGCTGGTTATTCTGCTCGGCCTGGCTGCCCGCAAGGGGATTTCCACGGTCATGCTGGCGCTGGCGACAACGGTAGTAATCCTCTGTGTCAGCCTGCTCGGGATCGTTCCGGCGGGGTGGTCATGATAGCGGAAGGGAAGCAACGATGATCAGGCGGGATTTCACCATTATCAATCGTCTGGGCTTACACGCCCGGGCCGCGGCCCAGCTGGTGCAGACAGCCAACAAGTTTGCCGCGGAGGTCACCCTGTACAAGGAAGATATCGAGGTCAACGGCAAAAGCATCATGGGCATTCTGCTGCTGGCCGCACCGAAAGGCACGTTGGTTTCCATCGCTGTCGACGGCAGTGATGAAGAGCAGGCGATGAACACGATCGCCGAACTGATCGAGGACGGCTTTGGGGAAGACTGAAATCAGCCCGGATACCTATCTGGTCGGCATAGGCGTTTCCCCGGGGATCGCTATCGGTAAGATATGCCTGATCAATCGCCAGGCCGGAGCGACGGAATGGCGGATCGAGGCCGACGAGGTGGAAAGCGAGCTCGAGCGGTTTGCTCTTGCCCTTGAGCAGGCCAAGCTCCAGTTGCGCCGCGTCAAGGAGCGGGTCGCCAGCAAACCCCACCTGCGCGAGCATCTCTATATCCTCGATACCCATCTGCTGATCCTCGAAGATGAGATGCTGGTGCAGCAGACGGTCGCCGAAATCAAGCAACTGATCAACGCCGAAGGCGCCCTGAACCGGACGCTCGGCAAGCTGCGGCGGATGTTCGACAGCATCGAGGACGAATATCTGCGGGATCGCCGTTCCGATGTCGATGCCGTGGGCGATCGGCTGCTGCGGATCCTGGCCGGAGAGCAGGACCGGACGCTGGGAGAAGCCGGCAAGAAGACCCTGGTCGCGGCCCACGACCTGTCCCCCGCCGACACCATCCAGATCGACAAGGGGAACATCCTCGGCTTTGTCACCGACCGCGGGGGGCGGACCTCGCATACCGCAATTCTGGCCCGCTCGCTGGAAATCCCGGCCGTTGTCGGCCTGGAAACCGTGACCAGCGTTGTCGAGAATGAAATGCCGGCCATTATCGACGGCAGCTCGGGGGTGGTGGTCCTCAATCCGTCCGAGGCGACCTTCAAGGAATATCTGCAGCGCAAGCAGGCCTATGAATATCAGGAGCGCGACCTGCTGAGCGACCGCGCGCTGCCGGCCACGACCCGCGATCATTTTACCGTTTCCCTGCGGGGCAACCTGGAAGCGACATCGGAAGTGCAGACCGCCCTCAAGTACGGGGTCGAGGGGGTCGGCCTGTACCGGACCGAGTTTCTCTACATGAATCGTTCCGAACCGCCGGGCGAGGAAGAGCAGGTCGCCACCTACAGCGCCATGCTCAAGGGGATGGCGCCCCATTCGGTGACCATCAGAACCCTCGATCTGGGCGGCGACAAAATCGTCTCGGAGCTGAGTCTCGAAGACGAGACCAATCCGGCCATGGGCTTGCGCGCGATCCGCTTTTCGCTGCGCGAGGTCAAGCTGTTCAAGACCCAGTTGCGGGCCATATTACGGGCCTCGGTCAACGGGACGGTGCGGATCATGTTTCCGATGATCAGCGGGGTTGCGGAAATTCGGGACTGCAAGCGGATTCTCGACGAGGTCCGCGGCGATCTGCAGCACGAAGGGATTGCCTATGCCAAGGATATTCCCATCGGCATCATGGTGGAAACGCCGTCCGCCGTCCTGGTCGCGCCCCTGCTGGCCAAAGAGGTCGATTTTTTCTCGATCGGCACCAACGACCTGATCCAGTACTGTCTGGCCGTGGATCGCGGCAACGAGCACGTCGCCTATCTCTACGAACCGATGCATCCGGCCATCCTGCGGGCGCTCAAGGCGATTTGCGATGCCGCCCATGAAGCGCGGATCGAAGTCAGCATCTGCGGAGAAATGGCCTCGGAACCTCTCTATGCCCTGGTTATGCTCGGGCTCGGACTGACCGAACTGTCGATGAATCCGTCCTGCGTGCCCCGCGTCAAACAGGTTCTGCGGAAATTGACCCGCGCCGACGGCAAGGCTTTGCTGGAGCGCTTGTGGGAGCTGCCGACCGGCAAGGAGGTCGTGGCCTGTATCGAGCGGGAAATGTGCCGACTGCTGCCGGAGATTTTCGAACAGAAGCAAATCTGATGGCCGGCCATCCTGCACGTTTTTGCCAAGACAGCAAGTCCGGTTGCCCACGGCGATTCAGATCGTTGACAGGCTTTCCGGTTTTCCACTACAATGCGCACTCTTTTGAAACGACTCAGCTCAGGAAGGAATAGAAGCAATGGCTATGACCGATTTTCTTTTCACCTCGGAATCCGTAGGTGAAGGGCATCCCGACAAGGTTGCCGACCAGATCTCAGATGCTGTCCTCGACGCCATTCTGTCCGAAGACAAGCATGCCCGGGTCGCCTGCGAAACCCTGGTGACCACCGGGATGGCGATGATCGCCGGAGAGATCACCACCACCGCGTACGCCGATCTGCCCACCATCGTGCGCCAGACGATCAAGGAGATCGGCTACAACGATTCGGCCATGGGTTTCGATTACGAAACCTGCGCCGTGCTGACCTCGATCGATCAGCAGTCCCCCGACATCTCCCAGGGCGTGACCGCCGGTGAAGGTCTGTACAAGGAGCAGGGCGCCGGCGACCAGGGTCTGATGTTCGGCTACGCCTGCAACGAGACGCCGGAACTGATGCCGATGCCGATCACCTTTGCTCATAAGCTGACCCAGAAGCTGGCTGCGGTGCGCAAGGACGGCACGCTCGATTTCCTGCGCCCCGACAGCAAGTCGCAGGTTTCGATTCAGTACGTCGACGACCAGCCGGTGCGGATCGACACCATCGTGGTCTCCTCCCAGCATACGCCGGACGTGACCCATGCCCGGATCGAAGAGGCGATCATCGAAGAGGTGATCAAGCCGGTGCTGCCGAGCCATCTGCTCGACGCCAAGACCCGTTTTCTGATCAACCCGACCGGGCGTTTCGTGGTCGGCGGCCCGATGGGTGACTGCGGCCTGACCGGTCGCAAGATCATCGTCGATACCTACGGCGGTCACGGATCGCACGGCGGCGGCGCCTTCAGCGGCAAGGATCCCTCCAAGGTCGATCGCAGCGCCTCCTACATGGCCCGTTACGTGGCCAAGAATATTGTCGCCGCCGGACTGGCCGACAAGTGCGAGGTGCAACTGGCCTACGCCATCGGGGTTGCCGCTCCGGTTTCGGTCATGATCAACACCTTCGGCACCGGCCGGATTCCGTCGGACCGCATCGCCGAAGTGGCCTGCGCGGAATTCGACATGCGCCCGGCGGCGATTATCGAACAGCTCGACCTGCTGCGTCCCATCTATCGCAAGACGGCAGCCTACGGCCATTTCGGTCGTGAACTTCCGGAATTCACCTGGGAGAGAACCGACCGGGTCGAATCGCTCAAGTCCCGGGCCGGCATCTGATTTTTACCGACATAAAAATCAAAAAAGAGAGGCAAGCGTAATGGCTTGCCTCTCTTTTTTGATAACCAGAACGTAACTGTTCAGCCCCATGCGGGAGCGGTTTTGGCCGCGAATGATCGCGCCTGAAGGCAACTCCCGCAGCGTCATTCCGGCGTGATTTTGGCCGGAATCCAGATCTTGCATGGATCCCCGACAAAACCGATCGGGGATGACAACCACCTTTGGTAGCGTGGCGACTAGTTACCTTATGTCAATCCCGGAAGCGTTTCGCCAGATCCCGGTAGTGCTCGATCCGCCGGTCGCGCAGAAACGGCCAGATGCGCCGGACCTGCTCGCTGCGGTCGAGATCGAGCTCGACGACGAGAACCTCTTGCCGATCCGCCGCCGCCTCGGCCAGGATTTCCCCCTGGCTTCCCGCCGCAAAACTGCAGCCCCAGAAATCGATCCCCGGCCCGCCTGCCGGATCCGGTTCATGACCGACCCGGTTGACCGCGATCAGCGGCAGACCGTTGGCGATCGCATGGCCGCGCTGCACGATCTGCCAGGCCTGTTGCTGCCTCTGCCGTTCAGCGGGGTCGTCCCGCGGGTCCCAGCCGATTGCCGTCGGGTAAATCAGCAGGTCGGCGCCGGCCAGGGCCATCAGGCGCGCCCCTTCCGGGAACCATTGATCCCAGCAGACCATCAGCCCCAGCTTGCCCAGCGAGGTTTCGATCGGTCGAAAATCGTTGTCGCCGGGGGTGAAATAAAACTTTTCGTAGTAGCCCGGATCGTCGGGGATGTGCATCTTGCGGTAGCGGCCGGCGATGGTGCCGTCCCGCTCGATCACCAGGGCCGTGTTGTGGTGCAGCCCGGCGGCGCGGCGCTCGAACAGGGAGAGCACCAGGACCATGTCCAGCTCGCGGGCCAGCTGCGCAAAACGATCGCTGCTCGGGCCGGGGATGGTTTCGGCCAGGTCGAAACAGTCGGGATTCTCCTGCTGGCAGAAATAGCGACTGCCATGCAGTTCCTGCAGAACCGCCAGCTGCGCGCCCTGTTGGGCCGCCCGGCGGACGGCGCTGATACTCTGCTGCAGGTTCTCCTGATACTGATCGCTGCATTGCTGCTGGATCAGGCCGACCGTGATTTGTTTCATCTACAAAACTCCTTTCGGGATCTGCATGGTGACACAGTGGAGCGAGCCATGCTGCCGGATCAGGGTCCGGCAGTCGATACCGATAATCTCGCGTCCCGGAAATGCTGCGCCGATGATCGCCAGCGCCTGCCGGTCCGCCGGATCGTTATAGGTCGGGACCAGCACCGCACCATTGATCACCAGGAAATTGGCATAGCCGGCCGGCAGCCGGTAGCCTTCCTCGGCCAGGATCGGTTGCGGCAGGGGCAGTTCGCGCAGGCGGTACGGCTGCCCGTCCAGATCGCAAAAGCGGCC
The DNA here is from genome assembly GCA_036396915.1 of Geopsychrobacteraceae bacterium. GTDB lineage: Bacteria > Desulfobacterota > Desulfuromonadia > Desulfuromonadales > Geopsychrobacteraceae > BM509. The sequence continues at coordinate 7,242 of DASWJX010000175.1, read as the reverse complement.
CAGCTGGGCGGCCATCTCCTGCAGCGGCCGGTAGTGTTCGTCGGCCGGGTTGTCGCAGCCCTGGTAGAGGATGGTCCGCTCCGGGGCGAAGCGGGCCAGGGTGTCGATGTGGCTGTCGGTGTCATCGCCGGTGAGGCGGCCGGCCCCCAGCCAGAGGACCTGCCGGGCACCGAACCTGTCGCGCAGCAGTGCATCAAGTTGCTCCCGGTTCAGCCGCGGATTGCGGTTTTTCTCCAGCAGGCAGTCGCTGGTGGTCAGCAGGGTTCCCTGTCCGTCGCTTTCGATGCTGCCCCCTTCGAAAACCAGCTCTTCCTCGCGCAGCGGGGTGGCTCCAAACGCGCCCAGGCGCTGCAGGCCGGCGCTGATCCGGTTGTCGAGGTCGGCCGGAAATTTGTTGCCCCAGCCGTTGAAGGTGAAATCGAGCAGCTGCGGTTTGCCCCGCTCGAAGACGCAGAGCGGTCCGAAATCGCGCGCCCAGGTGTCGTTGCTCGGCAGCTGGTACAGTTTCAGCCGCGGGCTGTCGATGCCCGCCGCGGCGAGTGTTTCGCGGGTGCCGGCGGGGTCGGGTGTGGTCAGGATCACCGTCTGCCGGCGCAGGATCGCGGCGATGATCTCGCCGTAGACCCGTTCGGCCTCGTTCAGCAGTGTCGCCCAATCCGAGCGGTGATGGGGCCAGGCCAGCAGCACGGCGTCCTGTTCTTCCCATTCGGCCGGGAAGCGGCGTTGCAGGTGTCTGTTCATCGTTTTCTCAAGCTCACAGAATGATGGCTTAGCCCTCTGCGATTTTGCTTTCTTGCGAAAGCATCACAGAATGTGTTCCAACAGGATTTTAAGGCCGATGCCGATCAAAATCAAGCCGCCGAGGATTTCCACCCGGCTGCCCCAGATCTGACCGATTCTGCGGCCGAGCAGCATGCCGACCAGGGTCAGTATTCCCGCCGTCAGACCGATCACCAGCGCCGGCGTCCAGATGCTGATGCCGAGCATGGAGAGGGTCAGACCCACCGCCAGGGCATCGACACTGGTGGCCACCGAAAGCATCACCAGCGACCAGCCGCGGGTCGGGTCTTTTCCCGAGCGCATTTCGCTGTCGTGATGACGTGCTTCCCAGAGCATCTTGCCGCCGACCAAGGCCAGCAGCGCAAACGCCAGCCAGTGATCGAAGGCTTCGATATAGCGGCGGATGCTCAGCCCGGCCAGCCAGCCGATAATCGGCATCAGCGCCTGGAACAGGCCGAAATGAAAGCCGAAGCGGAACAGATGGCGACCGGTCAGTCGCGGCAGATAGAGGCTGCCGCCGAGGGCGACGGCAAAGGCATCCATCGCCAGAGCAACGGCCAGGCCGAAGAGGGTCAGAATATCCATGGCTCAACTCTTAAGTTTTTGCGAGTGCTTCTAATCATATAGCACGGCCCGTTTCCCGCTGTCATCAGTGCCGGCAACGACAAGGGCCGCTCCGGTCGGGAGCGGCCCTTGTCGTTGCCGAGCGAAGGAAAACCCGGATTCAGGGCTGGACCGTCGCCTTTTCGATGAGCACCGCTTCCGTCGGCACATCCTGGTGCATGCCGCTGTTGCCGGTGGCAACTTTGGCGATGGCATCGACCACCTCCATGCCTTCCGTGACCTTGGCGAAGACGGCGTAGCCGTAGCTGTGGGGCGCCGTCCCCTTGTGATCGAGAAAATCGTTGTCGCTCAGGTTGATGAAGAACTGGCAGGTCGCGCTGTCGACCACCTGGGTGCGGGCCATGGCCAGGGTGCCGCGCAGGTTCTTCAGGCCGTTGGCGGCCTCGTTCTTGATCTCGCCCCTGGTGGCTTTCTGCTTCATGTCGGCGGTAAAACCGCCGCCCTGGATCATGAAGCCCGGAATCACCCGGTGGAAAACGGTGCCGTCATACGCCTGGTCGCGGACATAGCTCAGAAAATTTTCCGTGGAAATCGGGGCGTTCTCCGCGTCCAGTTCGATGGTGATGTCGCCCTTGCTGGTCTGCAAGAGAACGATCGGGTTGGTTGCGCTCATCGGCTTGCTCCTTATGGTTTGAATGGTCTTGATTACCGGTCTCTGCCTGTCTTGTCGAGGCTGTAGAGTGCTGAATTTGAAAGCGCTTGTCAAGCAATTGGCTCCGCGGGCCGGGGCAAGGCAAGGTCGGCAAAATCATTTCAACAGGGATGGCGGGGATACAGGGATACAGGGGATAGATCAAGGGCTTGAACCCGGTTTATCACCGTCCATCTCTGTAAAAGGTTTAAGTTCTACGTCAAAGGCAATGCAAATCTTTTTGCTTTTTGCCACGGACCCACACGGACAAATTCGGACAAATTCAATTTCCTTGATGCTGATCCTGAAAAGCTTTTGATTTGGCCTCTCGTCCGCCCTTGTCCGTGTGGGTCCGTGGCTAAAGCCTGGAAACCCTGAAAAGCATCGAACCACTGAGCCACTGAGGACACTGAGGAAAACCAAAAGGCTCGGGGTTTAAGACCATAAAGAATTGGCAGTTCTCAGTGATCTCAGTGTCTCAGTGGTGAATCGCTTTTGACTGTAAAGCCTGAAACCCCTGAAAAGCATCGAACCACTGAGCCACTGAGCACACAAGGTGTTGTCGGACAAGCCAAAGGCGGTCTTGGCGGGATACCGGGGACGAGCAGCGGCACAGGCAAAAAAGGTCGCTTCGCATCCCCGCAAAAATCGGTCATGGACAATGCTTCCGCCAGGGTCGATAATGTGCGGCTGGACCGAGACTTTTTTTCGTGGAAGAGATGGAGCTATGCAAGAAGCTTACGATGTGATCGTGGTCGGCGCCGGCCCCGCCGGGATGTTCGCCGCCGGTTTTGCCGCCCGTGCCGGCGCGCGGGTGCTGCTGCTGGAAAAGAACCGCCAGTGCGGCGCCAAGATTCTGCTCACCGGCAAGGGCCGCTGCAATGTCACCAACAGCGAACCGGACCAGCGGCGTTTTTCGGAACATTTCGGCCGCAACGGCAAGGCCTTTCTGAGCGCGCTTCACCGTTTCGGAGTCGCCGAGGTTGTCGATTTTTTCGAGCAGCACGGTCTGCCGTTGAAGGTCGAGCGCGGCGGCCGGATTTTCCCCGCCAGGGGGGATGCGGCCGACGTGCAGAAAACGCTGGTCGCCTTCGTGCGCGACGCCGGGGCGGAACTGCTGACCGATTGTCCGGTCAGGGGCCTGCGCTGCGACGCCGGGCGGATCTCTTCGGTGCAGAGCGGGCGGGGGGAGTTTTTCGCGAAAACCGTCATTATTGCCACCGGCGGGCTCTCCTATCCGCAGACCGGCTGCAGCGGAGACGGCTACCGCTGGGCGAAACAGCAGGGGCACGCAGTGATTGAGCCGGAACCATCGCTGGTGCCGCTGCGGCTGGCCGAAGACTGGACGGCCGAGCTCTGTGACTTCAATCTCAAGCATGTGCGGATCGCCGTCAGACAGCATGGCCGCACGCGTGCCGAGCGCTTCGGCGAGGCCTTTTTTACCCGCAACGGCATCGGCGGGCCGATCATCCTCGATCTGAGCGGCGCGGTCCGGTCCGCGTTGCGGGACGGCGAGGTCACTCTGCTGCTCGATCTGAAACCGGCCGTCGAGATGCAAACCTTCGACCGGCGCTTGCAGCGGGAGCTGGCGGAGCACAGCAACAAGGACTTTCGCAATGCGCTCGCCGGACTGCTGCCCGGAGATATGATCCCGCTGTTTATCCGCCTGTCCGGCATCGACCCGTACAAGAAATGCCACACGGTCTCGAAAGACGAACGCAAACGGCTGCTGCTGCTGTTCAAGGGGCTGGAGATGCGGGTGGCCGGTTGCGGCGGCTTCGACAAGGCGATTGTGACGGCGGGCGGCGTTGCGCTCAAGGATATCGACATGCGCACCATGCGTTCGAAAAAGATCGAAAATCTTTTTTTCGCCGGTGAAGTGGTCGATCTCGACGGCCCGACCGGCGGCTTCAATCTGCAGGTGTGCTGGTCGACGGGGTATCTGGCCGGAACGCAGGCGGCGCAAAGGGCGGTTGCGGAATGAACGCGGTGCCCGGTTTTGTCGATTATCCATGGAATTTGCGTAGTTCTGGCTTTGCCAATTTCTAAAAAAAATGGTAAAAAAGACCACGCTCCGGCGGCATCCGGCAACGCTCCGCCCGGTCCGCTGCCGCTGTGCGCGGTCCGACACGTTTTGAGGTAGTGCCCCTCCCGGGCTCCGAATGGAAACGAGGTAGGTCGATGGCTCAAAAAAGGGTACTGGTTGTTGATGACGAAAAGCTGATTCGCTGGTCCTTGTCGCGCATGCTGGAGAAAAACGGCTACCTGGCGGAGGTCGCCGGCTCCGGGGCGGAAGCCCGGGAAAAGGTGGCATCGTTCAACCCGCACATGATCCTTCTGGACATCTGGCTGCCGGATGCCGTCGGCATCGACCTGCTCAATGAATTCAAACAGAAAAACGATGAGCTGATCATCCTGATGATCACCGCCAACGCCCAGTCCGATTATGTGGTGCAGGCCTTCAAGTACGGCGCGGAAGACTACATCGGCAAGCCGTTCAAGCTGGAGCTGGTCGAGCATACCATCGCCAAGGCCTTTGACAAGAAGGCGTTGATCCAGGAACCCGACGGCTTCGACCAGGGGCTGGACGACCGCTTCGAGCTGAACCAGATGGTCGGCAATTCTCCCAAGATGATTGAAGTCTTCAAGAATATCCGGTTGTGCGCGGAGAGCGACTGCAAGACCGTTCTGCTCCTCGGTGAAAGCGGGACCGGCAAAGAGCTGGTCGCCGAAGCCATCAATCAGCACAGTGCCCGAGCCAAGGCGCCGTTCATCGAGCTGAATTGCGCGGCGATCCCGGAAAACCTGCTGGAAAACGAACTGTTCGGGCACCAGAAGGGGGCCTACACCGATGCTTCGAGCGAGGAGAAGGGGATCTTTGAAAATGCCGACAAGGGCACCGTCTTCCTCGATGAAATCGGCGATCTGCCGCTGTCGATGCAGGGCAAGCTGCTCAAGGTCATAGAGTCCAAGCGCTTCCGGCGCCTGGGCGGCAAAGAAGAGCTGGAAACCGATGTGCGGATTATCGCCGCCACCAACCGGAATCTGGCGCAGATGGTCGAGGACGGACTGTTCCGCGGCGACCTGTTTTTCCGCCTCAACGTGATGGTGATGCATCTGCCGCCGCTGCGCGAGCGCAAGGAAGACATCCCCAATCTGGTCCAGTATTTCGTGGCGATCCTCAACCGGGAATACGGCCGCAAGATCGAATCGGTGTCGGCCAAGGGCATGCACTGTCTGGTGGATTACGACTGGCCGGGCAATGTCCGGGAGCTGCGCAACACCATCGAACGCGCCATCATGCTGGAAAACGGCAGGGTCCTCAGTCCGCGCTGTCCGGGCTGTGAAGACGCCCGGACCTCCGGGCGCGGCCTGCAGACTCCCTCGCTGCAGCCGAACGGAGCGGTTTCCGCCGCGCCGCCGGAAGAGGGGGGGCGGCGCTACGCCAGTCTGCCGATCTCCGGCATGTCGATGGACGAGCTGGAGAAAGAACTCATCGTTCAGGCCCTGGTTCAGTACCAGGGCAACCAGACCGATGCGGCGAAACACCTGGGCATCAGTCGGGACACCATCCGCTACCGGATCAAGAAATACAAACTGGCCGGCTTCGGCAAAGACGCTAATGACGACCAACAGGCGCACGCCTGATGCGCCGTCGAACTTCTTTTTTCCACCAGCAACCCCCGGAAGACCAATGACATCACGATACCTGCACGGTCGCTCTCTTTTCGCCGCCCTGGCGCTGCTGCTGCTCTGCGCCGCAGCGGCGCAGGCGCAATCCTGTGTCACGGCCACCTGTCATCCCGCGCTGTCCGCGATCACCGAGCCGCATTTTTCCGGCTGGGATCAGGAGTGCGACAGCTGTCATGAACGGCAGGCGCAGGAACATCCGCTCGCTTCCGGGGCGAGCTTCCGCCTGATTGCCGAACAGGCCGAGCTCTGCAGCCAGTGTCACGAGCCGGCCTTCGACAAAAAGCACATCCACCCCCCGGTCGCCGACGGCGCCTGCTCCTCCTGTCATCACCCGCACGGCTATACCGCAAAAACATCGATCCGCGGCGACGGCCTGCGCACCCTGTGCCTGACCTGCCATGACGGCTTCGAGCCCGAGCAGGCCCATGTCCACGGCCCGGTTGCGGTCGGCGCCTGCACCGTCTGTCACGATCCGCATCAGTCCGACCAGCCGTTCGGCCTGCGCAAACCGTCGACCGAACTCTGCCTCGGCTGCCACGAAAGCTTTGCCGCCGGGCTCAATTCCGCACCGGTTGTTCATCCGCCGGTCATGTACGAATCCTGCACCTCCTGCCACCGGCCGCACCAGAGTCAGCATCTCTACCTGCTCAAGGAAAGAATGCCGGACCTTTGCGTGACCTGCCATGAGGAGGTCGGCACCCGGGCGAAAAAGTCCGACTACAAACATCGGGCACTGCAGGGCGAAAAGGGCTGCGGCCAGTGCCACTCGACCCATTATTCGGCAAGGAAGGGGCTGCTGCCCACCGAGCAGAAGGAGCTCTGTCTGGACTGCCACAGAAGGGATCCGAAATCGCGGCCGGACGGTCTGACCGGACTGGAGGGCGACCTTTCGGCCAATGAAAACGTGCATGGGCCGATCAGGGACGGCGAATGCGCGTCCTGCCACAACCCGCACGGCTCCGATTATCCGAAACTGCTGGAGGGCAATTATCCGGAGGCCTTCTACGCGCCCTACAAGGACGGGGCCTACGACTTCTGCCTGACATGCCATGACAAGAACCTGCTGCGCTTTGAAGAGACCTCGATCTATACCAAGTTCCGCAACGGCAAGCAGAATCTGCACTATACCCATGTGGTCAGCAGCAGAAAGGGGCGAACCTGCCGCGCCTGCCACGATCCGCACATCAGCAAATTGCCGGCGCTGATCAACGAAAAGGGGGCGTCGTTCGGCGAATGGGCGATCCCGACCCGCTACGAACAGACCGAAACCGGCGGCAGCTGCACGCCAGGGTGTCACCGGATGTACAACTACGACCGGAAACAGCCGGTCGATTACCGGAAACAGTAGCGCCGGGCGCCTGCTTCAAAAGCGATTTCACGCAAAGCCGCAAAGGCGCTAAGAATTCTTAGCTTCTTTCATGCTTTTTTGTAACTATTCAGCGTGTTGAAAAAGATCGTCATTCCCGAGGGTTTAATCGGGAATCCAGATTTTTCAACAATGGACCCCCGACAGA
>DASWJX010000174.1:0-3792 GCA_036396915.1 Geopsychrobacteraceae bacterium | reverse complement strand
CGATCCCCGGCCGGGCTGCCGATTGATGAGCCTTTTCCGCAACGCGGCAGCGATATCTGCCTTCTCTGGTTTTCAGGATTGAACTTATGCTCAGAATAATATCCTTGTGTTTTGCCGGCGTCCTGCTGCTGGCCGGTTGTGCGTCCTACACCGACCTGCCGGCCGGCACCATCCGAGCGATCAACGGTTCGCCGGTGCTTGAGACGCAAGAGGTGGTGGTTCCGGTCGATAGTGTCGAGGCAGCGCCGGCGGTCGATTACCGGCTGGGTCCCGGCGACGTGCTGTTTGTCAATATTTCCGGTCGACCGGAACTCGGCAGCCCCCCCGGACAGGGCAGCCGGATCGACGGCGCGGGACAACTGCATCTGCCGATGATCGGCAGCGTCCCGGTGGCGGGCCTGACCGTGAACCAGGTCCAGGTGCTGCTGGGCGAGCAATTCGCCCGCTATTTGAACGATCCCTGGGTGGTGGTCGAGGTTGCCGAATATAAAAGTCAGCCGCTCTACCTGATCGGTCAGTTCCGCAGTGCCGGAACCTATTACATGGATCGGCCGCTGACCCTGCTGCAGGGCCTGGCGCTCGGCGGCGGGATGCTCGAAACCGCCAACCTGCGCAGCGCCCGCCTGGTGCGCGACGGCCGGACCCTGCCGGTCGACATCTATCGGCTGCTGCGACTGGGCGCCACCGAGCAGAACCGCTGGCTGCGGCCGGGCGATACCCTCTATGTGCCGGACGACAGGAACCAGAATGTTTTTGTCTTCGGCGCGGTGCAAAAGCCCGGTGCCGTCCCCATGCCCAATGGCCGCCTGTCCCTTGCCCAGGCGCTCTCGGCCGCCGGTATCGACGGAGCAGGCGACAACGAAAACCAGCTGCGGATCATCCGTTCCTATTCGGCCACCCGCGGAGAGCTGATCGTGCTCGATCTGGAACGGGTGCTGCGCGGCGAGGTGATGCCCTATCCCTTGATGGAAGGGGATATCGTCTACGTACCGCGCAGTGCCGTCGGCAACTGGAATCAGGCTCTCAGAGAAATGCTTCCCTCCCTGCAGACCGTCAGTGCGATTCTGCAACCCTTCGTGCAGGTCAAATTCCTCAAGGACGACTGACGAAACGGTCAGCGGCAACGTCAACCCCGATAGTAGCTAACCGGATTACAGGACCTGTTAATGAATGATCAAGCGCCGACCAGGCCATCACATCAACCACACTTTGAAGCGGCCGAGGAAGTCCATCTGCAGGATTATCTGAATGTCCTCTACCGCCGGCGGAAAACGGTGCTTGCCTCCTTTTTGCTGGTCGTGATGTTCGTTGCGCTCTACACGCTGACGATGAAGCCGGTCTACGAGGTGTCGACCACCCTGCATGTACGTGATGAAAAAGTGCGCGGCAACGGGGTGCTGGACGGGCTCGGCCTGACCGAGCAGAATCCGGTGGAGACCGAGATCGAGATCCTCAAATCGCGGACCAATGCTGAAGCGGTGGTCCGCCGGCTGAAACTGGACTGGCTGATCGACAACAAGAGCGAAGGTCTGCAGTTCGAGCTTCTCGAATTTGTCTCCACGGCGGAGCAGCCGGAATATAAAGTGATGCTGACCGGACCCGACAGCTATCAGGTCTTCGACGCCCGGAAACAGCTGGTCGGCGAAGGCAGGAGCGGCGTGCGTTTCCAGCAGCAGGAGCTGACCCTGGTGCTGGATCAGCTGCAGGGACAGCAAGGGGACAGCTTCACCCTGGCGCAGCTGACCTTTGCCCAGGTGGTACAGGGTATCCGGGATACCATTCATGCCTCCGAGGTCGGCAAGGGGACCAATATCATCCGGGTCGCCTATCGGGACATCGATCCGGTCCGCGGCCGCGATCTGGTCAACATGCTGGCCGCCGTCTATCTGGAACGGTCCATTTCGATGAAAACCGAGGAAGCGCGCAAATCGGTCGAATTCATCGAACAGCAGCTGGCGGAGGTCCGGACCTTTCTCGACTCGGCCGAACAGAGCTTGGAAACGTTCAAGCGCGATACCGGGATTGTCCGCCTCGACACCGAAGCGGAAGCCCTGATCGAACAGTTGACCGCGGTGGAAAAGGAACGCAGCGCCGTCTCCCTGCGCCGGCGACAGGTCGATTTTGCCCTGGAGACCCTGCGCCAGGCCATCGCGCAGGGGCAGGGCTATGCGCCATCGGTGCTGCTCGACGATCCGGTGGTCGCCGCGCTGTCGCAGAAACTGGCCGAACTGGAGATCGCGAAACGGGGCCTGATGGTTGAAGTCACCGAGGCTCACCCGTCCGCCCGGGCGCTGCGCGATCAGCTCCGCCAGACCCAAAGCAAGCTGCTGGCCACCTACGACAGCACCCGCCGGAGCCTGACGGTGCGTCTAGAAACCCTCTCCGCCGACATGAGCCGTTATGAGACCGGCCTCAAGCGGCTGCCGAAAGCGGAGCAGCAGCTCGCCCGCCTGACCCGGCTGGCCACCGTCAACGCCGATATCTACACCTTTTTGTTGCAGAAACATGAAGAGGCACGTATCGCCAGAGCGGCGACCATCAGCAATATCAGCGTCATCGACCCGGCCATCACCCCGCAGCGGCCGGTCAAGCCGAACAAGAAGAAGAACCTGCTGCTGGGCCTGATCGTCGGTCTGATGCTCGGCGTCGGCCTGGCCTTTTTTCAGGAATACCTCGACGACACCATCAAGGACGCCGACACCGCCAAGCGGATTCTCGGTCTTCCGGTGCTGTCGGTTATCCCGCATATCGCGCCGGCCGCGGACAAACAGGATGCGGACGGCCAGCTGCTGCAGAGAACCCTGGTCACCTACCGGGATCCCCGTTCCCCCGCCGCCGAAGCCTTCCGCAGTTTGCGCACCAGTCTGCATTTTTCCTGCGTCAATCGTGACAACACGGTACTGCTGATCACCAGTACCTTCCCCGGCGAAGGGAAAACGACGGTTTCCGCCAACCTCGCGGAAACCCTCGCCCAGACCGGCGCCCGGGTGCTGCTGATCGGCTGCGATCTGCGTCGGCCCACCCTGCACACCATCTTCGAGCAAGCCAAAACGCCCGGTTTGACCGAGCTGCTGGTCGGAGATGTCACCGTTGACCAGGTGATTCACAAGACCGGCATCCATAAACTGGACTTCATCAGTGCCGGAACCACGCCGCCCAATCCGGCGGAACTGCTCGGCGGCAGCGTGCTGCGCGAGCTGCTGCAGGAACTGCGCAAGGACTACGACACCATCGTCCTGGATGCGCCGCCGATGCTGGCGGTGACCGACTCCTCCATCCTGACCACCCTCAGTGATGTGGTCGTGGTTGTGCTGGAGGCGGGGGGAGTGAAGATCAAAGCCGCTCAACGGCTGGCGGAACTGCTTGAGGAAGCCCATGCTCCGGCCGCCGGGTTTGTTCTGAATGACAAAGACGGCAAGGTATACGAATATTACGGGTCCTATCGCGGCCAGTACGGCTACGGCTATTACGGTTCCGTGGAAGACGATCCCCGGGGTAAAAAATCGTTACTGAGCAGAATGTTCAAGGGCTGAGCGGAAGATTTTGACCTGTCGGAACGTATCAGGTTGTATCCGCGGAAAAAAACTGGCCCGGTTATCCACTTCACTCAAATTGTTGATTCAGGATCAGGGCCTTCACCACAGAGACACAGAGTACACAGAGAAAACCTGCTGTATGTATTGAATTTCTCTGTGCCCTCGCCTCTAGGCGCCTACTTCTGGCTGTGGCTCTAGTAAGCGAAGCGAACGTGTGGTGGAAAAGATTTTTGGTTTGCCACTATCCACCCCTGTT
>DASWJX010000173.1:0-12620 GCA_036396915.1 Geopsychrobacteraceae bacterium | reverse complement strand
TACAAGAACAAGAAGGATCTGGTGCAGGTCTACCTGGGGGTGATCCAGAACCGGCTGATCGAGATCGACGGCTACAAGTGGCCGATCGATACCCTGATCATCGCCACCAGCAACAACTCGGAATTCAACCGTTTCCTGTCGGAAAAGGAGGAAGCGCCGATCATCGACCGCTGCCGGATCTGTTACGTTTCCCACAACACCAACTACCTGATGCAGAAGGAACTGACCGCCTACGCCATCGGCAGCGAGACCAAAACCACGCTCGACCACCAGGTGTTGCATCAGGACCCGAACCTCAACTATGCGGCCTCGGTGGCGACGGTGCTGACCCGCCTGCCCCGTTCGGAAAAACTGACGCCGATTGAAACCATGAAGCTGGCCGCCGGGGAGGTGGCCGGCGAGAAAAGCATCAAGACCCTGACCGAGGTGATCGACATCCTCAACCAGGAGCCGGACATCACCAAACGCTTCGGCCAGAAGGGGCTGGGTCAGCGCAACCTGGGACGCGCGGTGCAGCTGATCGTGGAGAGCAGCGAGACCAACGAGGGGCGCTGCATGGTCGCCAACGACATTTTCACCGCCATGGAGCGGATCATTCTGGATTATGTTTCCGACGCCAACGACCGGGCCAAGTACCTGGAAGACCTGAAACTGTCCAAAAGCCTCTACCGCGAACGGATCATGACCGAGATGTTCAACGCCTACATGGACGAGCCGCAGGCGATCCGCAAGGACGTGATGAACTACGTCAACATGATTATCGGGATCGATGCGGAGAACCTGGGTCCCGACAAGATGTGGAAATACAAGGATCCGCAAACCGGAGAGCTCAGGGCACTGAAGATCGACCAGCGCTTCATCCAGAGCGTCGAGGAACGTCTGGGCCTGAAAACCGAAGAGCAGCGGGAGACCTTCCGCACCACGATCCGCAAGATCTACGGCCAGAAGATCTCGGTTCACACCGATTACGATTTCATGGACAACCTGGAACTGGTCAAGGCGGTCACCGATGTGCGCCTCAAGTCGGACATTGCCGGGGCCGGATCGCTGGTCGGGGCGCTGGCCAACCGGACCAACGAGGAAAACCAGAAGCTCTACGACCGGATGATCGACACCATGCTCAAACAGCTCGGCTACTGCACCACCTGCGCGCAGAAGACCATCGAATACTTCTGCACCCAGGAGGACGAAAGCTAGCCGACACAGGAATCGCCTATGGCTCGCAAGCGCAGCAAACAACGCAACCCGCAGCCTGCCGCCGCTGCCGCGCACCGCCCCCCGGAACCGCCCGTCCGCCTGCCGCCGCTGAACGACCTCTACGGTCACGGCGACCTGGCCGCCATGCAGGACCAGGGCCGTCCGACCGTCGGCTATACCATGCATATCCGCACTATTGACGAGCTGCTGGAACGGGACCGGCTGCGCGAAAAAGACGGTTTTCCGCGCAAGATCAGGATCGGCCGACTGGTCAAGCCGGGCCGCGGCGAAAAGGACAAGGTGGTGGTGGTGCCGACCACGGTGGAAGAGAAATTCATCCACGACACCCGCGTTCTGCAACCGCGGGAAGGGGCCGGCAGCGGCGGCGGGTCGGGAGACGGCGAAGAGGGGCAGGTGATCGGCGAACAACCGGTCCACACCGACGGCGCGGGGGAAGGAGAAGGGGCGGGTCCCGGTCAGGGGCGGGGCGAGGCCCATGAAGTGGAATCGAGCGCCTACGACCTGGGACGGATCCTGACTGAAAAGTTCGAGCTGCCCAACCTCAAGGAAAAGGGCAAGAAACGCTCCCTGACCCGCTACACCTACGACCTGACCGACAAGAACCGCGGCTTCGGCCAGGTTCTCGACAAGAAGGCGACCCTGCGCCAGATCCTGAAGACCAATATCGCCCTGGGCCGGGTGCCCGACGTGACCGCCATCGACCCGACCGATTTCCTTATCGCCCCCAGCGACAAGATTTACCGCATTCTGTCCAGGGAGAAGGAGTATGAATCGCAGGCCGTGGTCTTTTTCGTCCGCGACTATTCCGGCTCGATGGCCGGCAAGGCGACGGAACTGATCGTCACCCAGCATGTGCTGATCTACAGCTGGCTGCTCTACCAGTACGGCGGTCATATCGAGACCCGTTTCATCCTGCACGATACCGAGGCCAACGAGGTCGAGGACTTCTACACCTACTACAACTCCAGGGTGGCGGGGGGCACCCAGGTCGTCGCGGCCTACCGCCGGGTCAACGAGATCGTCACCGAGGAGAACCTGGCCCGGGACTACAATATCTACATCTTTCACGGCACCGACGGCGACGACTGGGATCGGGAAGGCCGCGAAACCATTCCGGAGCTGAAAAAGATGCTGGCTTACGCCAGCCGTATCGGCATCACCATCGCCGAGCACAGTTACAGCGGCGGCACCACCGAGGTGCAGACGTACCTGAAAAAATCGGGCCTGCTGGAACAGGCCCCCGAGCTGCTGCGGCTCGACAGCATGCGCGAAGACGAATCGGAGGAACGCCTGATCGAGGGGATCAAGAAGCTGATTTCGGAATAATGACGTTCGACGTTCGACGTTCCAGGTTCCGGGTTCGTAGTTGCCGGGCACCAACCTGAATCCGGACCCTGAACAGCGAACATCGAACATCGAACATCGAACAACGAACCTCGAACATCGAACATCGAACGGGCCTGCAAATGGAACTGATCGACCAGAAAACCAAACGGATCATGGAGGGCTGCAAGGAGCGGGCGCGGGACGCGGGTCTGCGTTTTCAGGACGAGACCCTGGAGTATATCGTCACCAACCGCGACCTGCTTGAACTGGGGCCGAAGAACATGATCCCCACCCTCTACGACTACTGGGTTCACGATGTGGAGGTCATGCGGGAACGGGGCAAGTACGAGCTCTACCCGAGCAACCCCTACGAAACGGTGATCAACACCCGGCCGGCGATCTCCTTCTACAACGACAACAACCCCGACTGGCTCAACGTGATGATTTTCTATCACGTGCTGGCCCATATCGATTTTTTCCAGAACAACCTTTATTTCCGCCATACCTGGGATTACGACCTGACCGGCCAGGCCCTGGCCGACAAGCGGCTGATCGCGCGGCTGCGCTCGGAACACAACCGCTGGGTCGATTACCTGATCGAATTCGCCCGCGGCATCGACAACCTGGTCGGCTACCACGGCGAACTCTCACGGATCAACCGCGCCGGCAGCGGCTATTCCGGCCGTATCGACTTCTATTTCGACATCTTTCTGCAGCAGCTGCATGCGGTCAGCACCAGCGGCTACATCCGCCAGGTCGAAGCCTTCAACGAAAGCAACCGGCAGCACGGGGAGCTGGGGGAACAGGCCTTCTTCGCCGAGGTGGTCAAGAAGTATCCGGAATTCGAGGCGGCCTACGAAAAACACCTGAAACAGCGGCGCGAACCGTCCCTGGATCTTTTGCAGTACCTGCTGGAACATTCCGAATTTCTCAATCAGGACCAGAACAAATGGATGAAGTCGGTGCTGCAGATCATCCGCTCCACCTCCGTCTACTTCCAGCCGCAGATCCGCACCAAGATCATGAACGAAGGCTGGGCCAGCTACTGGCATGAGACCCTCTATCTGCAGGACGAGCGGATTCGCGGCCACGAGGTCGATTTCGCCCGGGTCAATGCCGGGGTCACGGCCATGCCGCGGGTCGGTCTCAACCCCTACGCGCTGGGGATGCGGCTCTTCTATTTTCTGGAAGAGCTGGCCGACAAGGGGCGCTACTCCCTGGATTTCCGCAAACTGCGCGGCATCGAGGAGCGCCGGAGTTTCGACAAACAGACCGGAACGGGACGCGAGTTCATCTTCAAGGTGCGGGAAAATTTCAGCGATTTCACCCTGATCAACAGCTTTGTCGACCAGGATTTCATCGACCGCAATCAGTTGTTCGTGGTCGATCGCAAGCTCAACCGGGAGCGGATGGTCTGGCAGTACTATGTCAAGAGTCGCAAGGCGCGGGATTATCGGCAGATGCTGTTCGACACCCTCTACCACCCGCCGCGCATCGAGATCGATGAAGAGAAATCGACCGACGGCAGCCTCTACCTGAACCACCGGATCGAAGGGAAACCGCTGGTCGCCGAGTATATCGCCAACACCATGCTGGGGATCGAGTATCTCTGGGGCAAACCGGTGGAACTGGAGACCAGTGAAGCGGAGATCAAGGGCAAGCCGGAAGACGAGGACAAGCCGCCCGAGCTGGTCTGGCAGCGGGTCGTCTACCGGATGGAGCAACGCAAGCTGACCAGGAAGACGCTATAGGGACCGCAATGAAAGAGCCCTCCAACATCGATAAAGCGATGCAGCATTTCGATCGCACCCAGCGGGACCGGGAACTGGGCGAGCCGATCAGCTTCGTCGACTATCTTGACCAGGTCACGAAAAATCCGGGCAGAGCCATCCGCAATGTCTTCCAGGTTTTTCACGACATGATCGAGGACTATGTCGACCCCGGCGTGGATGAATACGCCGGCGATCCCGAATCGATCCACTATGTCGACTACAATACCCGCAGGCTGTTTGTCGAGGGTTCCGACCATCCGTTCTTCGCCGACCGGCTGTTCGCCAACCGGCTGGTCAGTCTGGCCGAGAATTTCCGGCACGGTTCCCAGCAGAACAAGATCTACATCTTCCTCGGCCCGCACGGCTGCGGCAAGAGCACCTTTCTCGACAACCTGCTGATGAAGTTCGAGCAGTACGCCAACACCGAGTCCGGCTTCACCTTCGAGACCGTCTGGCGGCTCGACCGGAAGATCCTGGGCAGCCCCTCGGCGCATGAGACCGGCGATTTTCTCAGCAAACTGTCGACCCTGCTCGACGAATACGAGCTGCGCCAGAGCGACCTCATCGAAGCCCATGAGCTGCTCAACACGGGAGACGAATATATCGAGGCCGCCTGCCCCAGCCATGACAACCCGATCCTGATGATCCCCCGGGAAGATCGTCGCTCCTTCTTCGACGATCTGTTCAAGAACGACGAGGCCAAGTGGAAGCTGTTCACCGAGAAGCAGTACGACTGGGTTTTCAGCAACCGGCCCTGCACCATCTGCAGTTCAATCTACAGTGCCCTGCTGCGCCGCCTGAAAAGTCCGACCAAGGTTTTGCAGATGCTCCATGCACGCCCCTATCGCTTCAGCCGCCGGCTGGGGGAAGGGATCAGCGTTTACAATCCGGGCGACCGGATCGTCAAGCAGAACGTGCTGGTCAACGAGCTGCTGCAGAATCGGATCAACGCGCTGCTGCGCGACAGCAAGCAGGTGCGCTACATCTATTCCAACTTTGCCAAAACCAATAACGGCATCTATGCCCTGATGGATATCAAGGGGCACAACGTCGAGCGGCTGATGGAACTGCACAATATCATCAGCGAAGGGCTGCACAAGGTCGAGGATATCGAGGAGAACGTCAATTCCCTGCTGCTGGCCCTGATGAATCCCGAGGACCAGGCGAACATCGTCGATTTCCCCTCGTTTTCCGACCGCATCGAGTACATCAACATCCCCTACGTCCTCGATCTGCGCACCGAAGTGGCGATCTACCGCAACACCTTCGGCCGGCATATCGAAAACCGGTTCCTGCCGCGGGTGCTGCACAACTTCGCCCGGGTGATCATCTCCACCCGGCTCAATCAGGAATCCCCGGCGATGAAGGAATGGATCGGCCCGCCGGACAAGTACAGCAGCTACTGCGACCGCAACCTGCAGCTGCTGAAGATGGAGATCTACACCGGCAACATCCCGGACTGGCTGAGCGAGGAGGATCGCAAGGGGCTGACCGCCAAGCGCCGGCAGCGGATCATCGGTGAATCGGAAAAAGAGGGGGCCGGCGGCTTTTCCGGACGCGATTCGATCAAGATCTTCAGCGAGTTTTTCTCCACCTACGCCAGAGAAGGCTCGCTGATCGACATGACCACCCTCTGCCGTTTTTTTACCAAGCAGCACCAGGAATGGAAGGACATGATCCCCGACGGGTTCCTCGATTCGCTGCTGCACATGTACGACTACACCATCCTGCAGGAGATCAAGGAGTCGCTGTACTACTACAACGAAGAGCAGATCGCCCGGGATATCCAGAACTATCTGTTCGCCGTCAATTTCGAGCTGGGGAGTACCGCAACCTGCACCTTTACCGGCGACAAGCTGACCATCAGCGAGGACTTGCTGGTTTTGATCGAGAACCGGCTGATCAGTGCGGGGGCCGATCGCGAGCAGCGCCTGCAATTCCGCCAGGGGGTGCAGAAGGAATACACCTCACGCACCCTGACCCAGGAATTGCTGATGGAGGAAAAACCGATCACCGCGACCGGCCTCTACCGGTCGCTCCACGACCGCTACGTCTATCGCATCAAGGAGAAGGTGCTCGACCCGTTCCTGGAGAACGAGAACTTCCGGCGGGCGATCAAGGACTTCGGCAACGAGGATTTCAAGACCTACGATCGGCGGATCAGGGAGGACGTCAGTTACCTGATAGAAAATCTCTGCACCAAGTTCAACTATTCCAAACTGGGAGCGCGCGAGGCCTGCATCTACCTGATCGACAACGAACTGGCCAAAAAATTCGCCACGGCCTGACGCGCTGCCGCCTCTGCCGCCCCTGCGATGGAGCATTCAGAACTGGCGGACCCGGACCCGCGGCTCGTCGCTCTGCGGCAGCTCGCGTGCCGACAGGCCCGACTTTTCGAACTCATGGAGCGGGACCTGCATCGCCAGCATGCCGAACGAGGTCACCGCCAGCAGGGCCAGGAAGGCCAGGCCCATGCCGATCCGCCGGCCCGGAGTCACCGCATAGTAACGGGCCTTTTCGGCCGCGGAGCGCTTGCGCGACGAATAAATCTGCAGACTGCCCATGATAATCACCAGGGCAATGATCGGCGACCAGGTCAGGTAGAACAGCGCGATCGCCCCGACCAGCCCGACGATCCACAGTTTGGGGCTGAGCACGCCGATGATCCGCCCGCCGTCGAGGGGGGAGATCGGCAGCAGGTTGAACAGGTTGAGCAGAAATCCCGACATCGCCAGGGCGTACCAGAAGGGATTGCCGGTCAGCAGCCCGGCCCCGGCGCAGCCGATCGCCCCGAGGGTGCCGAGCAGCGGGCCGCCATAGGCCATCACCGCTTCGGCAAAGGCGTTTTCCGGCAGCTGCTTCATGCCGATATAGGCCCCCAGAAACGGGATGAACATCGGCGCCGTCGCCTTGATCCCCAGCATCCGCAGCGCAACCACATGCCCCATCTCGTGGACAAATAACAGCCCGACGAAACCGGCCGCAAACGGCCAGCCCCAGAACATGGCATAGGCCCAGATGCTGATCAGCATGGCGAAGAAGGTTTTGAACTTGCCGATCTGCAGGATCACGCCCAGGTACTTGAGCTTGCCGAAAAGGTAAAACAGCAGCAGACCGATCGGCCCGAGCTTGCGCAGCAGGCTTTTTCTGGCGGGCGGCGGCGCGTCCGGCGAAGAGCTGCAGGTACGATCTGTTTCATGCTCTGA
Organism: Geopsychrobacteraceae bacterium; assembly: GCA_036396915.1. Taxonomy (GTDB): domain Bacteria; phylum Desulfobacterota; class Desulfuromonadia; order Desulfuromonadales; family Geopsychrobacteraceae; genus BM509. The sequence continues at coordinate 5,098 of DASWJX010000173.1, read as the reverse complement.
CGGGTATTCATTCATCATACTATCCAAAGGACCAGTCGGTCCGGTCAGGTTTTGCGCAGCACAGGGCCTTGCGGGGCGGACGGCCAGTGGCAATCGCGGCCATGCTCACAACTGCTGTCGGTGCCACTCAGCGCTCCAGCAGCGGCAGGCGCAGCAGGTAAATGCTCACCCCGAAGGCCACCGAGAACAGCAACAGCCTGACCCAGATCAGCGGCACCAGCAACAGCGCCGACGGGGTAATGGTCAGCCAGAGCAGCACGATAGCGCCGTTGCGGGCGCGGCGGGGAATCCCCGATCCGGCCAGATAGCCGCGGATCATGGGACCCAGCCGGTTGTGCTCCAGCAGCCAGTTGTGACAGGTCTCGGAACTGCGGGCAAAGCAGGTCGCGGCGAGCAGCAGCAGGGGCACGGTCGGCAGCAGGGGCAGGAAGATCCCCAGCACCGCCAGGGCCGTGCAAAGCATGCCCAACGCCAGCAGACACCATTTCAGGACGGGATTTTGCGTCAGTTTCTTGTTCGGGGCATCCATCGGGCGCCATTGCCGGCAAAGAGGTTCGGTCGTTTGCTTCAGATCATCCTCATACTACGTAAAAACCGTGGCGGATGGAAGTGGCGGGCAGCAATTAACGGCAAATGGAGCCCATTTTGCCCTGGCGAAGTCCCGGTCCGCGAACTGGTGCCGCTCGGTTTGAGCCTGTTGGGATGTTTTTTGCTCGGCATTGATTAAACGATGAAATATAGAGGACTCCCCCTTCTTCCGGGGGAGTCCTCTTTTGGCAGACAGGCTGACTTCAGGTGAGCTGCTTCTTGTTCCGATCTTCGGCCGGCCTAAAATGTCCGGTTGATGCTCAGCATCCGTTACAGGTAGCGTCGCTGCCTTCGGCCGCAAGCGCCTCACTGCTTTTGCTCTCGGGGGACGCAAAACGGTACTCCCAGTTGCCCGCTTCGGTGCCGATGCCGGCCAGTGCTTCCTGGTCGTACTGGTAGCTTCTTGCTACCCGGTCGGCTTTGGTTTCGGGAGCATCGAAGTTGTACTCCCAGTTGCCGGCTTCAGTACCGATGGCTGCCAGTGTTTCCCGGTTGTACTGGTAGTTTTTTGCCGCCTGGTCGGCTTTGGTTTCGGGGGCATCGAAGTTGTACTCCCAGTTTCCCGCTTCGGTACCGATGGCTGCCACCGGTTCAACGTTCACTTCGCCGGCGAAAGCGGTCGAGACAAGACCGAAAGATAACAAGATAGCCACTGTTCCAAGTGTAAGTTTCATTTTCAACATAATCAACCTCCTTGTTTGAGTTAATGGTGCCCGCTGTTTTTGTCCCTGGTTCGTCGATCTCTTTGCATTTTCTTTTGCTGGCCCATTTAAATCGATTGGGTTTTGCCTGGTTGCTATCCTTTATCTACATACAACGTGCCAATCTGTTTGTTTTTTCACAACCCACTGAAAAACAAAGATTTTTATTTTTGTTTCGTGGCTTCTGGACACTTCGCAATAATATTTTCGTGGAATAGTCAACAATGGCTGTAGAGTAGTCGTCAGCGCCGCGGCTTGTTGCGGAGCACGGCCCGCCATCCTACCGTACGATTTGCACCCTCACGGCGCGACCCGCTCGATACACTTGGCGCCGTCGTTGTCGGCATTGTTGACATAGCCGGAGACGGCGTACATCTCCAGATCGGGCGCGGCCGCCCGCAGGATATCCTGCAAAACATGGGTCTCGCTGAAGCGCGGGTCGAGCCAGACCGCGAAATAATCCGGCTCCAGGATCGCCGGCATCCGTTCACTGATTTCGGCGACCAGGTGCGTTGCCGCGCTGGTGACCATGGTGCAGCTTTCGATCGGCTTTTCGCTGCCGCCGCCTTGCCAGCTGTCCCACAAACCGGCCAGCGCCACCGGTTGCCGGTCGGCCCGGAAGATGTAATAGGGTTGTTTCCTGCGCCCCTCGTTGCGCCACTGGTAAAAACCGCTGACCGGGATGATGCACCTTTGCGCCTTGAAGGGATCGCGGAACGACGGTTTTTGCGACAGGGTTTCGAGGCGGGCGTTGAAGGTGGAGCGGGCGATGGACGGGTCCTGGCACCAGTGCGGGATGAGGCCCCATGGCAGCAGGTCGAGACTGCGCGCGTGGTTGTGCTGCCTGATCGCCGGCAGCGGTCGGGGCGGGGCGAGGTTGTAGCTTTGCGGAAGCGGGACCGGCCTCTCCAGGGCGAACAGCAGTTGCAGGCTGTTCGCGGTCAGATCGCCGATTGAAACCCGTCCGCACATCGCATGACTCCAAAGCGCTGGACGTCTGCCGAACCACGGACCTGGCCCGCGCCATTACAGTCGGGTCTTGTCAGGTGCGACAGACTCATGTATGTCTCTTCCTACATTTTATCAGTCTCGCGCGGATCGGGTCAGCCGCGCGGGAGACAAGCCGTGGCGCCGTGCCGGCCGGCGGTTGAGGATGGTATAATGATGCTTTCTTGCGAAAGCATCATACTCTGAACCCGACCCCCCCCAAAAACCGACAAGGAGCCGCCTGTGGCCTCTCTCGATTTCGAACTGGAACGCCGTAAATTCCGCGAGTACTACGACAGCCACCGCAAGCTGTTCGAGGAGGCCACCAATGCCTACACCGGCGTCATCAGTTCGTTGATCAAACAGTCGGACGTCGGCGAAGTCACCAAGATCGAGGGGCGGGTCAAGGACAAGGACGAATGCATCAAGAAATTTCACCGCAAGTACCAGAGCAAGCTGGAAGCCGACGAGCAGCCCTACCGGATCAGGGACTACATTTCCGACCTGATCGGCATCCGCATCGTCTGCCTCTACGAGGACCAGATCGCCGTGATCTCCGAGGTGCTGCAGCAGCATTTCCGGACCATCGAGGTCACCGACAAGATCTCGGCGGTGGAAAGCACCGATGACTCCTTCGGCTACAAGGGGCTGCACATGGATCTGGCCCTGAGTGACGAGCTGAGCGCCCAGCAGAAATACCGCGCCTATGCAAAGCTGCCTTTCGAGGTGCAGATCCGTTCACTGATTCAGGATGCCTGGAGCGTGCTGGACCACAAGATCAAGTACAAAAAGTCGATCCCCAACGATCTGCGGCGGCGGATCAATGTGCTGTCGGCGCTGTTCGAACTGGCCGACCGCGAGTTCAAGGAGATCCGCAACGCCACCGCCGAACTGATCCAGCAGGCGACGGTGGCGCCGATCGGCGCTCCTGCCGCGGACAACGGTGCGAAGATCGCGGCGGCGGCCAGTGAAAAGCGGGTCAACGCCTTCAACTTCCTGCGGGTGGCGCGCCATTTCTTCCGCGATTTCGACTTCCAGGACTACAAGGTCGACGGCTTCGTCCAGGACATTTTAAAACTGGACCCGGATTTCGAAAAGGAGGGGCTGCATAAAAGCCTGATCGAAAACCTCAAGACGGTCAGGGAATACTGCGCCGATTTTCTGGCCGAAGACCCCGAAAACACCTTCAGCCCCTACACGACGATCCGCCACTGTCTGTACCTTTACGACCGGATCACCTTTCAGCGGATCCTTTCCCGCGGAGCGCGGGAACGTTTCGAGTTGTGGCTGAACGGTGCCGAGCAGCCGCAGGATTGAAGCCGGGAAACAGCCCCGGACCCGCCATTTCAGACCGCGGCGCCGACCCTTGTTTTACAGCACGATCGTGCTTTAATTTCAGGAGGAGGCCAGATGCGATTCGTTCAGTACAACATCCGTTATGCGACCGGTCCCAAAGCCCGCGACTATGTGCGCCCATCCGCCAAAAACCTTGGGCTGATTTCGGCGTTTCTGGGGGCACTGAAGCCGGATCTGGTCGGGCTGATCGAGGTCGACCATGGCTCCTATCGCAGCGGCGGGAAGAACCAGGCCGAGCTGCTGGCCGAGGCGCTGGGGCACTACCACAGCCATTCCAGCAAGTACGCCGAACGGTCGTTCTGGCGCCACGTGCCGGTGCTGAAAAAACAGGGCAACGCCTTTTTGGCCCGTGACCGCATCCGCAACGAAACCTTCCACTTTTTCGAGCGCGGCATGAAACGGCTGGTGATCGAGCTGGAACTGGAGCATGTGGTGGTGTTTCTGGTGCATCTGGCGCTGGGCTCACGGACCCGCCATCAGCAACTGGGCGAACTGTACGACCTGACCAAGGGGATACGGAAGCCGTGCCTGGTGTCAGGGGATTTCAACGCCATGTGGGGCGAGCGGGAGATCGACCTGTTTCTGGCCGCCACCGGACTGCAAAACGCCAACAGCGCAAGTTTGCCGACCTACCCGAGCAACAAGCCGCGCCGCCATCTCGATTTCGTTCTCTACGGCAAAGGGATCACCATCCGCGATTTCCAGGTGCCGCGGGTGCCCTATTCCGACCACCTGCCGCTGGTCGTCGATTTCGATGTGCAGGTCCGGAAGGACCAGCGCCGAAAAACGCGGCCGGCGCACGACTTCGGTGACGAGAACCATCCGCTGCCGATGATCGCCCTCACCCCCTGACCCGGCTACCCCCCGCTGCGCTCCAGCAGAAAATCGATAAACGCCCGGTTGGCCCGCGACAGGCTGCGGTCCGCCTTCCAGGCGATAAGCAGATCGAGATGCAGCGGCGGATCGAAGGAAACCGCGGCCAGTTGCTCATCGCCGTCGACGACCATCCGCAAAAACGTCGAGATGCCCATCCCCTGTTTGATCAGCGAACGCACCAGCGAGAACAGATTGGTCTCGAAGACCACCTGCGGCCGCAGCTCTTCCCCGGCCACCAGTTCGTCGATCAGCTCCCGCATGTAGTAGCCCTCCTTGAACAGCAGCAGCGGCTCCCGCAGAAATTCCGCCAGGCTGAGCGTCCGGCGTCCGGCCAGCGGGTGGTCGAGCGGCACGCAGGCGACGATTTCTTCGCGCAGAAAATGCTGCGACTCCAGACCGTCCAGCAGTTTCCGCCCGGCGACCACCCCCATGTCGATCTCGCCGCGGGAGATCATGCGCCGGATACTGGCGGCCCCCTCGCCGCTGACCGAGAGCGTCAGGTTCGGATAGCGGTCGCGAAACTGACGGATGATCCGCGGGAAATAGTAGGAACTCATCATCGGCGGAATGCCGATCCGCACCTCGCCGTG
>DASWJX010000172.1:0-2307 GCA_036396915.1 Geopsychrobacteraceae bacterium | reverse complement strand
AAACGCTTTTGAAGATGTGAACGCAGAGTTGAATGGATAGCTGATTCATTTTATTAACTGAAATCAGGATCTTGTGGAGGTGCAAGCGATGGGGGTGAAGATGCCTCTTCATAATCTGCCGCGCCGACTCTGCGGCGCGGCGGCGGGGGCGTCTTCCCTCTTTTTTCTGTACCAGGGAAGAGGGGATCTTCCCATCGTTTTCGCCTCGCTGTTTTTGTTCTCGATCTGCGTCACCGATACCCTGTATGCGAAAATTCCCAACCTGTTCACCCTGCTGCTGACCCTGAGCGGTTTTGCCTGGCACGCCTGGCTGACCGGCCCGGCGGGTCTGCTGACCGCGCTCTGGGGTCTGCTGGCGGGGTTTGCCCTGTTGTTCGTTCCGTACCTGCTGGGCGGGATGGGCGCCGGGGACGTCAAGGCCCTGGCCGCGCTCGGCGCGCTGCTCGGCGCCGGGCCGATTTTTCAGGTCTTTCTGTACATGGCGCTGGCCGGCGGTCTGATGGCCGTTCTGCACTACGCCTGCAATCGTAATCTGCTGGAACAATGTCGAGAGCTGTTGCGCTCTCTCAGACTGTTCTGTTACACGCGTGATTGGCAGGTTGTCAAACCTGACCCCCGAAGCGAGACATTACGCTTCCCCTACGCGGCGGCCATTACGTTCGGGTTTTTTGCCCATGCCGGTTGGGGACGTTTGATATAGGTGTACACTATAAGAACAGAGTGTTCGTGTTTGTAATTGCAGCCACCGGACGGGAGATGTTACATGAAAAAATACGGGGCGGTTCTGGCATTGGGGCTGGCGGTTCTGTTCGGCCTTTCCGCGGTATTCCTGAGCAACAAGTGGTTGACGTCCAAGGTCGGCAGTGAAACGGTCCAGGTCCGGGAGTCCGCACCGTCGACCCGGATCGTGGTCGCGGCTGTTGATATCCCGATCGGCAGCCGCTTGAGCGAAAAAAATCTGGTCCTGGCCGAATGGCCCGCGGCGAATGTTCCCAAGGGGGCGTTTACCGATATGAGTACGCTGGCCGACCGGATCGCCATTTCAAAGCTGCCGGCCGGCGTGCCGCTGCTGGCGGCGGAGCTGGCCGCTCCGGGGTCCGGCGCCGGTCTGGTGGCGCTGATCGAGCCGGGGATGCGGGCCATGTCGGTCAAGGTCGATGAGGTGACCGGCGTCGGCGGCTTTATCCTGCCCAGCACCTACGTCGATATCATCGGTGTCGAAAAACTTGACAACAACCGGAACCAGGCAAACACCCTTCTCCGGCGGATCAAGGTTCTGGCGATTGCCCAGGAGACCTTCACCGAAGAAGGCAAGGCCAAGGTGGTCCGCACCGTGACCCTCGAACTCAAGCCCGATCAGGCTGAAATTCTTGCCTTGCAGACCCATCGGGGCAGCATTCATCTGATCCTGCGCAACCCCCTGGAAGAAATCCAGGAAGCTCCGCCCGAACCGCCCGCGCCGGAGGTCGTTGCCAGGGCTCCCGCCGTGCGCACCCTGAAAGCGCGGGTCTACAAACCGAAACCGGTTCCGTTCGAGGTCGAAATCATCAGGGGCGGGGCACGGGATAAGGTTCGTTTCTCGGATGCCGCATCCGAGCAGTTAAATTAATTTTGTTGGCAGAGGAGGGCATATGTTGAAGTTCCGGTCCCAGTGTCTTTTGGCAGGGCTTGTTGTTCTGACGGTCGGCTGCCTGTTCGCAACACCGGCATTTTCCAGCACGATCGATCGCCAGACCCTGGAGATCAAGTTGGGGGGCTCCGATCTGGTCAATACCGGGGTCCCGTTCAAGCGGATTTCCATCGCCGATCCCGGCGTTGCCGACGTGGTGGTTCTTTCCCCCCGCACGATTTACGTCTACGGGAAAAAAGTCGGCTACACCAGTGTCATCCTCTGGGAGGAGGGGAGAGGGCAGACGCTGCTCGACGTGGTGATCTCTCTGGACCTGACCGGCCTCAAGAAAAAACTCCATGAGCTTTATCCCGACGAGAAAATTGAAGTTTACGGGTCGGAAACCGGCGTGGTGCTGGCCGGGACCGTCTCCGGCCCCGACATTGTCGAGCAGGTCCTGCGCCTGACCGGGACCTATCTGCCGAAACTGGCCGAAAGCTCCGAGTCGCAAAGCGGAACCGGCCGCTCGGGAAGCGGCATTACCAACCTGCTGAAAATCGGCGGCATCCACCAGGTCATGCTGGAAGTCAAAATTGCCGAAGTCAACCGGACCAAGGGCAGGGAGTGGCAGGCGGGGCTGGCCTATAACGACGCCAGCCGTAATTTCACCGGCGCCGCCAGTGCCGGCGGTTCGGTGC
>DASWJX010000171.1:0-9964 GCA_036396915.1 Geopsychrobacteraceae bacterium | reverse complement strand
GCCTTCAACGCGGCGCTGATCCCGACGGTCAACGCCATGGCGACGATGGGCATCGTGTTTCTGCCCGGCATGATGACCGGCCAGATCCTCTCGGGGACCGAACCGATGCTCGCGGTCAAATACCAGAGTGCCATCATGTGCGTGATCACCGGCAGCGTCGCCCTGACCTCGTTTCTGATCCTGCTGCGGGGCTACCGCTCTTTTTTTACCGACCTGGATCAGCTGCGCGATGCCGCTGCACGGTGATGGCGTCGCAAAAAGTCCGCCCTGCGGCGTTACGGCGTTTTTTCAGGACCTCGACATACCTGATGTATGCCTTCGCCCCTGAAAAACCACCAGGCCTTGCAGGACGAAATTTTTGCCTGGCCATCCTCCGGGTTTTTGCGAGAGTACCAATAATTACCAAAAAAACTGGTTTCCGGTTTGCCCTGATCCGCGAAAATCTGCGTATGCACAGCATCCGATTTTATCTGCGTACCATTGCTTTTGACGTTGAACCGTAAACCTGTTTTAACAGGGATGGACGGTGATGAACGGTGATAAAACCAGTTTCGTTCGGCCCGGATCGGTTGCAAGCGGGGCCAAAAGCGCTATCCTTATACAGCTGAAAATTCTCTACCGGCGTCCGCAACCGTTTTTTGTTCCATCCCCCGGTTTTTTGCGCAGTCATCGTTTTTGATTTACATGCTTTTGCCCTTCGATTCAGCTGGTCAGGGGGGACCTTTGTCCGCTTGAAATCAACTGCAGCAAGGCTACTGACAAGGGAGTGTCATCGTGGAATTGGGTGTCCTTACGGCGTTTTTTTCAAAACAGGATGATGCGCGCAAAGTGTTCGGCAAACTGAAACGGAGGAGTTTCCGACGTGTCGCGCTGATCCACAAAACCGAGCAGGATGTCGTCACCGTTCACGACCGGTTCTGGTGGTATCGCAGTGTCTGGACGGCGCTTGCCGTCCTGTTCTTTCTGCTGCTGTTCGGCGGCCCGCTGCTGCTGCTGCATTTTTTCGCGGCGCTCGTTTTCCCCCCCGCCTGGCTGCCGTACCTGCTGGTGCTGATCGCCGGTCTCGGCGGGCTGGTCGGCTGGCTCTGGGCCAATCGCTCGCGTTTCGGGGTTGATCCCGATCTGATTCAGCGCTATTCACGCAGTCTGCTGCCCGGCGAATCGCTGCTGATTCTGCAGGCTCACAGCGATGTCATGCAGCTGCCGGTGCAGACCATCCGCGGCCAGAGCGAACAGCTGCCGAGTATTTTTGTGCTGCACGCCTCACGGGAAAAACGCCAGCTGGGCCGCGATGTGTGGGTCGCATTGTCCAGGGATCAGATTCAGGAGCGGGCGCTTTATCAGGCGATCGATCACCATCAACTGTCGAGAGAGAAACAGAAGAACACCGAACTGCTGAAACGGCTGAAACGGAGTCGCGGCTGGTTTCATGACATCTGTCACGATCTGGCCGGAGCCTGTCGGCTGGAACAGGGCGTCTCCCCCGTCGCCGAGTGGATCATCGACAATGAATTCGTTGTCGCCTCGACGGTGCGCGATGTGCTGCAGAACCTGCCGCTGGGGTACTACCGGGAGTTGCCGACCATCGCCGGCGATACCGAACATGCCGGGCTGCCGTTTATTTACGGTCTGGCCAAGGAGCTGGTCTCCGATACCGAGCTGCGCCTGGACCGGGACAATATTCTGTCGTTTCTCGAAACCTATCAGTCGATCCGCAGCCTTTCCACGGCGGAACTCTGGGCGATTCCCCAGATGCTGCGGATCGCCCTGGTCGAAAGTATCCAGTCGCTGGCCATCACCACCCATTCCGATCTGCGCGGCCGGCAGCTGGCGGCCCTCTGGGCCAACCGGCTGATTGCCGCCGAGCGCAAGGCTCCCGAACATATCCAGACGATCCTCGCCGAGCTTGAGCTGATGGTCCCCAGCCCCTACTTCTGTACCCAGCTGGTCGATCACCTGTTCGACGAAGAGGCGCTGCTGGTGCCGGTCGAGGCCTGGATCGAAAGACTGCTGGACGAGCCGCTGAATGAATGCACGCTGCGTGAACAGAACCGTCAGTCGCGGGCCCAGATTTCGATTTCCAATGCCTTCACCAGTCTGCGGCGGCTGACCCAGTTCGACTGGCGGGAGATTTTCGAACAGGTCAGCCGCATTGAAAGGGTGCTGCGCTTCGACCCGGCCGGGGTCTACGCCCTGATGGATTTTGAGACGCGCGATCGCTACCGGCGGGTCGTCGAGGATTTTGCCCAGCGCGTCGGCCAGCCGGAAGAGGATGTGGCGCATTGTGCGATCGAACTGGCGACCCAGGCGGCGGCACGGGGTGTCAGCGACGAGCGGATGGATCATGTCGGAACCTATCTGGTCGGCGTGTCGCGCCACGAACTGGCCGGTACCATCAAGTGCCGGGAACCGGTCCGCTGGCAGCTCAAGGACTGGACCGGCAGGCATCATACCGGCCTCTATCTGTTTTCGGTCGGGATGCTGACCGCGCTGTTTCTGGCGCTGTTGCTGCAGCTCGGTCTGCCCGAGACGACGCCGGCCAGGGGGGTGCTGTTTGCCCTGCTCGGCCTGATCCCGGTCAGCCAGATGGCGCTGCAGATCGTCAACTTCATGGTGACCCATTGCCTGTCGCCCCGGGTCCTGCCGAAAATGGATTTCGAGAAAAGCGGCATTCCGGATCAATACCGGACCCTGGTCGTCGTTCCCACCTTGCTGGCCGGCGAAGAAATGCTGCGCAACGAGGTGGAAAAGCTGGAAATCCGCTATATGGCGAACCGGGAGGACAATCTGGTTTTCAGTCTGTTTACCGATTTTGTCGATGCCTCCCAGCCGCTCACCCCGGAAGACCAAGGTTTGCTCGAACTGGCGATCGCGTTGCTGGAGGGACTGAACCAGCGCCACGGCAGCGGCCGTTTCCTGCTGTTTCATCGGCAACGGATCTGGAGCGAAAGCGAGCAGAAGTATATCGGCAAAGAGAGAAAACGGGGCAAGCTGGAAGAATTGAATCGTCTGCTGGTGGATCAGCATCCGCAGGATGTCGCGCGCCTGGTCCATGCCGGAGATCCCGCGGCGCTTGACGACATCAGGTTTGTGATTACCCTGGACAGCGATACCCAGCTGCCGCACGGCACGGCCCGCCGGATGATAGAAACCCTGGCCCACCCCCTCAATCGCCCCCGCTTTGATGACGACGGCAAGGTCTGCGCCGGAAGTTATACGATCATTCAGCCGCGGGTCAGCCCTTCGCTGGCCAGCAGCGGCGGTTCGGGCTACAGCCGGTTTTTTGCCGATGCCGCCGGCATCGACCCCTACACCAAGGCGGTCTCCGATGTCTATCAGGATCTGTCGGGGCAGGGCTCCTACCATGGCAAGGGGATCTACGATGTCCGGGCCTTCAGCCGGGTGCTGGACAATCAGTTTCCGGAAGAGCGGATTCTGAGCCACGACCTGATCGAGGGGGAATACGTCCGCGTCGGATTGGCCAGCGATATCGAGCTCTACGATGAATTTCCGCAGAGTTATCAGAGCGATGTCAGCCGCTTGCATCGCTGGATCCGCGGCGACTGGCAGATCGCCGGCTGGCTGCTGCCGCGCATCCCGCTGGCGGACGGGCAGCGCGGCCCGAACCCGCTCAGCCTGTTCAGCCGCTGGAAGATTTTCGACAATCTGCGGCGCAGTTTGCTGCCCGTGGCCAGCGTCGCCCTGCTGCTGGCCGCCTGGCTGACCGACAGCCGGATCGGACTGGCGGCGACCCTGGTCATCGCGGTTCAGGTGTTCTTTCATCCGCTGGCCCAGCTGCACGCCATTGTGACCAGTCGGGCCGGGCTGAAAAGTTTCTCACCGAGCCGCATGAAGCACAATCTCCTGCGCGCCGCGATCGACGCGGCTCTGCTGCCGCACCAGGCGATGGTCGCCCTCGATGCGATTTTACGGGTCTGCTATCGCTGCACCGTTTCCAAAAGACATCTCCTGGCCTGGACCTCGGCCCAGCTGTCGACGGCCGGCCCGCGCGTCTTTGCCCTCTATCTGTTCGTGGTCAGTCCCTGGAGTCTGCTGGTCGGCGTTTTCGTCTATCTGCGCCTGCCGCACAATCTGGTCCTGGCCGCGCCTTTGCTGCTGTTGTGGTTGCTGTCGCCGCTGCTGGTCTGGCTGTTGAGTCATCAACGCTCGGAGCGCGAAGCGGAAGCCCCGCTTGCCGAGCCGGATATCCGCTTCCTGCGTACGGTTGCGCGCCGAACCTGGCGTTACTTTGCCGATTTTGTCGACGATCGGACCTCGTGGCTGCCGCCGGATAATTATCAGGAGTCGCATCAGGACAAGTTGGCCATGCGGACCAGCCCGACCAACATCGGACTGTGGATGCTCAGCGTGCAGGCGGCCCAGGACTCGGGCTATGTCTCCCCGGCCACGGTGCTGGAGAAGCTGACCCGCACCATGGCCAGCATCGACCGGCTTGAGCGTCACGAAGGGCACCTGTTGAACTGGTACGAGATCGAGCATCTGCAGCCGCTCGAACCGCGCTATGTCTCGTCCGTCGACAGCGGCAACCTGCTCGGCTCGCTCTGGACGCTGGAGCATGGCCTGGAGGAGCTGCAGACGCGCCCCCTGATCGACCGGACCTTGATTTCCGGGCTGTGGGACGTGGTCCGGCTGGTGCAGCAGACCAGTTCGCGCCAACAGCTTGAGCGGTTGCAGGCGCACGGTCTCGAAGCGCTGCTGTCCGGCTGCGCCGATCCTCCCGAGTCGCTTGCCGAACTGCTGGAGCGGTTCCGCCAGTGCGAAACCTTGGCCGCCAGACTGTCCGCTCCGGACCAGGCCCCGGCCGAGGGCCCGGCCGGGGAAAACTGGTTGCCGTCGCTTTGCAAGCAGCTGGACGACTGGCGTTTGTTTATCAGCGACCACCTCGGCTGGGCCGAGCTGCTGATGGAAAAAACCGAAGAGGAGCGTGCGCAACTCGGCGCGGAGGCGGCTGCGGCGATCGGCGACGATCTGACCACGGCGTTGTCGCTGCGGGATCTCGGCCAGGGCCGGAGCGCTGCCCGGCCCCTGCTTGCCGCTCTGCAGCAGCAGGGGGGCGTGCCGGCCGACCTCTCGGAATGGGTCGCTGCCGTGCTGGACGCATTTACCCGTGGCCAGCAGGCGGCCGGCCGGCTGCTGGAACAGGCCGAGCGTCTCGCTGAAAAGATCCGCCTGCTGTCGACTTCGATCAACATGGGGTTCCTGTTCAGTGCCGAGCGCAAGTTGTTTGCGGTCGGCTACAACGTGTCGGCGGGGCGGCTCGACAACGCCTATTACGATCTGCTGGCCAGCGAATCCCGCTTCGGCAGTTTCGTGGCGATCGCCCGGGGTGAAGTGCCGATGGAGCACTGGTTCGCGCTGGGCCGCCCCTACGGCAAAATCGGCTACAGCCGGGCGCTGCTCAGCTGGACCGGAACCATGTTCGAGTACCTGATGCCGATCATCTTCCAGTACACCTACGACAACTCGTTGCTCGATCGCGCTACCCGGCAGGCGGTTGCCGAGCAGATCGACTACGCGCACAAGCACCGCATCCCCTGGGGCATGTCGGAATCGGCCTACGGCGATCTCGACCTGAACAAAACCTATCAGTACAAGGCGTTCGGGGTTCCGACCCTGGGGCTGAAGCGGATTCTGAAAAATCAGCATGTTGTCGCTCCCTATGCGACCCTGCTGTCGGTGACCGTTGCGCCGGGCAAGGCGGTGCAGAATCTGCGGCGGCTTGATGATTTGGGGATGCTGCAGGCGTACGGCTATTACGAGTCGATCGACTTCAGCCGCCATATCCAGCCCGGCGGCGAGCGCGGCGTCATCATCAAGGCCTATATGGCCCACCATCAGGGCATGGGCTTTCTGGCGCTGACCAATTTTCTGCACGACAATCCGCTGCCGCGGCGGTTTCATGCCGACGCCAGGGTTCGTGCTTTCGAGCTGCTGCTTCAGGAACGGGTTCCGGCCCTGCCGCCGCTGCATCTGACCACCCCCCGCGAAGCGACGCCGAAGCTGGAGGGGGTCGGCGAAATGTCGCCGGTTGCCTTCACCTTCGATACCCCGGACACCCCGATCCCCAAATCGCAGTTTCTCAGTAACGGCCGTTACGACGTGATGATCACCAATGCCGGCGGCGGTTACAGCCAGTGGGGGGGCAATGAGCTGAATCGCTGGCGGGCGGATCGCACCACGGAGCAGGGCGGGGCGTTCTGCTATATCGCCGACCGGGATGACCGCAGCTTGTGGTCCAATACCCATTACCCCGCCGCCGGCGACTGGAAAGGTTATTCCGTTGAGTTCTCCCTGGACCGGGCCACCTTCCGCCGGGAAGAGGACGGGATCCATACCGAGACGGTCGTGGTCGTCTCCCCGGAAGACGATGTGGAAATTCGCCGGATGACCCTGGTCAACCGCTCCGAGCGGAAGCGGCGCCTCGACCTGACCAGCTGTATCGAGCTGTCGATGGCACCCCACCGCGCCGATCTGCAGCATCCGGCCTTCAACAAACTGTTCATCCAGACCGAAGCGCTTCCCGAACTGCGCGCGCTGCTGGCCTGTCGCCGCCCGCGCAGCGAGGACGCGGAGCCGCTCTATGTCGCCCATCGCTTTACCTGCGAGCAGGGCAACGATGCGCCGTTCAGTTTCGAAACCGACCGGCGCCGCTTTATCGGTCGCGGCCGGACCCTGCAGAGCCCGCGGGGCGGCCGCAAGGCGCTCGGCAACAGCCAGGGCTTTGTCCTCGATCCGGTGCTCAGTCTGCGGCAGCGCATTGAACTGCTGCCGAATCAGCATGTGCGGGTGTCGATGGTAGTCGCCGCCGGCAAAACGCGTGAACATGTGCTGTACCTGATGACCAAATACGGCGAAGCCTACGCCATCGAGCGGGCCATCGATTTTGTCTGGCGGGCCTCGCAGATCGAACTGCGGATGATGCATATCCAGCCGGAAGAGGCCCGCCGCTTCCGCCAGCTGGCGGATCATCTGCTGTTCCCGAATCCGCTGTTGCGCGCCCCGGTCCGCTTTATCGAAGAGAACCGCAAGGGGCAGGCCGGTTTGTGGCCCTACGGCATTTCCGGGGATCTGCCGATCGTACTGGTTTCCATCGGCGAAGTCCGCGATATCGGCCTGGTCAGGCAATTGCTGCAGGCTCAGGCCTATTGGCTGCGGCACGGGCTGGTGGCCGATCTGGTGATTCTGAACGAAGAGTCCGGAAGCTATGACGAGCCGCTCCGCGAACGACTGATCAACCTGATTCAGGTGCATTCCATGTTCATCGGCCGGGATCGGCCCGGCGGCATTTTCCTGCGCAGTGTCGACCAGCTGCCGGAAGAGGATGTCCGCCTGCTCAAAGCGGTGGCCAGTGTCGTGCTGGTCGCCGCCCGCGGCTCTCTGGCGCAGCAGTTGGGGGTGCCGCGCCAGACTCCCGAACTGTCGCCGCCGCTGGACTGTGAACCGCCGGAGAAGCCGCTCGACCCGGACCTGCCGCTGCCGCCGCTGGCGCTGGAATGTTTCAACGGCATCGGCGGCTTTACCCCGGACGGCCGCGAGTATGTCATCCATCTCGGTCCCGGTGCGAACACCCCGGCCCCCTGGGTCAATGTCATGGCCAACCCCGATTTCGGGACGGTCATCAGCGAAACCGGCGCCGGGTTCTGCTGGTACGGCAACAGTCAGCGCAACCGCCTGACCCCATGGTCGAACGATCCGGTGCTCGATCCGGCCGGCGAGGTTCTGTACCTGCGGGACGAGGAGAGCGGCGAATTCTGGACGCCGACCGCCGCGCCGATCCGCGATCAGAGCTCCTACCGGACCAGACACGGCATCGGCTACTCGGTTTTCGAGCACAACAGCCACGGCATCGAGCAGACCCTGACCGTTTTCGTGCCGGTTCGCTACGGCAGCGGCGATCCGGTCAAACTGCAGACCCTGACGTTGAAAAACCGTTCGTCCCGCGCGCGCCGCCTGACCCTGACCAGCTATGCCGAACTGGTTCTGGGTGAAAACCGCGAGTCCTCCCAGATGCATATCACCACCCACTTCGATGCGGAAACCGGGGCGATGCTGGCCTGGAATCGTTATCACCCGGAGTACGCCGCACGGGTCACCTTCGTGGCCGCCAGCCTGCCGGTCCGTTCTCACTGCGGAGATCGGGTCTGTTTTATCGGCAGAAACCGGACCCTGGCCGCTCCTCAGGCGATGGAGCTGAGCGGTCTGTCCCGTCAGTCGGGGGCCGGTCTGGATCCCTGCGCGGCGCTGCGGATCGAGCTTGAACTGGCGGTCGGCGAGGAGCAGAACGTCTGTCTGGTGATCGGACAGGCCGCCGATCTGGAAGAGGCGCGGACCCTGATCCGCAAATATCAGCAGCCGACGGCAGTGACCGCGGCCCTGCGGCAGACGGTGGCCTGGTGGGATGAGCTGCTGGGTCGCCTCGAAGTGGAAACCCCGGAACCCGGCATCGATTTCCTGCTCAATCGCTGGCTGCTCTATCAGAGCCTCAGCTGCCGGATCTGGGGGCGTTCCGCGGTCTATCAGTCCGGCGGAGCGTTCGGCTTCCGGGATCAGTTGCAGGATGTGATGGCTTTTCTGCCGATTGCCCCCGATCTGGCTCGTCGGCAGATTCTGCTGGCCGCGAGCCGCCAGTTCCCGGAAGGCGACGTGCAGCACTGGTGGCATCCGCCCGGCGGGGCCGGGATCAGGTCGCGGATCTCGGACGATCTGCTCTGGCTGCCTTTCGTGGTCGCCCAGTATGTGCGGGTCACCGGTGACCTGAGTCTGTTGCATGCCGAGGCGCCGTTTGTCAGCGCGCCGCAACTGGAGGCGGGTCAGCACGAAGTTTTCGGCATGCCGGAGGTGACCTACGAGCAGGCAACGATCTTCGACCATTGCCGGCGGGCGGTGAAACGCGGGCTGACCGCCGGCGCCACGGGTTTGCCGCTGTTCGGAACCGGAGATTGGAACGACGGCATGAACCTGGTCGGAGCGGAAGGGCGCGGCGAAAGCGTCTGGCTCGGCTGGTTCGCGGTCGACGTGCTGCGCGGGATGAGCGAGCTGGCGGAGTTGACGGGGGATGCCGAACTGGCGATGTCCTACCGACAGGACCGCGACGCCCTGCTGTCCAATATCGAAAAATCCTGCTGGGACGGAGCCTGGTATCTGCGCGGCAGCTTCGATGACGGCAGTCCGCTCGGCTCGTCGTCCTGCAGTGAAGCCAAAATCGACTCCCTGCCCCAGTCCTGGGCCTGGCTGACCGGGGCCGCCGATCCGCAACGCGCCGAACAGGCGCTCGACTCGGCGTGGCGGCATCTGGTGCGCGAAGAGGAACAGATCGTCCAGCTGTTCGATCCGCCTTTCGACCAATCGCTCCCCTCGCCGGGGTATATCAAGGGCTACCCTCCGGGGGTGCGGGAGAACGGCGGGCAGTACACCCACGCGGCCCTCTGGTTCGCCATGGCGCTGGCCCGCAAAGGGGACGGCGAGCGGGCGGTGCGGATGTTGCGGATGCTCAACCCGATCGCGCATGCCCGCGACATGGCGGAGGTCGGGCGCTACGGGGTGGAGCCGTATGTGGTCGCGGCGGATGTCTACCGTCTGCCGGGGCGGATCGGCCAGGGCGGCTGGTCCTGGTACACCGGCTCGGCGGCCTGGATGTATCGGGCCTGGGTCGAAGAAGTCCTGGGGCTGAAGATTCGCGGCGAACGGATGTGGCTCGACCCGGTGATTCCGGCCGACTGGGAAGGGTTCAGCCTGCGCTACCGGCACGCCGGGGCGCAGTACCGGATCCGGGTAGAGAATCCCGATCATTGCGGGCGGGGCGTGCTCTGGGTGGAGATGGACGGGCAGCGTTTGGCGGACGGCATGATCCCGTTGGACCGGGAGGAGGGCAGCTATCGGATTGTGGTGCGCATGGGCGCCTGAACGACGAAAGCCCGGCCGAAGAGCCGGGCTTTCGTCGTTG
>DASWJX010000170.1:0-22564 GCA_036396915.1 Geopsychrobacteraceae bacterium | reverse complement strand
TTGGAACGCCAGGGTCGAAACGCCCCTCGCCACCCATGTGCGCGTCCTGGACAGCTTCATCGCTGGTGCCGGTTCGGGCCGGGTGAGCCTCCTGTCCGCCTTTGCCGTCGCCGCCGAATCAGGCGCGCCGGAACTGAACTCGGGGGCACTGCACCGGTACCTGGCCGAGGCGGTCTGGTTTCCCACCGCCCTCTTGCCCCAGTCGGGCGTGGTGTGGACGCCGATCGACGAGCGCACGGCGCTGGCAACCCTGACCGAGGGCGGCACGGCCGTCTCGCTGGAGTTCCGCTTCGATGAAGCCGGGGAGGTGACGGGAATCTACAGCCCCGGACGCTTCGGTCACTTCGATGGCGGATACCGCCAAGTGCCATGGGAGGGGCACTTTCGCGACTACCGGGAGCGAGCCGACATGCGCGTCCCCTTCCATGGCGAAGTCGGCTGGTACGCGGAAGGAGAGTTGCAAGTCGTCTGGAAGGGGGAAATCGATGATGTGCAGTATGAGCTCGGCCCATAAGTGATGGGTGGGTCCGGGGTCGGACCAAATCAACCTATTGATATTTAAGGAAAATCACTCCGGAAACAGGTGTTATTTGGGCCTATAGGGCGATTTTCAGGGCTAAAATTACGCCCATAGCCCTCCTGCTTTTCACGAAGCACAAATGCGTCGCCGGTTCCGGCGACGCAGCCCCTGAATCTCCCGACAGCCACCATGACTCCATTCTTTCCGGGTGACGCACTACGCCTGCCCGTACCATGTTCAGATCGCTGTACACCAGACAACGCCGCAAATGTCACCGCACTCGCTGGCGGTGGCATGGTAGCGGTCTTCCCAAAAAGCGCTCTTGCGCCGCTTCCGCTGGTTGCACCCTGCCCCATTCGCCCGGCGGGACTCGCCTCAGTGCGGCTCGCTTCCAGCGTTGCGCAGATCCCAGAAAGTGCCTTTCCAGTTCCTGATGTATCCATTGTCCCCACACACCGGGCACCACCAGACCACATCTTCAGTTTCAGGGTCGAGATCAACATCCACCATTCCGGTGCATGGCTTTCGCCCGGGCCGGCGCCGGCACCGAACCCTGTACTCTGCCGGGATGACCAACTCAGGACGCGATACCATTGCGACGATCGCGGCAAGGTATTCCGCCATGCGTCGCGCGGGACCTGACTTGGGTGCAATATGTCCGTTCTGGTCGAGAAAATGGGTTAAATCAGTGATCCAAGTATCACCCAATGGCTTTGTCCTTTCTGGTTTCATATTCAATGGCCCGAACGACGCAAATCAGCCGCGCGAGGAGTCTTCCGCAACGATAGACAACCGGAAAGATCTCTCAATCTTCGCAATCCGCGATTCACTGACTCCTGCTTCTTTCGCAAAATCCGGCCAGAGGCGGACTCCTGCGACTACCTCTTCGACAATCTCCTTGTAATTCTCCAAGTTGATTAAATGGGCGACCTGGGCAACGTCTTGAAAAACAAAGCCGTTTCGCTTGCCGTTGATGGTCATCTGATGATTGTTGGTCCATTTGCCATGAGGATCATGAGCGTAAATGACATCAAATGCCGGCGAGAGACTCCATTTTCCGGCCCGATCCATCAAAAAAGCAATGTTCTTGGTGTGGTCGTCCTGATTTCTGGCAACCACATTAAAAGCCATCCTGCGGAACATTTGAGCCGCTTCTGCCTTGGAAAGCCGGAGTTTTCGCATTACAGCAAAAGCCTGTTCATAGCCGTAAGCGCCAGCCTGGTTGTAATCAAGGTGCGCTAACCCGCACAGAGACTGCATGTGGATCTTTTTTCCCTCTGGACGATCAAATCGCTTGGCCATGAAGTGTGCCCGACCACCTTCCTCCAGAAGCCGGCACTCGGCCATCTCGATACCACAATGTTTTGCCATGAGATGATAGGCATATTCGATTCGTCCATATTCCTGGGTTTTGCCGAGTTCCAAATCTCCGGTTCCGTCGAACTTCAGAAGCCAGTGTTCGTACCCATCAGGGGCCGTGGTTTGCCCCGAGACGATATGGCCCTGTGAGTTCATGGCAACAACCGCCTTGGCTCTTGCTCCTCCAGCGGAAGTCCCTACGCGCAGCATCTCCAGCAAGGCTTCCGTATTCCCTTTCTCGTTATCGGCAAACGAGACATCCAGAGCGTTCCGTTTAGTAGCAATCTGGCTTGCCAGTTCGACCAAATGGCTGACTTCAACGGGTACGGTTTCCTCAGTCCGCGAATTAAGCGGCGGATGAAACTCCAATGCGCCCATCCCCCTGCTCCCCGTGTAGCACAGACGCTCCACAGGGTGAAAACTTGCACTGTCCCGCCCTTGACGAGCAAGCCATGCGTCTATAACGGCATTGCCAAATTTGTCCGGCAAACAGTCAGCAAGAAGCCCCGGCAAGCCCTTGAAAGTGTCCATATCCAGCTCTGTCGGTCGGCGCCTGAATACAAAAATGCCGTCGCCGGCAAGAGCTTCCTTGACCCCCATGTGGATAGGGGAGAGGTCGAGACCTTTCGCGAGGAACGACCGCTCAAATTCAAAAACGCCATACCCGCTGGTAGCAGATCCTCTCCACGCAACAGCCCCTACAGGCATCCCCCAGATCGAGACATTCGCAAAATCGATGCGGTCTACCATTCATGTTCCTCACTTTCGGCCTTTGCTTTTCCACTGGCTCTTTGCCGTTTTTTCCCCTGCATCTTGGCGATTTGCAGGGGGCTAATGCCCGGATCAGGCAGGAAGGCATCAAGATTATCCAGGGCGTCCAATTCACGAAGTATGGCAACCATGGTTTCAAGCTTCCCTTTTCCGCGCTCCAGGGATTTAATTCTGGTGAGGGAGATTTGGGCGCGTTCGGACAACTCTTCCTGGGTGATGTTTCTCCTGAGTCGCAGTTCACGAAACCGCCGTCCCATCTCTTTCTCAATCGCGACATCCGCCATAACGTAATAATCCACAACAAATCCTTTTTAAGCTATTAATTATGTTTTATCTACATAATAGATTAAAAACAGGATACCGTAAACCAGCTTTCGCCATCTGCGCATCTACCGGGAGCCCGAAACTCCTCTTCAATCCACCCCCGATGAGCAGCGGCCAACCCTTCCAGGCCTAGAAGCCGGTTCCGACAACGCGGCCCCTGTCGATAATGGCGGGGTCGGACCAAACCAAGCACATGAAAAACAAGGGAAAAGCGGTTATTTTGACCCTTTATTTGCCCTTATAGATCGATTTTCGGGGTCAAAATCGGCACTCTGGCAGGATGTTTAAAAACTGGCCGGGAGCGACCCAATTTCTCCCGAGAAAATCTTTTTTTGATCTTTGACTGTTTCCAGTAAGATCATGGGCTTAAGGGAATTATTTTTCAAAAACCTGCTAGGGGCTGTGTCGATCAGGACCTCGCAGAATCCTCGATAATTATCCGCAACCGCTTGCCAAGGGCAGCGGTTGCTTGTTCCAAAGTTTTGAGCGTCACGGCAGTGTTGCGCGGATCAAGCAGTCGGTTGACCGCCGCCCGGGAGGTATGCATTTTTGCAGCCATCTCGGTTTTGGTCAGACGCTGGTTCTCCATCTCCTGCTGGATCTGGTAGGCCAAAATCCGCTTGGCCGCTGTCGCCTCGACATCGGCCAGGATGCCCTCCTCAGCAAGGAAGCTATCAAAATCGCTGCCAATATTTTTATGGGTTGCCATCGAATTCAGCCTTTCTTTTGCGTGCCCGCTTCATGTCGTCAGCCGGAACTTCCCGGGTCTTCTCTATGAAACCGTGAAGGAGGATGATTTGCGGACCATGCGTGCAAAAAAGCACCTTGGCGATGCGGTTTGCCAATCTGGTGCGCACCTCGAAAAGCCCTTCTCCTAAAGGCCGCACCAAAGGCATGCCGATGGGCCAGCCCCACTGCACTGTTTTGATGTCCTCACCGATGAGCTTCCGCTCCTCCGGCGGTAAATCCTTCAGCCACTCGCGGACTGGTTCTCTCCCGCTGTCCTGCCGGAAAAACTTCACTTGTAGTGGCTTCGGGGTTTCCATGTCGGTCCTATTGTATCAAACTTGATACATCTGACAAGAAAAAAACAACGCGAAAGGCGGCCGTCTACGGGAATGAGAGTCGGTTATGTATTGATTGGAGATCTAGTTCTTCGCGCCCTCGAAATAGCCATCGAGGGTAATGAGATTCCAGACAGAAATAGCTATCTATAGCGGCTGTACTTTTCGCCAAAATACGTTCTAAGTACCTGTAACCACAAATTTATAAGAGATTTCCTCAAACCTTGCTTCCAGGATAGACAGACCGGCCTAAATCGGCTCAAAGTCCCTCGAAGGGAGTGCTGACACCTTTGCACCCTTGAGGCAACGCCCAGAAAAAATAAAAGCCGCCGGACCGTTCAACGACGGCTCGGCGGCTTTTTTTTATGATCTTGTCAGTGCTGCCCGGCAAACAAACATCCCCCTGCCTTTCCCAAGAAATTTAAAACGATTGCCGTTTCGATCCGGTCAAGTCAACGCAAAATACTCCTCATCGAAACGATACGCAGGCCGCGCCGGTGGCGGGTCGTTGCCGGTACCGACACGGGGCGCGTTATCTGAGGATGGGAACGGCGAGGGTTCCGGCGATGCGGAACTGATAGCTGCCGTCGGGCTTGGGCTTGACGCCGCTCAGTTCGATCAGCGGTTGCAGGGATGCGGGAAAGGTGGCTCCCGGGGTCATGGTCACGCGCAGATTCAGCCGGGTCTGCCTGGGGTTTGCTCCGAGCTGCAGGGTGCCGCTGCCGTCGAGCGCGGCAAAGTTTCCGTCCAGCGCGACCTTTTCCAGGCTCAGCCGCTGCCCCTTGATGATCCCCTGCAGCGAAAGTTTGCCGAGCGCCAGCTGCTCGGGCAAGCCGAGCGGCTCCAGGCCGAACAGTTGCAGATTGCCGACCTCGGCGGAAAAGAGCGCATCGACGCTCCCCGGCCGGGAGATCTGCCGGGCGTCGAACGTGCCGCTCAGGACGCCGTCGAGCCGGTACGGGTTGGCCGGCTTTTGCAGCGGTCCGAGCTGCACGCCCCGGATGTCCAGTTGCAGCTGCTGGTCGGCGCCGAGTTGCGCCGCGATGTCGCCGCCGGCAAACCGGCCGCTCAGCACGGCGGCCCGCCCCGCGGAAAACAGCGTGGACCAGACCGGTTGCAGCTGCAGCGGCTTGAAGACCAGCGGTACGATCTGCTCCTGGTGCGGATCGATGGTCAGGTCGAAGCTGAGCTTCGCCGGAAATGAAAGCTCCAGGGAGTCGCTGCTGACCGCCAGTCCGGTGCGGACGGACAGTTCCTGGACCAGCCGCTGGCGCAGCACATCGGAGGGAAAGCCGAAGCCGAAGCCGATCAGCAGCGCCAGCAGAAACGCCAGCACGCAGGCCGGCAGCAGGCTACCGCGCCCGGTCAGCAGCCGCGCCGTTCGGCCGATTTTATTCGTGAACAATGGTTTCATCAACTCTCTTCCAGACTGAAGACGCTCAGGTTGACATCCAGGCTGGAATGGTCCTCAAAGCGCCGCTTGATCCGCAGCGACTTGACCTGAACCCCCTGCCCGGAGTATTCGATGGCGTAGAGAAACCGCACCAGCTGGGCGAGGGAGAGCTTTTCCAGCCGCAACTCGACCAGCTGCTGGCGGTAATTCCCCTGCTGCGACGATTGCTGGGGGCGCATCGACAGCAGGCGGTCGCGGATGCCGGCCTGATCGGTCAGCGTCTCGACATGGGAGAAGAGCGGGCCGTCCATCGCCTTGCGCCCCGAGGCCTGGGCCAGCTGCTGACGCAAGCGGCCGATCTCCTGCTGCAGGGTCTTCGCCTCCACCAGGCCGTTGCCGCGGCTGGCGATCTGGCTGTCGAGCCGTTCCATCGCGCCCCGATAGGGCTCGATCACGCCGAGCCAGACGGCCACCAGCACGACCGCCGCCAGAGCGGCCAGCACCATGATCCGCTCGCGTTGGGACAGTTGCTGAATCATAACGCACCTCCCGTTTTGCGGAGATCGATCTGCAGCTTGAAATCGACCTGTCCGCCGTCCGCCGCCATCCGCGCCTCGCTGATTTCCACCTTGGTGAACAACGGCGAGCGGCCGAGAGCCTGGGTGATGCGATTCACCGAATCGAAGGAATCGGTGTAGCCGTCGAGCCTGAGCTGCTCGCTGCTGTAGGTCAGCTCCTTCAGATCGCTTTTGATCTCGGGCCCGGTCTGCGTGGAGAGGGTCTCCAGGGCATTGAGGGCGGTCACCCGATCGCCGACGCCGAGCAGCAATGCCTGCTGACGCAGCTCCTTCAAGTGGCTCTGCAGCTGGAGCGGCACGTCGAAAACCGCCGTCGCTTGCGGCAGGGTCTGGCGGAAGACCCCTTCCAGCTGCTGCTTGAGCAGCTCCGCCTGCCGGGCCTTGCGGTGATAGTCGAAATAACCGGTGCCGACCAGCACCGTCAGGCAGAGCAGCAGCAGCACGCCGGACGCAATCAGCTTTTTCTTCAACATCTCCAGCTGGCCCTGAGGCGCGAAGGCGCCGACCCGGAAGTTGAAACCGTTCTGCCGGCCCGGTCCCTTTTCGGCCAGGGCCAGCAGCGTCGCGGGCAGAAATTCCGCGGGGATCTCCCGCTCCGCCAGCGACAGCGCCAGGTCGGGCTCGACCGGCGGCCTTCCGCCGGCCTGGCAGAGTTCCAGCAGCTTTTCGCTCACCGCCGCGCCGCAGATCCAGAACGGCAGATCCTGGCGGCCGGCCATCCGCTCCAGCTGCTGGAGCTGGCTCAACACGAAGCGACCGATCTCCTCTTCGCCGGCGCCGCCGGGGAGCAGACGAAATTCGACGACGCGGCCATCGCTCAGCAACGCCACCTGGGTTTCCTCGCGGCCGCAATAGGCCAGCAGGCCGTCTTGCACCGCGAGGCCGCCGGCCAGGGCGTGGGGCAGCAGATCGATGCGGCGCGGATGCTGGGCCGGGTCCGGAAAATGTTCCAGCAGCGCTTCGATCGCCTCGTTGCGCACCGCCGCCGCATCGACGTCGTAGCTTCCGTCCCGTTCCCGCGGCGGGTGCATGGCGCAGGTGTACCGTGCCAGGGAGATCGGCATCCGGGCATCCAGCTCGGAGGGCAGCACCGCCGCCAGCTTGCTGCGCTCCTTGAACGGAAAATTCAGGCTGCGGAAAAAGCCGGCGCCGGCCGGCAGAGCCGTCACCAGATGATCGCCCAGCGCCCGGGCGCCGCCGGTCAGCTCGGCAAGCACCTCACGCGCCTGCTCGGCGGAGCCGTAACCCTGCTTGCGCAGCTCCAGAACGAGGTTGCCGCCGTCCTCGGTCAGCAGCGCGACCCGCGCCGTCTCGCCGTCCAGTTCTATGCCGATATATCGTTTCGCCATCTCGCTAGTCCACCCTGAGGGAGAGTAACCGGTTCCCTTGTTTCTCGATGATCGCCTCCGCTGCCCGAATCCCCTGATTGACCTGCCCTTCGCCGCGGACCCGGAACACCGTCCCCTTGACCGCGGCATTCTGCCAGGCGCTCAGCCAGTTGGGGTCGTAGCCGTCCACCCGGTCGAGATCGCCGATTTTTTCGAACGGCTGCTGCGCGCGATACTCGACGATGGCCCGGATGGTTTCCCGATCCAGGATCAGCTGCACATTGCCGGCGGCGGCGGAAGACTGCCAGGCGTAAAGCAGTTCCGCCGCGGCGGTATTGATATTCAGCAGCTCCGGACCGAAGACCCGCAGGTACGGGCTGAGCTGATCGACCGTTTCCGCATCGAAGCCGCGGATCAGGTTCAGTTCCGCCACCGCGTCGAGCGCGCCGGCCTTGCGCGCATAGGGCGGCTGCTGCTGCTGATAGTAGCTGTCGTCGGCCGAGACGAACTGCGGATCGGCGTTCTGCCAGTCGCGCAGCGACACGGCCAGGGCGTCGGCCTCGGCCACCGACAAGCCCAGCACCTCCTGACAGAGGGCGACGAAGCGATGGTAGCCGGGCAGCGGGTTGCCGCGGTTGTCGGCGATGCTGTTGAGATTGAAGCGGCCGCTGAGATCCTCGATCTCGATACTGACCGTCCCCTCCCCGACCGGGTAGTTCTGCACCCCCTGCCCCCAGAGCTCCTGCGGGTGATCGTAGTTGTTGCGGTCTTCGCGCAGCATGATCCGTCCCGCCTCGACCCCCCCCCGGGCCAGATAATAGGCGCCGGTCCGGTCGCGAAAGGTCTCGGTCAGGCGCAGATCGACCAGGGTGGAAAAGGCGAACTCGCTGAGCAGCGAGGTCAGCAGGGCGATCACCGTCAGCACCAGCAGCAGGGCCATGCCGTTTTGCTGTTGCAGGCGCCGCATCTCAGCTCCCCGCCAGCACGATGGTCGACAAAAAGGAATGCAGCTGCCGGTCAACCTCGACCTCGACGGTCAGTTCGATCATCCGCGGCAGCTTCCCCGCCAGCCGGCTGTCCCACTCGTCCTGCCAGTCGCTGCCGTCATAATAGCGCAGGGCGAAGGTCTTCAGGCCGCTGATCAGCAGCTGCGGTTGCTGCTCCGGCTGCGTGTTCAGCAGCGGCCATTCGCTGCGGTAGAGCCTGATCTCCCGCTCCATCTCCAGCTGTTCGTAGCGCACCAGCGAAACGCCCCCGGTCCGGCCGCCGAACAGCGGCGTCGCCAGGGTCGTGGAAAATTCCAGAAACGGATGTCCCTGCGTGTTGCTGCCCGCCAGCAGCCGGGTCTGGTCGCTGGCGCTGTTGAAATAGACGCTGCGGACCTCGCCGGCCAGCCGGTCGTAGAGGACCCGGGCCTGGTGGTAT
Source organism: Geopsychrobacteraceae bacterium (assembly GCA_036396915.1). Classification (GTDB taxonomy): domain Bacteria; phylum Desulfobacterota; class Desulfuromonadia; order Desulfuromonadales; family Geopsychrobacteraceae; genus BM509. The sequence continues at coordinate 13,802 of DASWJX010000170.1, read as the reverse complement.
TCCTCGCCGAGCGCCTCAAGCCGGTCCCGGGCGCCGCTGACCGAGCCGAATACCCCGAAAATCGTCGTCAACAGCACCGCGCCGATGCTGATCGCCACCAGGATTTCTATCAGGGTAAAGCCGTGCTCTTGGCGGACCATACAATTAATTCTCCAGAAACGAAACCAGGCTGACCTGTTCATTCCGCTCTGCCGCGCCCCAGAGCACTGTGACGGTGACCTGCTTGACCTGGGGGATGATGGTGTCCTGATAGCTGACCTGCCAGCGATACTCGGCAAACGGTTCGTCGAAGCGGGCCTCCTGTTCCTGCCAGCCGCTGTTGCGGCCAGTGGCCAGCACCTCCTCCCGGCTCATGATATGCTGGGCCAGCAGGGTCGCCCGGGTCTCCCGCTGCAGCCGTTCCTGAACCGAGATGGTGCGGTTGGACAGCGACAGCAGGCTGACCAGCGCAATCGACACCAGCGACAGCGCAATCATCACTTCCAGCAGGGTAAACCCCCGCCGGTCAAATTTCACGGCGGCCATCATAGATCCTGGTTGAACCGGTCATCGGCACAAAGTTCAGGGTTGTGATCTGCGTCGCGGCGTTTTCCAGCTGGATCCAGGTCTCCTCCATCCAGCCCTGCGGATAGATCCGCACCGTCACTTCGCCGCTGCGAAAGCTTCCCTTGCCGGCCACCTGGATCTGCTCGATGCGCAGCGGCGCCAGCGAGCGGGCCTCAGCGACCGGAACCTTTTCCAGCTGATCGCCGCTGCGCTCCATCCGGAAGGTGCTGAAGCTGTCTTCGTCCAGATTGAAGGTCAGCAGATGGATGTCCCGCGTGAGCGCCGCTTCGTTGTAGAGCAGTTTCACCTGCCCGGCCAGCCGGCGCATGGCCTGGCGCTGCCCGCCGTCACCCTGATTGGTCAGCAGCGGCAGGCTGATCAGGGCGAAGATCGACAGCAGGCTGATCACCACCACCAGTTCGATCAGGGTGAAGCCGGTCTGCTCAGTCGATGTTCCAGTTTTCGATATCGGCATCGCTACCTTCACCGCCCGACTCGCCGTCCGGGCCGTAGGAAATCAGATCGAAATCACCATGGGCCCCGGGCGAGAGATAGAGATAAGGGTTGTCCCAGGGATCGAGCGGCACCTTCTTGATATAGCCGCCCTCCCGGTATTTGCCGGGGATGCGGCCGCTGTCCGGGATGCTGACCAGCGCCTGCAGCCCCTGCTCGGTGGAGGGGTAAAAGCCGTTGTCGAGCTTGAACAGCCCCAGCGCCTCTTCCAGGCTCTTGATCTGCACCGCCGCCTTGGTGCGGCGCGCCTCTTCCGGCCGGTCCAGCAGGCGCGGCACGACGATCCCGGCCAGAATTCCCAGAATCACCACCACCACCATGATCTCGATCAGGGTAAAACCCCGCTTGTTGCCCAGTCTGCTCATCCGCATCGCCTTCTCCTTGAAAAAATTTCGGTGCCGTGCTGCTCGCTACCCCATCCCCTGGCTGGCCTGGAAGATCGGCAGCAGGATCGCCAGCACGATAAAACCGACCACGCCCCCCATCACCAGGATCATCAGCGGCTCCAGCAACGACATCAGTCCGTTCAGGCGGGTCTCCACCTGGTACTCGTAGTTCTCGGCGACCTTGAGCAGCATCTGTTCCAGATCGCCGCTCTTCTCCCCCACCGCGATCATCTGCGGCAGCATCGCCGGAAAGATCCCGGCCCGGCGCAGCGGGCCGGCCAGTCCGGCGCCTTCGCGGACGGCGCGCCCGACCTCGCTCAGCAGTTTTTGCAGGTGCCGGTTGTCCATCAGGCCGGTGACGATCTCCAAGGCCGTCAGCAGAGGTACCCCGCTACGCAGCAGGGTGCCCATGGTGCGGGAGAAACGGGCGGTCGCGCTCTGCAGCAGCAGCGGGCCGAACAGCGGCAGCCGGAATTTCTGCCGATCGAACCAGAGCCGGCCCCGTTCCGTTTTCAGCTGCTGGCGGGCCATCCAGAACAGCAGCAGGGCGAGCAGCGCCAGCAGCCACCAGTAGGCGGCCAGAAACGCGCTGAAACCCATCAGCCAGAGGGTCGGCAGGGGCAGGGCCTGATCCAGATCCTCCAGCATGCGGGTCACTTTCGGCACCACGAACGCCAGCAGGAAGGCCAGCACCCCGCCGCCGACCAGCAGCATCAGCAGCGGGTAGCTGAGAGCCGCCTTGAGGCGGGCGCCGATCCGCGCCTGATCTTCCAAAAATTCCGCCAGCTGCTGCAGCACCTTGTCCAGGGTGCCGCTGGCCTCGCCGACCTCGACCATGTTGGTATAGATTTCCGGGAAGATCCTGGCGTCATCCCGCAGGGCGCGGGACAGGGACACCCCCTGCAAAACGTCGTCGCGCACCCGCGCCAGGGCCTTGCCCAGCGCGGGCGGTTCCTGCTGGTCCGCCACGGTCGCCAGGGCTTCATCGATGGTCATCCCCGCGGCAAGCATGGTCGCCAGCTGACGGGTCGCCACCGCCAGCTGCAGCACCTGCACCCGGCGGGTCAGCTGCCGGCTTTTCTGCTGCTCGCCGCCGCGGATTTCCTGCAGATTTTCGAGGAACAGCCCCTGTTCCCGCAGCTGGCGCCCGGCCGCCTGCCGCCCCGAGGCTTCGACGACCCCCTTGCTGCGCTTGCCCCGGCCGTCGAGCGCGCTGTACTCGTAAAGCGCCAACTCAGCTTTCCTCCTGGGTCACCCGCAACACTTCCTCGATGGTCGTTGCGCCGGCCAGCACCTTGCGCATCCCGGCCTGGCGCAGGGTCTGCATGCCGTTTTCCAGCGCCTGCCGGCGGATGCTGGCCGCATCGGCGTTGGCCGTGACCAGCCGGCGGATGGAATCGACGACTTCGAGCAGTTCATAGATGCCGGTCCGGCCGAGATATCCGAGCTGCTGACAGGCGACGCAGCCGCGCCCCCGAAAAAAGCCCCCCCCGGCCGGCAGCTGCTCGCTGCCGAGCAGGTCCCGGATCAGCGCCGGGTCGGGCTGACAGCTTTCCCGGCAATGGGGACAGATGGTCCGGACCAGCCGCTGGGCCAGCACCCCGACCAGCGCCGAAGAAGCCAGAAACGGCTCGACCCCCATCTCCACCAGGCGCGCCAGAGCGCCGGCCGCGTCGTTGGTGTGCAGGGTGGAAAACACCAGGTGGCCGGTCAGGGCCGCCTGCACGGAAATCTTCGCCGTCTCGCCGTCGCGAATCTCACCGACCATAATGATATCGGGATCCTGACGCAAGATGGAGCGCAGCCCCTGGGCAAAGGTCAGATCGATCTTCGGATTGACCTGGATCTGGCCGACGCCGGCCAGCTGGTACTCGATGGGATCCTCGACGGTGATGATATTTTTTTCGCTGGAGTTGATCTTCGACAGGGCGGCATAGAGGGTGCTGGTTTTCCCGGCGCCGGTCGGCCCGGTCACCAGCACGATGCCGTGGGGCTTGCGGATCATCGTTTCGAAGCGCGGTAGAATGACCTCGTCGAGACCGATCTGCGCCAGGGAACTGGGCCCGCCGCTCTTGTCGAGCAAGCGCAGCACCAGCCGTTCGCCGAAGGCGGTCGGCAGGGTCGAAACCCGGACATCAACCTCCTTGCCGGCGATCCGGACCCCGATCCGCCCGTCCTGGGGCAGACGCTTCTCGGCAATATCCAGGTTCGCCATGATCTTCAGCCGTGAAACAATACTCGCCTGGGCCCGGTGCGGCGGCCGCAGGACCTCGTAAAGGATCCCGTCCACCCGGTAGCGGATCACCAGATCGCGCTCGAAGGGTTCGATATGAATATCACTGGCCCGCTGTTTGTAGGCCTGGGTCAGCATGCTGTTGACAAAGCGGATAATCGGCGCTTCGTCGCTGGCATCGATCAGGTCGGCCGGCTCCAGCCCGTGCGCCAGATCGACGGCGCTGCTCTGATCGATGTCTTCAATGGCGCCCTGGGTTTCTCCGGCCAGCGCTTCGTAGCCGCGATGGGTGGTCTGCAGCAGGGCCCTGGCGGTCACCACGCAGGGGCTGATCCGGCAGCCGGTCAGCACCGCCAGATCGTTCAGGGCGCGGTTGTCATAAGGGTCGGTCATCGCCAGCACAACGCTCTGGCCGTTCTTTTCCAGCGGCACCAGCCGGTATTCCTTGGCGTAGCCGATCGGGATCAGCTCCAGCAGTTCCAGGGCGCTCGGCCGGATCTCCGGCTCGGCGACATACTCCAGACCGCTCTGCAGCGCCAAAGCCTCGGCCAGTTGCTCTTCCTGCAGCAGCTTCTGCGCCAGCAGCTGTTCGCCCAGACGCAGACCGCTCCCCTGCTGGTCCTGCAGCGCCTGGTCGATGGCGGCCGCCGGAACCTCAAACTGCCGGATCAGAATCTCGCCCAAGCGTTGCCAGCTCATCGCTGCAGTTCCTCGTCCCCGGCTTCCCGCAGTTCCTCGTACTCTATGTCCCGCAGCTCCTCCGCGCTCGGCCGGAAGGCATCCGGAGCGACCTCGGTTGCCAGGGGACCGAAGACCTCCCGGCTGCCGCCCGTCTCCTTGAACAGTTTCAGGTTCCGGTGATTCTGCCGGGTCACCTTTGCCAGATCCTCCGAGTTGCGGATAATCGTCGGGGTGATGAAAACCATCAGACTGGTCTTGTTCTCGGTCTGCCGTTTACTGCGGAACAGAAAGCCCAGCAGCGGCAGATCGCCCAGCAGCGGAATCTTGCTGATCCGCTCCTGCCGGTTGTTCTGGAACAGTCCGCCGAGCACCACGGTATGGCCGTCCTCGGCCAGGACCGTGTTCCTCACCAGCCGCTTGTCGATGCTCGGGCCGACTTCGTTGGGATCACCGACATTCTCGTTGGCCAGCGCCACGTCGCTGATCTCCTGGTATACCTTGAGCCGGACCAGATCGCCCTCGGTGACCTGGGGGGTGAAACGCAGGGTCAGGGCGACATCCTGCCGCTCGATGGCGTTTATGGCATTGCCCGCGTTGTCGGAGCCCCGCGAGGTGATAATCGGCACATTGGAACCGACGACAATCTCGGCTTCCTCGTTGTCCGATGTCAGCAGCCGGGGAGCGGAGATGACGTTGATGTCGGTATCGGTTTCGGACAGATTGATCAGCACCGACAGGGCGGGCAGGGTGATGGTGTTGCCGTCCGCATCGGTGGTGGTGATCGGGTTGAACATGCCGCCGAGAATCAGACCGCTGACCGCCCGGGACAACAGACTCGGGGTGCTGCTGCCCGTGCCGGGCGCGGGCGCCAGATCGGACAGGCCGACCGGTCCGGTGTTCAGATTGCTGGTGCCGAACGCGACGCTGTCGGAACCGGTATCCACCGCGCCCTGCAGGGACACGCCCAGATCGAGCAGGGCATCCATGCCCAGTTCGAGGATCAGCGTTTCGACATAGACCTGATTGCGCTTGATGTCCAGCTTGGCGATAATCTCGCTGATCGTCAGATAATCCTTGGGGGTGGCGTTGACCACCAGAGCATTGGTCGGTTTATCGGCCGTTATCGTCACCGTCCCGATCGTCTCTTCGGCAACGACCGCGGCTTTCGCCGCGACTTTCGGGACGGCTCTTTTCCCCGCATTGATGCCGGTGAGAATCTGGTTGAGGGTCTCCGCCAGAATTTCGGCTTCGGCATTTTCCAGATAATAAACATGGATTCCGGAACGCACCTGGTCGGCCTGCTGATCGATGCGGGCGATGAAATCCTTGATTTTGTGGATAAAATCCCGATCGCCGACCAGGATCAGACGATTGGTCCGGGCGTACGGAATGATCTGTCCGGCGGCTTTCTGGGCGGCCGCATTGCGGGCCGTTCTGCGGGCGGTCCGGGTGGTGGTCGACGAGCCGAGGATCTGGTTGGCGACCTCGGCCGTCTCTTCGGCCTCGGCATGTTTGAGCGCGACAATCTCGATGGTGTCGGCATCCGAGCCGGCGACATCGAGCGCCTGGACGATCTGGTACAGCCGGTCGGTATTGGTCGCACTGTCGGAGATGATCAGGGTGTTGGTCGGATCGTAGGCGACAACATGGCTGGTCTTCGGCACCAGCGGACGCAGGACGGTGTTGACCAGCTCGGTGGCATCGACGTTCTTCAGCGGGATCAGGCGGGTGATGAACTGCTCGCCGAAGTCTGCGTCCTTTTCGATCGGCAGGTTCTCTTCCTTGGCGCCGCGGGTGGAAACGATTTTGTTGACCGCCCCCGAAGGCACGATGGTGAAGCCCTTGATATTCAAAACGGTCCGGAACAGGTTGTAGGCCTCGTCCACATTCATCGGCTTCGGCGAAATGATGGTCGCCTTGCCCTTGATCTGCTCGTCGTAGACAAAGTTGAGGCCGGTCAGTTCGCTGATCGTCTTGATCAGATCGACCAGCTCGACATTCTGAAAATCGAGGGTGATTCCGGCCTCGACTCCGGACTTTGCCGGTTCATCGGCAGCCCAGGTCTGGCAGGTTGCAAAGAACAGACAACCGGCCAGCAGCGCTATCGCTTTACTGCATCGCATCACCACGTACGGACTCCTAATCGATGGTATATTCAAAGGTCTGCCTGCTGCCGTTGCGCAACAGACCGAGAGAAATGTTGTTCGCTTCACGCACCTGCTGGAAGATCTGCAGGGCCTTTTCCGGACTGTTCAGTTCCACCTGGTTGATCTGCACCAGAACGTCCCCCGCTTTGAGGCCGAGCAGATCGAGAAAGGTTCCGGGTTGGATATTGACGATGGTGAACCCCACCGTGGTTCCGTTTTCGATTTTCGGAACCATCCGCGCCGTCTTCAGCAGGGCATTGAGGTTGGAACGGGCTTTTTCCGCTTCTTCCCGGGGAATCTGCCAGCTGTTTTCACCCAGTTCGATGATCTGGACGCCGGTCGTGCCGTTGCGAACGGCCGGCGCCGGCCGGCCGGCGGCGGTGCTCTCCGGGAGGCCTTCAAGCGACAGTTCGAGAACGGTCTGCCGGCCGTCCGCGGACTCCGCGACGACCCGGTCCCGCTCGATCCTGACCAGGATCAGGTTGCCGGGCAGGCGCGCGCCAAGCCGGTACACCTCCACCTCTTTGTCCGCCGCGATCACCGCCAGCGGCTGTTCCCCTCCGGCAACCGTGCCGAGCAGCGCCAGATCGACCCGCACCGCCGCGGCGGACTGGGCCGGCTGCGCTCCGGCAGCGGCGGCCGAGGGCTCTGCCAGCGTCTCCGGTTTTGCCTGCGAATCGAACAGATTCCGCTGCGTAACCGAGGTAAAATCCTCCAGGCGGGGCCTGGTGACCGGCAGCGGCTCGCTGGCGACGACCGCGGTCGTCGCGTCCTGCGGAGCGAGCAGTATGCCCAGCCAGTCCGCGGCAAAACCGCCCACCAGCAAACCGAGGCTGACGGTCAGCAACAGCAACAGACCGTTTAATGATTTCTGAAGATCGAAGGTCATCAATTAACACCAGGGAGAAAACACCATGCTTTGCAACAGGAAATATAGCACAGCCTGTCAGGTGCGCAAAACTATTGGAAATTAAATACGCTCATTTCTTCGCCCGGTCCTGTTTGCCGCGCCGTTTTTTTACCCCTGGCCAACAACAAAGCCCCCCTGCAAGCGGATTGCAGAGGGGCAAGGAAACGATGCGCACTGGCTCGGGATCAGAACCGCAGCTTGACGCCGATCCGCAGCGAGTCGTCGACGCGCACCTCGCCGGCATTTTCAAAATCGACCAGAATATTCTGATAGTCCAGCGTCAAATCCGCTTGCGGCATGAAGGCATAAGCCAGCCCCACGGATGTTTCGAGATACCGTTCAGCATCCAGAAAGGAAAAAACCTTCGGTGCGAATTGAACAGCCGCCGTCATGCCCAGGCCGTGCAGGACCGGCGGCGCATAATCGATGCGCAGCCCGATGCCGATGGCCAGCATCTCTTTCGGCCTGGTATCGGAACCGTTGACGGCGATCTCCACGCCGGTCTTCAGGCCGGGCAGGTTTCCCGGAGAACCCTTGACTGCGGCCCCGACGGTTGCCAGCCAGGTCTCCGTATCTTCATTGTAAAGCAGGCGCAGACCGGCCTCCGACTCGCTGTAGGCTTCGCGATTCAGCAGTTGCTGATAACGGAACTGCGCGCTCTCGTTGTTGAAATTCAAAGCCAGGGAACCGGCCCAGGCCGCACCCGGAACCGACACCACCAGCAGAAAAACCGCCATCAACCTCAACATCTTGTGTTGCTCCCGTCCCTTTCAAATTAAAACATCAGACATCGATCCGCTGTTGCAGGATCGCCGGTTTACCCTCGCCCCCTTCGACCTGCGTCATGCTTTCCAGCAACACCTCGCCACCGATCGTCGCGGTCTTTTTGACCAGGCGTTCAGCCTCCACCCCGTCGTGCCGGCGAAACGCTTCGATCAGCCGCTCATGTTCGGCAACCGAGATCGCCATCCGCCCCGCAACCGAGAGCGAGGCCATCCGCAAACGGTTGAACTTCAGGCCGAGCTGCTGGACCAGATCATACAGTTTTTTATTGCCTGACGCCTTAAGAAAAAGCTCATGGAACTCATTATGAACGCGAAAAAAGGTTTTGACGTCTCCCTCCCGCTCCAGCAGCTTGAGTCGCTCGTTGATCTGCACCAGTTTGTCGATATCCTTGCCTTCCAGACGGTTGGCCGCCAGTTCCGCGGCGTATCCTTCCAGGATGCTTTTGATGGCGTAAAATTCCTGGACATCCTGTTCCGAAAGAGCTGTCACCACCGCGCCCTTGCGGGGGATGACGGTCAGATAGCCCTCCGACTCCAGCTGCCTGAACGCTTCGCGGATCGGCGTCCGGCTGATGCCGAAGCGTTCAGCAAGATCGGGCTCCGCAACCTTTTCACCCGGTTTGAGGGTTCCCTTCAGGATCGCTTCGCGGATCGTTTCCAGAATTTTTTCACGCAGGGTCTGATGACGTTCAATCGGTTTGTTTTTCACAGCAGGACTCCCCGTATACAAAATTTTTAAATTGTATACAGTATACATTTCATGTCAACGATTTTCTTTGCTTTTGTGCCTGCCGTCCCGGCGGGATGGTGCGCTACGGCGATGCCTTGTTTTTTTATGCGCCGCTCGCTATGATCTGTTCATGCCGCTCCAGATGAGCGGTCGTGAAGCCCGCCGCGCACGGTGCGCCGGGCAAAACCCTCAGCGCTTCAGGAACCATCCGCCATGCATCCTGCACTGCATGTTCACCTGCCGCTTCAGCTGTTGAAAAAGCGCCTCCCCTGGCTGCTGAAAAAACGTCTGCAGCCGGAAATCGGCTGCCAGGGTCAGGAACTTGACCGGCTCGACCACGGCCCGCTGCGTCTAGTCGCAGCACAATTGCGGCAGGAACAGCTGCAGGTGACCATTCACGCCCCGTTCTTCGACCTCAATCCGGGCAGCCACGACCCCGCCATCGAACGGATTACCAGGCAACGCTTCCACCGGACGCTCGATCTTGCCGAAACGCTGCAGGCGCAACTCATTGTCTTTCATCCCGGCTATGATCGCTGGCGCTACGATCGGCAACCCGACCTCTGGCAGCAAAAGAGTTTGCTCTTCTGGCCGGATCTGATCGAGCGGGCCGCGGCGATCAACTGTTGCATGACCCTGGAAAACATCTTCGAAGAGACCCCCGAAACCCTCGCAACCCTGCTCGACCAGCTCGCTACCCCCTGGCTGGGCCATTGTTTCGATGTCGGCCACTGGCAGCTGTTTTCCAAAACCCCGCTGGCGGACTGGTTCGCGAGACTGGGACCCCACATCCGCCATATCCATCTGCATGACAATCGGGGCCGGCGGGATGATCATCTGCCCATCGGCCAGGGGCTCATCGACTTCCACGCCCTGTTCGCGCAGCTGCAGCGGCTCGACCGGACCCCGAGCCTGACCCTGGAAGCCCACAGTTTAAAGGATCTGGAAAAATCCCTGGCGGCGGCGCAGCCCTTGCTCGACACTTTAAGCCCGTAAAAAAAGAGCGAATCCTTTGGGGATTCGCTCTTTTTTTACTTCAATGCGGTTTAGTGCGGATCAGCGCAGCTTCTTTCCGGCAACCTGAATCCGGATAATCGCACGCTCGAGAGCGGCCTGCATCACGGCGAACTTCTTGTCTTCCTGAGACAGGGTCCTGAGTGCTTCTTCGGCACGGCCGAGCGCGGCCTTGGCCCGCTCAAGATCGATCTCATCGGCGACTTCCGCCGTTTCGACCAGAACCGTGACGGTGTCTTCCTCGACTTCGAGATAACCCCAGTTGACCGCCACGTGAAACTGCTCGGACCCTTGACGGTAGGAGAGTTCACCGACTTTCATGGTAGTCAACAGCGGGGTGTGACCGGGCAACAGCCCGAGTTCACCCAGAGCCCCCGGCGCGGTAATCTCGTCAACCTCTTGAGAAAGTACGCGCTTGTACGGGGTGACCATTTCAAGTTTCAACTTATCAGCCATCGCAACTGTCCTTTATGCTGGCATCGGGAACTGTTCCGATTTTATGCCGCCATACTTTTGGCTTTTTCAATTGCCTCTTCAATGGTACCGACAAGGTAGAAAGCCTGCTCGGGCAGATTGTCATGCTTGCCGTCAAGAATCTCCTGGAAGCCCTTGATGGTATCCTTCAGCTCGACGTACTTGCCCGGGGCACCGGTAAAGACCTCGGCCACGTGGAACGGCTGGGACAAAAAGCGCTGAATCTTCCGGGCGCGGGCCACCACCAGGCGGTCCTCCTCCGACAGCTCGTCCATACCGAGAATAGCAATGATATCCTGCAAATCCTTGTAACGCTGCAGAACGAACTGAACGTCACGCGCGACCTTGTAGTGCACCTCGCCGATCACCTGCGGATCGAGAATCCGGCTGGTGGAATCGAGCGGGTCGACCGCGGGATAGATGCCGAGCTCGGCGATCTGACGCGAAAGAACCGTGGTTGCATCCAGGTGAGCGAAGGCGGTCGCCGGGGCGGGGTCGGTCAGGTCATCGGCGGGAACGTAGATCGCCTGCACCGAGGTGATGGAGCCCTTGTCGGTGGTGGTGATCCGCTCCTGCAGCTCGCCCATCTCGGTCGACAGGGTCGGCTGGTAACCGACGGCGGACGGAATCCGGCCGAGCAGCGCCGAAACCTCGGAGCCGGCCTGGGTGAAACGAAAGATATTGTCGACGAACAGCAGCACGTCCTGGCCCTCTTCGTCACGGAAATATTCGGCGATGGTCAGGGCCGACAGTGCAACCCTGGCCCGCGCTCCCGGAGGCTCGTTCATCTGACCGTAGATTAGTGCCGCCTTGTCGAGAACGCCCGATTCCTTCATCTCTTCCCAGAGATCGTTGCCCTCGCGGGTCCGCTCGCCGACACCGGCAAACACCGAGAAACCGCCGTGCTGCTGGGCAACGTTGTTGATCAGTTCCATGATCAGAACCGTCTTGCCGACACCGGCGCCGCCGAACAGACCGATCTTGCCGCCCCGGGAATAGGGGGCGAGCAGGTCGACGACCTTGATGCCGGTCTCGAAGGCTTCAACCTTGGTCGACTGGCTGACAAAGTCCGGAGCGGGACGGTGGATCGGCCAGGACAGCTCGGTTTCGACAGGACCGGCTTCGTCGACCGGCTCGCCGATAACGTTGAGGATCCGCCCCAGGGTCTTGGGACCGACCGGCATCAGGATCTGATCGCCGGTGTCGAGAACCTCCTGACCGCGGACCAGACCGTCGGTGGAATCCATGGCGATGGTGCGAACGGTATTCTCGCCGAGATGCTGAGCAACCTCGCACACCAGATTCCACTCCTGATCGCCGAGCGACGGGTTGGTGATTTTCAGAGCGTAATAGATTTCCGGCAACTTGCCGGGCTCAAACTCGACGTCGACAACAGGACCGATAACCTGTGTGATCTTTCCCTTGTTCATAATTGACCTTTCCTCCATTATCCTGCCGGAAAAAGTACTATCCGTTTATATTTGTCAAACCGTTACTTGATCGATTCGGCGCCGGAGATGATTTCCATCAGCTCCTTGGTGATTGCTGCCTGACGCGCACGATTGTACTGCAGGGTCAGCTTGCCGATCATTTCGGCGGCGTTGCGGCTGGCACTGTCCATGGCCGACATCCGGGCGCCCTGCTCCGAGGCGTTCGATTCGAGCAAGGCGCGGAACAACTGAACCTCGACCATCTTCGGCAGAATCTGTGAAAGCACCGCGCCGCGATCCGGTTCGTAGATGTAGTCGATGGCGTCCTCGGCCCCTGCTTCAAGCTCGCGGGGCCGGATCGGCAGAACCTGCTCCAGGGTTACCACCTGATTGATGGCGCTCTGGAAGGCGTTGTAGAGCACATAGACCGCATCGTAGGTCTCTGCCTGGTAGGCGTCGACAACCTCCTGCCCCAGCAGCGCAGCCGTTTTATAGGTTGCATCGGCCATGATGTTTTCATGGACCTGCTTGATATTGGCGCCGACCCGGTTTCTGAGAAACTCCTTGCCCTTGCGGCCGACGATGGTCAGGTCGATAAACTCGAAGCCCTGCTCATTGTTTTTGATGAAACGCTCGGCAGCCTTGGAAACATTGCCGTTGAAGCCGCCGCACAGGCCCCGGTCTGCGGTCATCAGCACCAGCAATGCCCGTCCCTTGCCCCGTTGACAGAGCAGCGGATGGGAACCAGCCTCTTCGCGCATGGCCAGGTTGGCCAGCACTGCCTGCAGCTTCTCGGCATAGGGCCGGGCGGAAACTGCAGCGTCCTGGGCACGGCGCAGTTTCGCCGCGGCGACCATCTTCATCGCCTTGGTGATCTGCTGCGTATTCCTGACCGAGCCGATCCGTTTCTTTATGTCCTTAAGATTTGCCATCCGTTCAAACCCTTTGCAGGCTGGTTAGAATCAAGCGGAAAACTGACCCTTGAACTCTTCGAGGGCCTGCTTGATACGGGCCTCCAGCTCGTCGTCGATCTTGTTCTGTTCGGCGAGATCCTTCAGTACCCCGGCATGCTGCGCCTCGATGAAGGAGAGCAGTTCGCGCTCGTAGCGCTGCACGGCGCTGGCCGGATACTCGTCGACATAGCCGTTGTTGGCGGCATAGATCGCCAGCACCTGGGTGGCCACCGGCATCGGCTGGTACTGTCCCTGCTTGAGAATCTCCACCAGACGCTCACCCCGTTTCAGCTGGCGCTGGGTCGCTGCGTCGAGGTCGGAACCGAACTGGGCGAAGGCGGCCATCTCGCGGTACTGGGCAAGAGCCAGGCGCAGGGTACCGGCAACCTGTTTCATCGCCTTGACCTGGGCACTGCCGCCAACCCGGGAAACCGACAGGCCGACGTTGATCGCCGGGCGGACACCGGAGTAGAACAGGTCGGTTTCCAGGAAGATCTGACCGTCAGTAATGGAAATAACGTTGGTCGGAATGTAGGCGGAAACGTCACCGGCCTGGGTTTCGATGATCGGCAGCGCAGTCAGACTGCCGGCACCTTCAGCATCACTCAGTTTCGCGGCCCGCTCGAGCAACCGGCTGTGCAGATAGAAGACATCACCGGGGAACGCTTCACGTCCCGGCGGACGCCGCAGCAGCAGCGAAAGCTGGCGATAGGCAACGGCCTGCTTGGAGAGATCGTCATAGACAATCAGCCCGTGCCGGCCGCTGTCGCGGAAGAACTCGCCCATGGTGACGCCGGTGTAGGGGGAGATGAACTGTAGCGGCGCCGGGTCCGAGGCGGTCGCCGCAACGACGATCGTGTAGTCCATGGCGCCCTGCTGACGCAGTTTCTCCACAACCTGAGCAACCGTCGACCGTTTCTGACCGATGGCGACGTAGACACAGATCACGCCGTTGCCCTTCTGGTTGATGATGGTATCGATGGCGACGGCGGTCTTGCCG
>DASWJX010000169.1:0-4177 GCA_036396915.1 Geopsychrobacteraceae bacterium | reverse complement strand
CACGCAAGCTGTTTCCCGCCGAACGGGAACTGCGTATCGGTCAGAAAATGGTTATCGAACTCGGCGGCAACGAACAACGCGTTATGCGGATTCGCCGTCTTGATGAACATGACGTGCTGCTCGATGGCAATCATGATCTGGCTGGGTGCGAGCTGACGTTTGCTTTGCAGCTGGTAAGCATTGAGTGAACGTTAACTTAGCGGGTAATAAGGGGCACGCAATAACTTGTAAGAGTCTGTTATAGCAAGTCTATTTGGGACCTGTCCCCATATCGTGTCGTCCCCATATCGTGTCCATCCGGAAACTCCGGTTGGCACGACCGCAGTTTTCGATCTGGAAACGAGCAATTTTTCGCAAGGTCAAGGAAATCAAGGATTTGAGCGGAGGCGTAGCCTTTTACGCCGCACAATCAAATCCGCAGATTGACGTAGAGATTGCGGAAAAGGGCCGTTTCCGGACGAAAACGAGCTAGACACGCAACGGCCAGACAAGCGGCACCATAACCAGAATGATGACAAAGATCACCAGGGCCAGCGGCAGGCCGACGATGAAATAGTCGCGGAAACGATAACCGCCAGGGCCCATGACCAGAAGGTTGACAGGATGTGCAATGGGGGAGAGGACGCTGGCGGATGAAGCCATAGCGATGGCGATCAGCAGGGCATGAGGAGACAGTCCGGCCGCGGCGGCTGTACTCAGCGCGATGGGTATCATGAGCAGGACCATGGCCACGGTGGGAATTACGCAGCTGGCGGCGAAGGTCAGCAGGACCAGCCCCGCCAGCAGGGCCAGCGGGCCGTGGCTGCCGGCGAGATCGACGATCTTCAGGGCGACCTCGGCGGCGACGCCGCTGCGCTCAAGGGCCGAACCCAACGGCATCAGGCCGGCGATCAGGAAGACCGCGCGCCATTCGATGGCGCGGTACGCTTCTTCCATGGTGATACAGCGCGTCACGACCATGGCAACTGAACCGAAGATGGCGGCAAGATGGATGGGGATCAGGCCGATCAGGACCGGGACCAGGGTAGCCGCCATCAACATGCTGGCCAGGCTGGCTTTCTCGGTCTTCCGCGGCTGCTGCAGGGAGCCACTCAACACGATCAGGTCCGGGTCGCCGGCTAATGAACGCAGGCGGTCGAGAGGGCCGAATAGTAACAGAGCGTCGCCGAACTGCAGTTCGAAATCACGCAGCAACGTCCGGTAAGCCCGCCCGGATCGCCAGATTGCCAGAATACCCAGCCCGTACTTGTCGCGGAATTGAAGTTGCCGCACGGTCTTCCCCGCCAGCCTGGAGCGGGGGGCGAGCACGGCTTCGGCCAGACCGACCTGGCCGGAACGGAGCAGATCGGTGGGCGCGACATCGGTATCGACCAGCAGATCGGCCAGCCCGTAGAGTCCGGTTAGCGAACCACCAACATCGATGGCGAATACCCGGTCGCCGGTATTGAGGTCGGCGGCGCTCGTCCCGGCTTGTCCATCAGGACGCCAGATGGAGATGATTTTCAAACCGAGCAATTCCTCCAGTCGCGGGATCTGCAGCGAGATGTCTGTCAGGTCGGTCTCCTCCACCAGGTGCAGGCTGAACAGGCGTTCATTGAGACGGTACTCTGCCTGCAAATGGCTGGTTTCCTGCGATTCACCCAGTCCGAATCGGCCATCTTGCGACTGGAGGGTGACAATGTCTTTGGAATCGCCGTAAAGCAGGAGATGGTCGCCGGTCTGCAGAGGCATGTCTGCCGCCGGAACGAAACGCAGATCTTCGCCGCGGCGCAGGGCGAGAATCTGCAGTGCTCTGCTATCGCCTGCCCTGAACTCGGACAGAGGCCGCCCCACCAGGTCGGAGCCGTCGGGCAGCACAATCTCGGCCAGGGCCAAACCTTTGCCGGCAAACCACTCCAGGTTGATGGCCTTTTCGGCCACGATCAGGTTGGCCAGTGCCTGGATATCGTAGAAACGTTCGAGGCGTCCCTGGACGAAGAGACGGTCGCCAGCCTGCAGGGTGAAGTCCGGCGAAGACACAACGATGGTCTGGTCGCCGCGGAAAACGGCCACGACGTAGAGACCGGTTGCCGCGCCGAGGCGACTGTCGGCGAGGGTCCGACCGGCCAGAGGACTGCCAAAAGGCAGGGTGAGGACGAAGGTGCGCTCCTGCAGGTGGTATTGCCCCGGCAGATCGTCGGTGGGAAGGACCGCGGCTGAAGCGACGTCGCGCCGAGGCAGCAGCAGACGACCGCAGAAAACCATGTAGACGATGCCGGCCAGCAGAATCACCGCTCCCACCGGCGTGAAATCGAACAGGCCGAATGAGACCAGACCCGCCTCCTCAAGGGCGCTGCTGACGAGGATGTTGGGCGGTGTACCGATCATCGTGGTGAGACCGCCGAGCAGCGAGCCGTAAGCAAGGGGCAGCAGCAGCCGCGAAGGCGGGATGTGATTGATCCGGGCCAGGTCCATGGTGACCGGCAGCAACAATGCAGCGACGGCGATGTTGTTCATCAACGCTGACATCAGCCCCGCGCCCAGCATCAAAACAGCCGTCAGACCGATCTCGGTCCGGCCGGCCACGCGCTGAATGGCATGACCGAGCCGCTCGGCCACGCCGGTCCGGTCGAGAGCGCCACTGAGGATGAAGACTGCCCAGATGGTGATGACCGCCGGGTTGCTGAACCCGGCCAGAGCCTCCTGGGAGGGAACCAGCCCGGTCAGGGCCAGAAGGCTCATGGTCAGCAGGGCTGTCGCCTCGAGGGGTATCCATTCGGTGACCAGCAGGATGACCACGGCCGCGAGCAGAACATACAGAACCAGGTGATCAGGCGGCATGGTCGGACTCCCATGGGCCGTTCGGAATTCGAAGAACGGCCATATTCGCCTCGCAATGTTCAGCGTAAAGGAAGCGATAGCGTACCGGAAGATGTTCGCGGTGATTGACCTGACAGCGCGGTGTCATCCTCTACACCAGCAATCTCCATACAGTTTAGTCGATGTCGAAACACTCTCAAGGCTCAATGGAAAATTCCATGTCACACCTTCGGCCTCTGAAAGCCATTCGCACCCTGCCCTGGTCTGCGACTCCGCGCTACGCGTAGCACGACAGATCGTGCCTGGTGAAGGTCGGTTCCATGGTCTTGCTCCGCAACGTTCACTTCCTTTTCACCTTAGCCGCGTTCGAACGCGGCTAAGGATTAAAAAACTTTGTATCCTCATTTTTTAATCTGTTTCAAAAGTACACACTTTTCTCCAGAACAGCCAAATTCTCAACATAAAAGTGTGTCACAAACACATACAGCAGATAGCTCCTGATTCCTAAGTATCTGATAATACGTACTTTCACCACTTGGCATGCCTTATGCTTTATAAGAACCCGCGGTACGTGAAAGTACCCTCCTTCAGTTGAAGAAGCCCACGACGTGCTTGCCGCACCCGTGGGCCTCTTCTTTTTCGCGGATAATCAAAACCTGACATCAGAAGCGCAACTCAATCCGCGGATACTCTCCGCGATCTTCGCGCCGGCAGCGTTCCGCTTCATCAACAAGATCCTCAACCGCGACACCGAGATATACCCCTTTAACCTCTGCAAGCCTTTCGCACCCAGCCCTGGTCAATGACTGTGCGCCGCGCGGCTCATTGATGAAACGCTTAAGCTGGGCCCCTGCCAGCTGGATCAACCCCTGAACGAATCTGCCGCACAAGGTCGATCTCTGACCGGCCGCCAGCCACACAGATTCCAAGGCTTCATGGGCCTCCCACCAGTAACCGTGATTGAACAGGTCGATACCATAGAGGTAGAGTTCGCAGTTGTGCCAGTCGTCAGAGGTAAAGTGCGGCAGGTAGTCCTCTTCCAGATCGTAGGAGTGCCCGGCAGGGTCGTTGCGTGGATGGGGAAGTGGTGAGTCTACCTGGAAAGGAAGGTAGCGATAGGGTGGAAATGGACACTGCGTGTAGCGTGGGAGATCAGGCTTGGTGAAGATCGGTTCCATGGTTTCGCTCCGCATCTGTTGCCTCTTTGTTCACCTTAGCAGATATCGAGTGACGACGCTGGCAGGCGCTGGCCCATCTGAACATTTCCTCACCATCTTTGCTGAAAACTGACTAATTTCTGGGCAGCTGAAGTGCACGCTTGACAGGAAAGCATGTTAACTACCTGAAAATATGAGCATAAGGTTTTTTGGCACAACTC
>DASWJX010000168.1:0-28377 GCA_036396915.1 Geopsychrobacteraceae bacterium | reverse complement strand
ACCGCCGTTGGCCAGAAATTCAGCGATCGCCAACTGGGGGGGCGTAGCCGTGGCGACATTGGCCAGCATCTTGTCCCGCTCGATCCGGTCCTGAAAACGGCCGGCGGCAATCCAGCCGACCCGATAGCCCGGCGCCAGGGTTTTACTGAACGAGGAACAGAGCAGCACATTCCCGTTTTGATCGTACGCCTTGGCCACCGACGGCCGCTTGTCGGAAAATGAGAGGTCGCCGTAGATATCGTCCTCGATCAGCGCAATAGCGTAACGGTCCAGCAGTGCGACCAGCCGCCGTTTGTTGCCATCCGGCATCTGGCTGCCCAGCGGATTGTTGATATTGGAAATCACCAGGCAGGCGGAAATCCGCGTCCGGTTGTGCTCGAGAACATAAGCGAGGGCATCGAGGCTGATGCCGTCACGCGGTGAAGAGGGGATCTCCAGGGTCTTGAGCCCCAGATCCTCGATCAGCTGGAGAAAATTGAAATAGACCGGGGTCTCGATCAGAATCGTATCGCCGGGCCTGCAGAGTGCCCGCAGGGAAAGCACCACCGCCTCGACGCAACCGGAGGTGATGACGATCTGATCCGGACTCAGCGTGCAGCCCGACAAAAGCGCCCGCTGGGCAATCTGCTGGCGCAACCGCTCACAGCCGGGGGTCATCGCATAAGAGACCGCCTGGGTCCGGAAGCGTCGCGATTCGCTCGACAGCATCCGGTTCAGTTTGTCGATCGGCAACAGCTGCGGGTTGGGAAAGGCGATCCCCAGTTGCTGCAGCCGCGGGTTGAGCAGATCTTTCATCACGATCTGGTAGACCTTGCCGAGACTGACCTCGGTCGGGCGCAGGGCGGGCTGGTCGACAACAATTTCCGCGGGCAGTGCGGGCAGCCGGGCGCGCACATAGTAGCCGGACTGGGGCCTGGCCTCGATCAGTCGCCGGTCCTCCAGCTGGCTGTACGCCTCCTTGACCGTGTTGATACTGACCTGCATCTGCTTGCTGAGACCGCGGATCGACGGCACCCGGTCACCGGGGCGCAGGGTGCCCTGCTCGACCAGGTAGGCAATGCGCGTCGCCACCACTTCATAAAGGGGGATCCTTCCCCGTTGTCCGCACCCTGTTTTCAGCATAATCGCCACCCTAACGGCAAAGCCCGACGGACACCAGACACAGTCGCCGCCGTTCCGGATGGACACAATTCGGAAAACAGCCGCCTGTGCCGGTCACAATAGCAGAGAAGTGTATCTGGACCCATCGCAATTTATCGGTTCCAATAGGTCAACGTGCCGGCCGGATTTTTCACGGCAGGCGGCTGCGCAACACTTCGCAACAAAGGAGGCGACATGGAACTGCTGCTCGACCGGGGAGAAGTGCTGAATCTGGGACAAAAACTGCAGGGGTTGACGATCATCTGCCGGGCCGGCACCTGCTGGCTGACCCAGACCGGCGATGCGCGGGATCATATTCTGCGCGGCGGGCACCAGTTTCAGGTGCGCGGCAAGGGGCAGCTGGTGCTCTATGCGACCGACCGCTGCCGGATCCAGCTGGTTGCCGAAAAAGCAACCCTTTGCCCCCTGATCCCGGCAACGCTCCCCCTGCAATAAATGACCGGTTGGGGTAAAATGAAGGTTCCTTCTTTTGCAAGAGAGGAGCCGCCATGCTTTGCTTGTCATCGATTTTCCAGCCCGGCGCCGGGCTACCTTTCCTCCGGCTTACGCTGGGCAGCATGGCGGCTGCGGCCGGGCCGGCCGGCAACCGGCTGGCCCGGGAAAAAAGCCCTTATCTGCAGCAGCATGCCGACAATCCGGTCGACTGGTTTGCCTGGGGCGAGGCGGCCTTTGCCGCGGCGCGCAGGGAAAACCTGCTGATTTTCCTCTCCATCGGCTATTCCACCTGCCACTGGTGTCATGTCATGGAGCGGGAAAGTTTTTCCGACCCCGAGCTGGCGGCGGTGCTCAACCGCGACTACATCGCCATCAAGGTCGATCGGGAAGAGCGCCCCGATATCGACCGGTTTTACCTGCAGGTCTGCACCGCCCTCACCGGCAGCGGCGGCTGGCCGCTGACCATCCTCATGACTCCGGACCAGACCCCTCTGTTCGCTGCGACCTATCTGCCGAAAGCGCGCCATGGCGAGCGGCCCGGAATGCTCGATCTGCTGCCCCGGGTCGCCGCGCTCTGGCGCGACAATCCCGCGGCGTTGCGCCGGGGCGGCGCCGCGCTGATCGACGAACTGCAGCAGCGGGCCGGCGGCGCGCAACCGCCGGGCGCATTCTCCGCCGACCTGGCGGAGCGCGCGGCCGCAACCCTGCGCGCCAGCTTTGACGAGGTCCATGGCGGTTTCGGCAGCGCACCGAAATTCCCCCGCTGCCACGATCTCGGTTTTCTCCTGCACCACGCCCGGCGCAACCGCGATGCCGGGCTCTTGCAGCTGGTCGAGTTGACCCTGCAAAAGCTGCGACAGGGCGGCATCTACGATCAGCTGGGATTCGGCATCCACCGCTATGCCACCGACCGGCAATGGCTGGTTCCCCATTTTGAAAAGATGCTCTACGATCAGGCCGGTCTGGCCCGGCTCTGCCTGGAAGCCTGGCAGCTGACCGCAAAGCGGGACTACGCGGCCACCGCCGAAGAACTGTTCAGCTATGTCCTGCGGCAACTGCGCGACCCGCTGGGCGGTTTCTACTCGGCGGAAGATGCGGATTCGGAAGGGGTGGAAGGGCGCTTCTATGTCTGGCGGAAACGGGAGATTATCGAACTGCTGGGGGCAAAACGGGGGGAACGCTTTGCGCGGATTTACCAGGTTACGGACAGCGGCAACTATGCCGCTGAAGCTCCCGACGAGCCTTGCGGAGAGAACATCCTGCACCTGCGGCAGTCGCTTACAGACTGGGCCGTGCAACTCGCAACCCCCCTGCACTCCCTGCGCAAGGAGCTCGAAGAAGACCGCCGGCGGCTGTTCGCACAACGGCAGCTGCGGGTTCACCCGTTTCGCGACGACAAGGTTCTCACCGCCTGGAACGGCCTGATGATCTCGCCGCTGGCTCTCGGCGGACGCCTGCTCGACCGGCCCGCATATCTGCAGGCCGCCGCCGCGGCCGCCGACTTTATCCTCGCCCATCTGCGCGACGACCGCGGCGGCCTGCTGCGCCGCTGGCGGCAGGGGGAAGCGGCGATCCCGGCGTTTGCCGACGACTACGCGTTTTTCACCCAGGGGCTGCTCGATCTTTATCGCGGCAGTTTCGATCCGCGGCGGCTGCAGCAGGCGGTGGCGCTGGCGGAACAGCTGCAGCGCCGCTTCAGCGATGCGCAGGGGCGCATCTACGACACCGGCGCCGACCATGAGCTTCCGGTCCGGACCAGCGAGCTCCACGATGACGCCACCCCCTCGGCCGCTGGCGTCGCGCTGAACGTCTACGCGCAGCTGTTCCGGCTGACCGGCCAAAGCGTTTGGCGGGAGCGCGCCCAGGCCCTGCTGGACAGCGCGGCCGCGGACATCGCCCGTTACCCGGCGGGCTACACGCAGCTGCTGCTCGGCGCCGGACGGCTGCTGGAGGCGGGACGGGAACTGGTCATCGTCGGGGCGCCGGACGCCGCCGACACCCGGGCGCTGTTGAGAACCGTCCGCTACCGCTATCAGCCCGAGCTCAGCGTCCTGTTGCGCCCCGTCGGCGCTACGGCGGCCATCGACCGGCTGGCCCCGTTTGCCGCCGCCATGCGCCCGCTGGACGGGCGCGCCACCGCGTACCTGTGCCGCAGCTTCAGTTGCCAAAAACCGCTGACCGACCCGGAACAGCTGTCCGCACTGCTGGGACAGCCACCGGATTGAGTCGCGCTCCGCGTGGTTCGCGGCAACCGAAACCTTTTGACCAAGGAGCTGGCTGATGGATGTTATCGTTGATCTCTGCGTCGTCCCGCTGGGCGTCGGCGTTTCCGTATCCCGCTATGTCGCCGCCTGCCAGGAGGTGCTTGAGGCGGCCGGTCTGAAAACGCGCCTGCACGCCTACGGAACCAATATCGAGGGGGAATACGACGCGGTCTTTGCCGCGATTCGCCGCTGCCATGAACGGATTCATGCCATGGGAGCGCCGCGCATCACCACGACCATCAAGCTGGGCAGCAGAACCGATCGCAGACAGACCATGGAAGACAAGATTCGCAGCGTGGAAGGGCAAAGAAGCGGCTGACGGGAAGGGTTCAACGGCTCAAGCGGACAGTTCGGGGGGAGCGACCAGAAAGCTGTCGCGGAACTCGCGCGCCGGCACGGGCCGACCGAACAGGTAGCCCTGCCCCTGCAGGCACCCCTTGGCCTCAAGCAGGGCACGCTGTTCGGCGGTTTCGATCCCCTCGGCGATAACCGTCAGGTTCAAACCATGCCCCAGCGCCAGAATCGAATCGATGATGGCCGCCTGTTCGTAGTTCTCGGTCATGGTGGCGACGAACGACCGGTCGATTTTAAGCTTTCCGACCGGAAACCGGCTCAAGTAACTCAGCGAGGAATAACCGGTGCCGAAATCATCGACAGACAGCTGAACCCCGCGCCCCTTAAGTTCGTTCAGGGCCAGGAAATTGCTCTGGACATCTTTCATCAGGATACTTTCGGTGATTTCCAGCTCCAGCCATTCGGGATGCAGTTCGGTATCGGCCAGGACCTGATCGACCATCGCGATAAAATCGTGCTGCCGCAGCTGACGGCCGGACAGGTTGACCGCGACCCGCGGCGGCGCCAGGGCCTGCTCCTGCCAGGCACAAACCTGGAGACAGGCCTCGCGCAACACCCATTCGCCGATACCGACGATCAGGCCGGTCTCTTCGGCGATCGGAATAAAATCGGCGGGCGCGATCATGCCGTGCTCCGGGTGGGACCAGCGCAGCAGCGCTTCCATGCCGATCAACCGTCCCTGGCGAAGGTCGAACTGGGGCTGATAATAAAGCTCCAGTTGCTCGCCGCTCACCGCCTGGCGCAGATCCCTTTCCAGTTCCAGCATTTCATGCGCCCGGGCATTGAGCTGCGGCTTGTAAAACTGGTAATTGTCTTTCCCTTCCTGCTTGGCATGATACATGGCGATATCGGCGCATTTCAGCAATTCCCTTGAGCTCGTCGCATCGCCGGGGAACAGGCTGATGCCGATACTGGCGGTGACAAACAGCTGGTAATTTTCCACCGGCAGATAGCGGGCCAGACTCTGCCGGATCCGCTGGGACATGGCGGCCACCATCTGAAAATCCTTCACCTGTTCCAGGATGATCAGGAACTCGTCGCCGCCCAGGCGGGCCACGGTGTCGGTTTCACGAACGCAGAGCAACAGCCGCTCGGCGACTTTTTTCAAAAGCTGGTCGCCGCACTCATGCCCCAGGGTATCGTTGATGTTTTTAAAGCGGTCCAGATCCAGAAACAGCAGGGCCACCTGCTGATCATGGCGTCTGGCAACCGCCAGCGCCCGCTCCAGCCGGTCATCGAAAAGCAGGCGATTGGGCAGATCGGTCAGAGGATCATGATGGGCCAGATGCTTCAGGCGCTCCTCGTTGTCGCGGAGTTGGGCTTCGATCTGCAGATGGGCGGTAATATCCCGCGAGGCCGAGATGACCGCATGGAGACTGCCGTCCGGATTCCAGAGCGGCGAAGCATACAGTTCGACAATTTTTCGACCCTCCGGCGTCATATGGTTGTGGACCATGGTGACCGGAAGGCCGGTCTTCTGCACCCGCACCACCGGGCAGGGGTGATCCGCACCCGTGCACGGTTCATCCGTGCCGTGGCTGACCTGATGACAGAGAAACGCCCGATCGGTCGCCGTCGCCGTCGTTTGCCGCTGTGCCGCCTTATTCATCAGCATAACGGAAAAATCGGGAGCGATGACCATCAGCGGTTCCACCACGCCATCGATGACCGCCTGAAGAAAGTCACGCTTGGCAGCCAGCTCCTGTTCGGCCTGCAGCCGCTCGCCGATATCGTGGACAATCGAACAGAGCAGCGAACGTCCGCCCACCACCAGCTGACTGCTGAACACCTCGACATCGCGCAGTTCACCGCCGGCGAGCCGATGCCGGAACTGAAAACAGCAGCCCTGCCCTTGCTGCGCCCGAGCCAGCGCGGAGCGGATCTGATCCTCCGGCAACGTGTTGATGGCGGATACCTGCTTGCCGATCAACTCCTGTCTTTGATACCCGTAAAAACGGCAGGCCGCGGCGTTGCCGTCGACAATCAGCGCGGCTTCTGGATCGACCAGCAGCATGGCGGACTGGTTCTCTTCGAACAGAACATGATACTGCTGCCTGCGCTCCTGCAGTTCTTCCTCGAACGATTTACGCTCTGCCAGCTGTTCACGGAGTTGCAGCTCCTTGTGCTTCAGGTCCTGCGAACTGCGCTTGAACCAGCGCCGCACGCTCCACAGCAGCACCAGCGAAACCGTCAGAACGGCGCCGAGCAGCATCAGCGTGATGCGCACCGTCTGCCCCCAGCCGGAGAGCACGGTCGGTTCGGGCCCGGCGAAGGATCGGGCGGGTTGGTTGGCATCGGTAACGACGGAAAGAAGGGCGAGGGCCCCGTCCTGCGGAGCGGGCAGCCCCTGGCTCCAGCCGACGGGGCTCGCTTCAGGCAGCAGACCCTGTGCCGGGGCGCTGGTTGCGAGCAGCCCGGGGAACGGGTCGCCGCGCGGGCCGGCGGCGTAAGCGAGCAGGGGGGGATTCCGGTCGTCGCCGACCCGCAGTGTTTCCGCCACTGCTGCTGTCGGCACCATCCGCAACACCATCAGGATCAGTACGACGTAGGTAGTACGCATTCCCTCCCCTCCGAACGGCACGAAGAACTGTCCGTTTCCGGCAGCAAAGCCGACATCTGAAAAGCAACCGTATCAGTATAGTTCGGGGGATCAGAAAAGCAAGACACCGCTCAGCTTTGCGCTTGTTCGCAAGCGGTCTGACGCGGCGGGAAGTCGGGGGAAGTCGGAAGAACCGTGGCTCAGCGCCGGGGGCGAAGACGCCCCAGCTCTTCTTTCAGCTTCAGGTAGCTGGCCAGACGTGCGGAGTCCAGGGTACCGGAGTCCTGAGCGCCGCGAACGGCACAACCGGGTTCGGAGCGATGGCCGCAATCGGAAAAACGGCAGTGTTGGGCCAGCTCTTCGATATCGGCGAAGGAGCCCGCCAGATCCTCCTCTTCACCCCAGAGGTGCAGCTCCCTCATGCCGGGGTTGTCCATGAGGATGCCCCCCTGCGGCAGCACGAACAGTTCCCGATGGGTCGTGGTATGCCGCCCCTTGCCGACCGCCTCGCTGACCGCGGCGACCTTTTGCCGCTGCTCGCCGAGCAGGCCGTTGATGATGGTCGACTTGCCGACCCCCGAAGAACCGAGCAGGGCCAGGGTCCGGCCGTAGCTCAGGTGGGCAAAAAGGGATTCCAGCTGCCGGACATCCAGCGCGGAAAAGAGATGGATCGGGGTCTCGGGCGCAATCTTCCGAACCTGCTCCAGGCAGGCCTGGGGATCGGCACACAGGTCGGCCTTGTTGAGCACGATCACCGCCTCGGCGCCGCTGCCCGAGACCAGCGTCAGGTAACGCTCGATGCGGCGCAGATTGAAGTCCCGGTCGAGCCCGCTGACGATCAGCACCAGATCGACGTTGGCCGCGATCACCTGTTTCTCGACCCGTTCCTGACCTTTCCCCTTGCGCCGGCCGGGCAGATTGCGGGCAAAGGAACTGCGCCGCTCAAGCACGGCATGAATCGTGGCGCGCCCCTGCTCCTGCTGCACGTCGACCGCGACCCAGTCTCCGACCACCGGCAGCTCACTGCGGCCGTCGGCCTTATGCCTGATTCTGCCGGCAAAACGGGCGGTCAGTTCCTGCCCCTCGCAGTTGACCCGAAAATAGTTTTTCTCGCCGCGGACGACCCGCGCGGGGAGCAGCCCCTTCTGCTTGAAAGGGGCGAATTGTTCGGCAAAAAAGGGGCACCAGCCCAGATCTTCTGGTTTCATGACGGCACGATAGCATGAATCCGCAGCGGCCGCCACGGCACAATCGTCCGCCCGCCAGTCGCCGGCAAAAAAGTCCGGCCGCCGCAAGCGCACGGATGCTCCGGTCCCCGCAGCACAATGGCCGGCCTGTCAAAGCACAGGCCGGCCATTGTTGAATCTACATACAAGCGCACCGCTGAGCGGTCAAGCCTTGCTGACGGTCACCGCGGTCCGATTGCTGCCGTCCGGCAGCAGGTGCGAAATGCCCTGCCCGGTGAAATGGTAGGGAGCAAACAGCAGCCCCTCGGGGACGGTCCGGCTCAGCTGCAGTTTGCCGTAGGCCGTGCCGCTTGCCGAACTGAGCTTGACCGATTCGCCATCCTTGAGCCGGGCCGCCGCCGCATCCTGCGGATGCATTGCGATCCGTCCTTCCGGGACCAGTTCACACTGCGAGGGCGCCCAGGTCGTGGTGGTGCCGAAATGGAAGAGCGACTTGCCGCTCAGCAGTTGCAGGCCGGCGCCGCTGTCGGCACCGCTGACCGGACGGTATTTGAACTGTTGCGCCGCCGGGCGAAACGGCTGCTTGAGACACGTCCGGTTGCCCTCGCCGCCGACGAAACAGATATCGCCGTACAGGCCGGAAAGTCCGCCGACTTCAGCAAGGACAGCGGCGCGGCCGAGGGTCAGCGGGGTACCGGTCAGGCGGGCATAGAGATCGGCAAGAATGTCCCAGTCCTCGCGAGCCTCGCCGGGCGGCCGGATGGCCGCCTCCAGAGTCCGCACCTGCTGGTCGAGAGAGGTGACGCTGCCGCCCTTTTCGGCGAACGATGCGCCGGGCAGGACCACCTTGGCCAGCTTGGTGACCTCGGTCGGCAGAATATCCTGCACCACCAGGCAGTCGACCTGCTCCAGTGCCTTGCGCCAGCGGCCGGCATTGGGGAAACTGAGCGGATTGGTCGCGGCCAGATAGAGGAAATCGATCCGGCCGGCTTCGATCCCCTGCAGGATGCCGTCGGCATCCAGCCCGCCGTTCGGCAGCTGCGCGTTCCAGGCCGCGCCGAACTTTTCGGCGTCGTCGGCGTAAGACTGATAACCGGGCAGCCCTTCGGGATAAACCCCCATGTCGAGCAGCCCCTGCATGTTGCCTTTTTCGTCGAGCGGAAACAGGCCGCCCGCTTCGCCGCGCAGGGCGCCGCAGAGGATCGCCAGATTGGCCATCGCCGCGGCCTTCTCCACGCCCCGGGCGCTCTTGCTGATATCGGCGCCGAAGACCAGCGCCACCGTGGCCGCCGTGCCGAGATATTCCGCGGCCTCTTCCAGCTGCTCCAACTCAATGCCGGTCGCGGCCACCGCCTGGGCCAGATCGACGCCCGCCAGATGGCTCTTCAACTCGTCGAGATTGCCGACCGACAGGTTGAGATAGTCTTCATCGGCCAGCCCCTTGTCGAGCAGCAGACGGCACAGGGCGTTGGCCAGCTCGATTTCGCTGCCGGGGCGATAGTTGAGAAAGCTGTCGGCATAGTGCTGCAGATTGATCTGTCGCATGTTGGCAACCACCAGCTTGCCGTCACGACGCCGGGTGGCTTCCTGGATTTTCCAGTCGACCGCCGGCGCTTCGGCGGTCGGATCGGCGCCGAAAACCAGGACCGCTTCGGCCGTGCCGATACTGCCGATCAGATTGCTGGCGCCGCGCAGCCCCAGAACATCGTCAAGCGCCTCCAGTGCGCGCAGCGCTCCGTAACGGGCTTCGGAATCGATGTTGTTGCTGCCGATGGCCACCCGGAACAGCTTCTGGAACAGGTAGTTTTCTTCGTTGGTCAGCCGCGGCGAGGAAAGACCCGCGATCGCAGCGGGACCCGCCTTGGCGAGAACCTCCTCGATCGCCGTCGTGACCTGCCCCAAAGCCTCGTCCCAGGAAACCGGCTGCCCGTCGCACAGCGGCGCCTGCAAACGTTGCGAACTGTTGATGTAGCCGTAGCCGAAGAAACCGCCGGTGCAGAGGGTGCCGTTATTGGTCGTCCCTTCATCGTCGGAGGTGACCCGCAGCACCCGGTCCCCCTGGACATTGAGGTCGATCTGACAATGGCTGCCGCAGGAGGTGCAGACGCTCGGCACCTTGCGCAGCGCCCAGGGCCGGGCCTTGAATTTGAACGGTTTGGAGATCATGGTACCGGTCGGGCAGACGGCAACACAGTTGCCGCAGAACACGCAGCGGTCGAGATGCTTGTCGATAAAGGCCCGGTCCCCCTTGGCGTTGATATACAGCGAATCGGCGCCGATAACCTCGTAGCAGACCTTAACGCACTTTTCGCAGAGAATGCAGCGGTTGGGAACCTGCTGAATCAGCGGCCAGTGGTCGATGGTCGGCGGATTGACGTCCTCCGCCGCGAACTCCTGGCGGTTGACTTCAAGCGCGTAACAGGTGTCCTGCAGGTCGCATTCGCCGCCGGCGTCGCAGACCGGACAGTCGAGGGGATGGTTGACCAGAATCAGCTCCATGATCTGCTTGCGGATCCGGGTCAGGTTTTCCGACTGGGTGGCGACGACGATCCCTTCCTTGACCGGGGTATTGCAGGCGGTCATGGTGCGGTCGATCCCCTCGATCTCCACGGCGCAGATCCGGCAAGCGCCGGTCGGGGACACCTTCTGCAACCAGCAGAGGGTCGGGATCGCGATACCGACCTCCCGGGCGGCTTCCAGAATTGTCGTCTCGGCGGGGACACTGACCTGTTTACCGTCAATCGTCAAACTGACCATATGGATTCACCTCAAAAGTCGGCGGAAAGAACCAGGGTTTGCATCTTTCCGCCCTCATGTAATTGATATTGTCAAACCGCAATCATCGAGACCCGGTAGCAGCGCAGGCACCGCTCGGCCTCTTTCACCGCCTCGCTGTCGCTGAGGCCGAGCTCGACCTCGCTGTAATTGCCCTTGGCGGCCCGCTCCCTGCCGTGAATCTCATGCTGATCGAAACGAGCCACCGCGTCCAGCCAGGCAACCTGCTCATTCGGGTCGTAAACGCCGAGATGACTGAGGATATCCTCGTGGAAATCATCGTCGGTGAGATAAGCTTCGCCCTCTTCGAACCAGCGCTGGATGACCTTGGCGGCACGATGGCCGTTGCCGACGCAGGCGACCACGGTCAGCGGACCGATCTCCGCGTCGCCGGAGGCGAAGACGCCGTCCATGTCGGTCATCAGAATCCGCGACAGCGGGTTGCCCATGTCATCGTTCAAGTCCCGCCCCGCGGCATTTTTCTGCGGCACGAATTTGGTGACCACCGTGTTCCAGCGGGTGATCTCGATGCCGCTCTCCCCGGTGATGAAGTTCAGTTCCGGATCCTGACCGATGGCCGGGATCAGGGTGTCGCATTCGACGATGAACTCGCTCCCTTCCACCGGCTGCGGACGGCGCCGTCCGGAATCGTCCGGCTCGCCCAGTTCCATGCGCACGCACTCGACGCCGGTCACCTGCCGGTTGTCGTCGACGACAATCTTCTTCGGCAGCACCAGAAACTGAAACTGCACACCCTCCTCGTCGGCGCCGTCGACCTCCCAGACATCCGCCGGCATCTCGTTGCGGGTCCGGCGATAGAGCAGAATCGAATCTTCGGCGCCTTCGCGCAGGGCGACCCGGACACAGTCGATCGCCGTGTTGCCGCCGCCGACCACGCAGACCTTCTTGCCCATGCCGGTCGGTTTCCCCATATAGGCTTCGCGCAGGAAATCGATCCCTCCGGCGAGGAACCCCTGGTAGCCTGCGTCCTCCCCCTCGACGCCCATCGGCTTGGAGCGGTGCGCGCCGGGAGCGAGCAGGACCGCGTCATACTTCTGCTTCAGTTCCGTCAGCGAGATGTCGCTGCCGACGCGGGTGTTGTAGATGATTTCAACGCCCATGGCGGAGATAATATCGATATCGCGCTGCAGGATGGGCCGCGGCATCCGGTAGGCGGGGATGCCGACCGCCACCATGCCGCCGCCGAACCCTTCCGGCAGGGCTTCATAGATGGTGACCGGATAACCTTCCAGCGCCAGGTAGTACGCGGTCGCCAGACCGGCCGGCCCGGCGCCGACCACGGCGACCGTTTTGCCCTTGCGGGCTTTCGGTTGCATCGGCGGAGTCCGGCCGTGCTGCCGCTCGTAGTCCGCTGCGGTCCGCTTGAGCACCATGATGTTGATGGCACTGTCGACATTCTTGCGGCGACAGGCGGTTTCACAGGGGTGGGGACAGACCCGGCCGCACACCGCCGGCAGCGGCATGCTTTCGCGGATGACCGCCAACGACTCGTCGAAACGGGAGTCCTTGATCGCCTCGATGTAGGCGGGGATGTCGATATGGGCCGGGCATTTGTCCTGGCAGGGAGCGGTCAGCTTGACCTTGTACTCGGCGGGCTTGGCCCGCCGCTCGCCGCGGATATAGGCGAGGTAGTCCTCGCGGTAATACTTGACGGTGTCCAGCACCGGCACGGCGGACGTCATGCAGAGCGTGCACTTGCAGTTCTCCAGCAGACCGGCCAGCGCCTCGATCTCGGCCAGATCCTGCTCCTGCCCCTGGCCGCTGACAATCCGGGCCAGCGTATCCTGAAGCACCCGGGTGCCCTTCTTGCCGGGAGAACAGCGGGCACAGCAGTAGTCTTCCTGAACCCGCTTCGCATATTCGGCGGCCATGGCGACGACATCGACGTCCGGATCGGAGATAATGAGACCGTCCCAGCCCATGAACGCGGCCATGGACCGTTCGCCGTCAAAGGTGACGGGGAGTTTTTTCTGGAAAATCTCCGTTACGCCGTCACCACCCCGGCGATTGTCGACAATTTCTCTTCCCCAACTGGAAAAAACAAGCTGAGCCAAATTGACCTCCTGTGACCTGCTTCGACCTTCCCCGCGAGGAAGGTCGAAAATCCTGAACCGGGGGCTAAGCTCCCGATGTTCTGACTGTTTGCAGCATCTGCAAATCGTATACAGTATGCAGTTGATAACACAAATGACAAGCCGAAAGCAAGGCTATTTTTTTCTCCGGCCATCACCCGGGAAACGGAATAAACAGTTGGAAAACTGCATGGTTAGTCCGCCCGCAGCGGCTCAGGGAAAGGCCGGCGGCGACGCCTGGATCTGCCACGGCGCGCCCTTGGGAAACTCCCCGTCAAGGCGTCGCCATTGCTGAGTCCAGCGCCACTCCCGAAGGGTGGGGGAGGGGAGCAGATAATACTCGACAAACAGGACCGTCTCGGCCGCTCCGCCCGCTTCGTCGAGGGCGATCCGCTCGTAACGCACATCGACCATATGCAGGTCTTTGTTGCGGGGAAACTGCTCCAGAAAGGTCTCGCGCTGGTCTTCAGCGACAAATTTCGCCGCCCCCTGGAAATCCTGCCAGCGCACGGCCTGCGCAAAATGGCCGCTCAACTCCGCGAAGCCGGGTCCCAGCGCGGCAGGCCGGGCACAGGCGCAGACCAGCGGCGCAAGCAGCAGCAACAGCAGCAACAGTTTTGTCATCGGACCCTCTCCTCCATCAGTGTCGCAACGCAACGGACCGCATGCGGCATACTTCCCTCTTGAAACCGTGCTGCCGCCGGCCCGAGTCGTCCGCTCAAGCGCCGCTCAAGCGTCGGATCGTCG
Organism: Geopsychrobacteraceae bacterium; assembly: GCA_036396915.1. Lineage (GTDB taxonomy): Bacteria > Desulfobacterota > Desulfuromonadia > Desulfuromonadales > Geopsychrobacteraceae > BM509. The sequence continues at coordinate 14,822 of DASWJX010000168.1, read as the reverse complement.
CCGCCAGTTGCAGCGCCAGATCGATACGGCCGAAAGGCGGCATCAGATAGTAGCCGCCGACCCGGCCCCGTCCGTGCGCCACCAGCTCACCGGCAATCGCCAGACCTTCACGGGCGCCTTCGTCACCGCTCTTGCCGCGCATCCGCCGCCGGATCTCGTCCGGAACGCTGATGCCCGGCACCTCGTTGTGCAGGAATTCGGCGTTCCGTTCGCTGACCAGCGGCAGAATGCCCACCAGCACCGGCACCTGGTACGCGGCGGTCCGCTCCAGCAGACGATCCAGGTTTTCCCGGGCATAGACCGGCTGGGTCTGCACAAAGGCCGCCCCGGCCGCGAGTTTTTTCTCCAGTTTCGCCAACTGGCCGTCGATCCGCGCCAGGTTCGGATTGAACGCCGCCCCGAGCAGAAAATCGGTCTGTCCGCTCAGGGGCGCGCCATAACTGCTCTCGCCGCGATTCAGGCCCTGCAGCAGCTTGAGCAGGCCGACCGAGTTGAGGTCGAAGACGCTGGTGGCGCCGACTTCGTCCCCCACCGCCACCGGGTCTCCGGTCACCGCCAGGATGGTGCGCAGGCCGAGCAGGTGCGCACCCATCAGCTCGGAATGCAAGCCGATCAGATTCCGGTCGCGGCAGGTCACATGGGCAATGACTTCGATGCCGATCTCGTCCTGGATGCTTTTCGCCAGCGCCAGGTTGCCGAGGCGAATCCGGGCCAGGGGGTTTTCCGCCAGACTGATCGCATCGATGCCGGCGGCGGCCAGCGCCCGGGCCCGCTCAAGGGTGGTTGTCACATCCAGCCCGCGGGGCGGATCGAGCTCCACGGTAATAATCGGCCGCTGCCCCCAGCCGTCGAGAAAGGTTTTGCGCGGCTGCGGTCGGGATGCTTTGAGCTCCGGCGCCTGCCGGCGGCTCGCGGCCCTGGCCCGGCCGGGCGGCTGCTCGGTCAGCGCGCGGCGCAGCGCGGCGATATGTTCCGGCGTGATGCCGCAGCAGCCGCCGACCAGCGCCGCCCCGGCCGCCGCCAGTTCAACCCCGCGCCGGGCAAAATAATCGGGAGTCGCCAGATACAGGTAGCGACCGTCCACGTATTCAGGGGCGCCGGCATTGGGAAACGCCGACAGGGGCGTAGCGACGACCGCCGCCATGCGCGGTATGACCTGCAGCAGGCCTTTCGGTCCGGACCCGCAGTTGGCTCCGATCACAACTGCGCCGGCATCGGAAAGCTCGCTGGCGGCCCGCTCGGCGCTTATCCCCTCCCGACTGTAACCGGCCTCGAGGAAGGCCATCTGCGCCACGGCGGGCAGACCCAGCTCCGCGGCGATCCCCACCCCCAGCTTCAGATCGTCCAGGCAGGCAAAGGTTTCCAGCAGGAACAGATCGACGCCGCCTTCGGCAAGGGCCTCCATCTGCTCACGCAGAATCCGGCTTTTTTCATCCGAATCCAGTTCCTTCGCATCGCCGCGCGGCCGCAGCAAAGGCCCGACCGAACCGGCAACGAAATGCTCTCCACCGGCCGCGCCGCGGGCCAGCCGCGCCCCTTCCAGGTTGATCCGGCGAACCTTTGCTTCCAGGCCGATGGTTCCCAGCCGCAAGCGGTTGGCGCCGAAGGTATTGGTTTCCAGCAGGTCGGCGCCGGCAGCGATATAGTCGGCATGGACCCGGGCCACCCGCTCAGGCTGAACCAGGTTCAGATGTTCGATATTGGCATCCAGCGCCACCCCGCGACTGTGCAGCAGGGTTCCCATGGCGCCGTCGCCGACCAGGGTGGTCTCCCTGATCCGCTCTAAAAACCGCCTGCTCCGTTCCGGATAATGGTTCATAGGCTGAGCTGTTTTCCCGCCCCGTCAGCTCCGGCGAAGAACGGTTCGAGGCGGTGCAGAAGCTGTTTGAGGATGGCGGCGGTCATCCCCCAGATGGTGTGACCGTCAAGGCGGTAGGAATCGACCGCCCGCGTTCGGCCCTGATGCCGCCGCTCCTCCCGGTGGTAGCTTTGCGGATCGCGCAGCCGCTGCAGCGGAAACTCCAGCACCTCGGCGATCTCGCCGGAAGCGATCCGGTAGGGGTAGGGGTCGCGGAAACTGCCGACATAGGGGGTGACCAGATAGCCGTAGACCGAGATAAAATCATCGAGCCGACCGAGACGCCTGACATCCGCGGCTGCGATCCCCATCTCTTCTTCGTTTTCGCGCAGTGCCGTCTGCCAGAGATCGGCATCCTCCGGCTCGACGCCGCCGCCGGGAAAGGAGATTTCACCGGCATGATGCTTCAGATGCTCGCTGCGCCGGGTCAGCAGCACCCAGGGCTGATCATGGCGCAGAAACAGCGGCACCAGCACCGCCGCCGGGCGCAGTTGCTGCCGCTGAAGGGGCCGGGCCGGGTGCAGCGCCAGCTGCCGGGAGATCTGCCGGAAAGGGGCCATCAGTCCCCTCCCCGGTTGCCGTTCTCTTTCAGGGCGGCGATGGTCGCCGCGTAATCCTCGCTGTCGAACACCGCGCTGCCCGCGACAAAAACATCGGCGCCGGCCGCGGCAATGGTGCCGATATTGTCGATCTTGACCCCGCCGTCGACCTGCAGCTCCACCTGCAGACCGAGCTGCGTGATCCTCTGCCGCAGGGCGCTGATCTTCGGCAGGCAGCCGTCGATGAACGACTGCCCGCCGAAACCGGGATTGACGGTCATCAGCAAAGCCAGGTCGAGATCGGGCAGGATCATATCGAGGGCCGCAAGCGAGGTGGCCGGATTGAGCGAGACTCCGGCCCTTTTGCCGAGCGACTTGATCAATTGCACGGTGCGATGCAGATGGCTGGTGGCCTCGGCATGCACGACGATGATATCCGCGCCCGCTTCGGCAAAGGCTGGGATATACTGGTCGGGGTTGTCGATCATCAGGTGCACATCGAGGGGCAGAGCGGTCACCGGCCGCAGCGCCGCAACGATCAGCGGACCGATGGTGATGTTCGGCACGAAATGCCCGTCCATCACATCGACGTGCACATAGTCGGCGCCGCCGGCTTCGATGGCCCGGACCTCGTCGCCCAGGCGGGCGAAATCGGCAGACAGGATTGAGGGGGCGATCTTGATCATGGTTTTGTCTCCAGTCGCTCAGGAACAAAAAGGTTGTCACCACAGCATAGCTGCGGTCGCACCGGTCATTTCAGACGCTCGTTGCAGTCAATCCCGGCGGTTACACGCGGCGCAGCCGGGCGGCATAGAAGGCGTCCATGCCGCCGTGGCGATGCGGCAGGGTGCGCAGCATGCCGTCCGCGCCGATCAATGCATGCCAGGCAGCCGGAACCGTTTCGCGCAGGTCCTCCAGCACGAACTCTCTGTGCCGCTCCAGAAAAGCGCCGATCACCGCCGTGGTTTCGGCGGTGGTGAAGGTGCAGACCGAATAAAGCAGCAGGCCGCCCGGCTTCAGCAGCGGTGCCACATGCTCCAGAATAGTGGTCTGCACAGCCGCCAGCTCCCGGACATCGGCCGCCGAACGGTTCCAGCGACTTTCCGGGTTGCGCCGCAAAACCCCAAGACCGCTGCAGGGCGCGTCGAGCAGCACCCGGTCGAAGCTTTGCGGATCGATAAAATCGGGGGTTTCAAGCAGATCCCAGCTGCGAGCCTCGATGGACGAACAGCCGAGTCGGGCGGCGCCCCGCTTGATCAGCTCCACGCGCTGCGGATGTTTGTCCAGGGCCAGAATGGAACTGCGATTTTCGCACAAGGTCGCCAGATGGGTAGTCTTGCCGCCGGGTGCGGCGCAGCTGTCGAGAATACGCAGACCCGGACGCGCATCGAGCAGATGCGCGATCAGCATGCTCGCTTCGTCCTGCACCTGATACCAGCCCTCGGCATCCCCCGGCAACGGCTGCCCGGAACGGCTCTCGACGATAATCCCTTCCGGAGCATAGCCGGTGGGCCGGGCCGTATGCTCCGCCGCTGCCAGCGCCGCCAGGAAGCTTTTGCGATCGGTCTTGAGACTGTTGATCCGCAGGGTGAACGGTGCTTGCCCGGCCAGCGCTTCGCCGAACGCGCGGGATTCTTCATTGGGAAACTGGCGCAGCAACTCCTTGGCCAGCCAGACCGGCAGGCTGCAGACATGCTGCAGATAAGGCCGAATCGCCTCCGGGGTCGGCCAGAGGATCGCCCCCCGCTGCCGCTCCAGTTCGCGCAGGGTGCCGTTGACCAGTCCGGAAACCCTTTCCATGCCGAGCTGGCGGGCCAGCTCCACCGAGGCGTTGACCGCGGCATGCGGCGGAATCCGGTCCAGTTCCAGCAGCTGATAAGCCCCCAGCCGCAGCAGGCGCAGCACCCCGGCTTCGAGGCGCTTGAGCGGCTGGCGCGAAACCTGCTGCAGGGCGAAATCGAGCCGGCCGCGCAGACGCAAGACCCCGTAAACCAGCTCCGTCACCAGGCCACGGTCGCGGGGATCGAGACTTCGGCGGGACAAAACGGTATCCAAAACCAGGTCGGAAAACGCCCCCTCGTCCACCCGGCTCAGAATCTCAAACGCGATCCGGCGCGGAACGACGCCCGGTTCGACGACGGCCACTTAAATCCGCATCCCTTCGAGGCGCCGGATCCGCTCATCCATCGGCGGGTGGGTGGAGAACAGCCCGCGCAGCCCGCCGCTTTTGAGCGGGTTGACGATAAACATATGGGCGGTCGCCTCGTTGACCCTGGCCATCGGCGCGGTCCGATTGGCGCTCTCCAGTTTGCGCAGGGCAGCGGCCAGCGCGTGGGGCCGGCCGCAGAGTTTCGCTCCGGTCTGGTCGGCGCCGTACTCGCGGGAGCGGGAGATCGCCATCTGCACCAGCATGGCGGCGATCGGCGCCAGAATCATCATGGCGATCATGGCGACGGGATTGCTGTCCTCGTCGTCCCGTCCGCCGAAAATCATCGCCCACTGGGCCATATGGGCCAGGTAGCTGATCGCTCCGGCGATGGTTGCCGCGATGGAACCGATCAGGATATCGCGGTTCTGCACGTGGGCCAGTTCATGAGCCATAACCCCGCTCAGTTCTTCCCGGCTGAGGATATCCAGGATCCCCCGGGTCGCCGCAACCACCGCATGTTCCGGATTGCGGCCGGTGGCGAAGGCGTTGGGCGTCGGCTGCGGCAGGATGTACACCCTGGGCATGGGCAAACTGTTGCGCTGGCAGAGTTCCGCCACCACCTCGTAGAGCGGACCGCTCTCCACCTGCTGGCCGCGATACATCCTGACCACGATCTTGTCGGAGAACCAGTAGGAGCCGAGGTTCATCACCCCGGCCAGAATCAGGGCGAACAGCGCCCCGCCCTGGCCGCCGATGGCGCCGCCGGCGCCGACCAGAACCAGGGTCAGTAAGGTCATCAGCATGACCGTTCGCAGTGTATTCATCTTTTTCCCTCGTTTGTTTCAGGTTGTCGTGCGGCGCCTGGAATCACGTATTCCGCCAGGGCCTGTTCTACTTCCGGAAGCAGGACCCGGGTGTTGAAGCAGGGGCCGTGCGGACGGCGGTTGAGCACTCCGAAGACCGGCAACGGATAGGCGTCCCGGATACCGGCCGTCAGATCACGCTCGCAGGCCACGGCGATGATCAACTGCGGCCGTTTTTCGACGATGATCCTGCGCGCCAGCGTTCCGCCGGTCGCCACCGCCAGCTCGATGCCGCGGGCTTCGGCCAGTTCGAGCAAGTCCTTGATATCGCACTGCCCGCAGCGGATACAGTGATCGACCTCGCCGGTGATCTTGATGGCGCAATCGAACTGCTGGATACAGTGGGGCAGCAGGATCAGGGTATGCTCCGCCGCCACCCGCGGACGCTTGCTCTGTACCAGCCGGTTGTTCAGGACGATAAACGATTGCTGCAGCAGGTCGCTGTCGACGCCGAACAGCCGGCCGATACTGATAATGCCGGGGAACAGATATCGGACCACCAGTCCGCGCAAACTCTGCAGCAAAAACAGATCGCGACCGGTCAGCAGGGTCAGAATCAGTAACGACAGACCGCCGACCACCAGCAGGGCCAGCGAACCGAGCAGCATGCCGAAGACCATCGGCAGCGACGGATGGATATTGTCCAGGCCGACGCTCGATACCCACCAGAGCAGGCAGGTGCCGAGCAGGATCAACCCGCAGGCCACCCCGAGCAGGAGGATAAACAGCCGCTTGCGCGGCTGCTCGATACCGTCGTGATTGTCCCCGGTCAAAACGTTACTCCAGAGCGGTCCCGGCCGGAAGCTCACGACCACGCAAAAAGTCCGCCGCGGCCAGCCGTTTGCGGCCCGGCAGCTGCAGCTGTCCGACCACCAGCGCGCCCGCGCCGCAGGCGATAATCACCCCGTCCGCGTCCGCGCCAAGAATCGTTCCCGGCGCACCGCCAACCGACATGTCCACGGCCGTTTGCGCCAGCTTCAAGACCTCTCCGTCGAGACGGGTATAGGCACCCGGCCAGGGATCGAGTCCCCGCACCAGATTGTGTACCGTTTGCGCCGGCTGCCGCCAGTCGATCAGCCCGTCCTCTTTCTTCATCATCGCGGCATAACAGCTCAAAATATCATCCTGCTTTTCCGGTTTCAGCGCGCCTGCGCAGAGCAGCCGCAGCGTCTCTTCCAGCGCCTCGCGGCCGAGCAGGGCCATCCGGTCGTGCAGCTGCCCGGCGGTTTCATTCGCGCCGATCGGCAGACTGCGCTTGACCAGCATGTCGCCGGTGTCGAGCCCCGCATCCATCAGCATGGTGGTCACCCCGGTCTCGCTCTCGCCGTCGACAATCGCCTTGTTGATCGGCGCCGCGCCGCGGTATTTCGGCAACAGCGAGGCGTGCACGTTGATGCAGCCATACTTCGGGATATCGAGCACCGCCCGGGGCAGGATCTGGCCGTACGCGACGACGACGATCAGGTCGGGCTGCAGCGCCGCCAGTTCCGCCACCGCCGCAGGATCGCGCAGCTTGAGCGGCTGAAATACCGGAATGTCGTACTGCCGGGCCAGCTCCTTGACCGGCGGCGCGGCAAGTTTGTTTCCGCGCCCCTTCGGCCGGTCCGGCTGGGTATAGACCCCCACCAGCTTGACGCCGGCATCGATCAGCCCCTGCAACGTCCCCAGCGCAAAATCGGGGGTGCCCATGAATACGGTACGGATCTCCTGCGGTGTCATTCCGGATCCCCCTGCTGCAGCATTTTCTGGTATTTTTTCCGGAATATCGATCGCTTCAGCGAGGAAAGCCGGTCAACAAATAGAATTCCGTCAAGATGGTCGATCTCGTGCTGGATGGCCACCGCCAGCAGCTCGTCCGCCTCGCGCTCCCGAGGCTGGCCGTCCAGATCCTGGTAGCGGAGCGTGACCCGGGCACTGCGGGCTACCCGGGCAAAATAGCCGGGCACCGAAAGGCACCCCTCTTCTTCCAGATACTCCCCTTCGCGGGCCACAATCTCCGGGTTGACCGCCACGATCAGATCGGCCGGAGCCTCCGACCCCGAACAGTCGATCACCGCCAGCCGTTTCAGAACCCCGACCTGAGGGGCGGCCAGCCCGACGCCGGGGGCATCATACATGGTTTCGGCCATATCGGCCGCCAGTTGCCGCAACTCCTCGTCGAAGGTTTCCACCGGCAGGGATCGCTCCGCCAGCAGCGGATTCGGATAGTGAAGTATTTCCAGAACGGCCATAGCTTTCTTCCCGCGTGCTCGCTTTTTGCATGGACAAATGTAGAAAAGGCCTTCCGAAGAAAGCGCGTTTACCATGATACGTGGTGCAACAACTACAGTCAACAACCGGAAACCGGCCCCCCCGCTGTCGGCTCAGAACCAGACCAGCTTCAGCGCGAACAGCAGCACCACGATAAACACCAGCCGGCGGATCCAGTCGTGCCCCTTCTTCACCGCCAGATGGGTGCCGATCCAGCCGCCACCGGCGTTGCCGACCGCCAGCGCGATGCCCAGCGGATAATTGACCTGACCGTGCCGGACAAAGACCGCCAGCGCGGCGATGGTGAAAAACAGGATGACGAACACCTTGACCGCATTGATCCGCACCAGATCCAGCCCGTGCAGCAGCAGTCCGGAGATGATCAGAAAACCGACCCCGGCCTGAATGAATCCGCCATAGATGCCGATCACAAAGAAACTCAGCAGCAGCAAGGCCGTGCGCAGCGGGGTCATGGGCCGTTGTTCGAAGTTCAGCCGCCGGGCCGGATCGACGGCCATCAGGATCACCACGCCGATCATGATCGCCGCCAGCAACTGCCGGAACAGTTCCTCGCTGATATCGATCGCCAGCTGCGCGCCGAGGACGCTGCCGAGCAGGGCCGGAACGGTACAGAGCAGGGCCAGCCGGGCCGGCAGCACTCCCTTGCTGCGGAAGCTGCCGACCGCCACGACATTCTGGCAGAGAATGGCGATCCGGTTGGTGCCGTTGGCCACCGGCGCCGGCAGACCGAGAAAGATCAGCAGCGGCAGGGTCAGCAGCGAACCGCCGCCGGCCAGGACGTTGAGCATCCCGGCGACGATGCCGATGCCGGCCAGCAGCAGCATCTGCACGGCATCCATCAGCGTTCCCCCAGCAGTGCGCGGATCACCTCGCCGGCCATGGTCAGACCGAACAGCGGCGGGATATAGGAGGAACTGCCGAGAATCACCCGCCGGTCGCTGCAACTCCACTTCTGGTCCTGCGGGTTGGGACAGATGCAGTTCTCGGCACAGACCGCCGTTTCGCCGCTCAGGGGCCGAAATTCCTCCGTCGAATAAACCACCTTGACCCCCCGTTCGATCCCCCGTTTGCGCAGTTCCCTGCGGATGATCCGGGCCAGCCGGCATTTGCTGGTGTCGGCCAGGTCGGCCACCGCCAGCTGGCCCGGATCGAGCTTGTTGGCCGCGCCCATCGAGGCGATGACCGGCAGGCCGCGCTGCCGGCAGCTCTCGATCAGGTGCAGCTTGGCGGTGACATGATCGATACAGTCGAGCACATAGTCATAGCCTCGTCCCAGCAGCTCGTCGCTGACCGATGCCTCGTAGAAGATCTGCAGCGGCTCGACCTGCAGCTCGGGGTTGATCGCCCGGCAGCGCTCGGCCATCACCGCAACCTTGGCCCGGCCGATGGTGCCGTCCAGGGCGTGCAGCTGCCGGTTAACGTTGGTGAGGCAGATCTCGTCGAAGTCGATCAGGGTCAGACGACCGACCCCGGCGCGCGCCAGCGCTTCGGCGGCATAACTGCCGACCCCGCCGACCCCGAACACGGCGACCGAGGCGCTGCGCAGTCTCTCCATGCCGTCACGGCCGGCCAGCAACTGCATCCGGCTGAATCTATGTTCCTGCATAGGCTCTTCCTGCTTTAAAGAAAAACGTGATTTTTCAGCGCTGCGCAAGGGCGAACAGCGCGCGGGCATTGTCCGCCGTGAGCTGCAGCGTTTCTTCCAGCGTCCAGCCGCGCAGTTCGGCCAGCCGGTGCGCCACTTCCAGCAGCCCTTCCGGTCCGCCGCACATATCGGGGGCATCGGTCTCCAGCACCAGCGCCTGTGGCTCAAGCTCCAGCAGCGCCTGCGGCAAGCGACGAACATTACTCCGCAGCAGGACCGGTCCGACGCCAATCCTGAAGCCGAGTTCCGCCACTTGCCGCGCGACCTGCGCACTGCCCGAGAAGCCGTGCCAGATGCCGCCGACCCGTCTGCCGACCTCCAGCTCGCGCAGGATCGCCAGCACCCGCCCGGTCGCCTTGCGACAGTGCAACAGCACCGGCAATCCGGCAGCAAGCGCGATCCGCAGCTGCGCCCGGAACACCGCTTCCTGCTTTTCCAACGGCGGCCCGGCCGCACCGTCCAGACCGATCTCGCCGATCGCCACCACCCGCGGCTCCCGGGCCAGACCCTGCAGGGCCTCCGCGAGCCACGCACTCCACTGCTCCGCGTGGACCGGGTGCAGCCCCGGAGCCGCATAGACCCCGGGCAGGTCGCGCGCCAGCTCCAGCAGCCGCGGCCAGTCGTCGGCCCGGACCCCCGGCATCAGCAGACCGTCAATGCCCAGCGCATGCGCCCGCCGCTGCAGCTGCCGCGGCGCTTGCCGCCCCCCGGGGGCCGCCAGATGAAAGTGGGTATCGAACCAGTGGCTCATCAGTGCATCCTACAAGCTTTGGCGAAAAACGACAACGGCCGGAGCTTCCGGAAAAAAACGCGGCGCATCACGACCGAACCGGCAACAGAGAAGCTTTCGCTAACAACAAAGCCGTACCGGCATCCCGCGGGATGTCTGGTACGGCTTTGTGCTCTGCCCCGCATCGGTCCACCGGCGGTACCAGGTCAGGCTATCCGGCGCCTTCGTCCTCGCCGGCGTCCGCTGCCCCGTCCTCCTCGGACGTTTCGGGCTTCTTCTTGCCGAACAGCCGCGCGGCGATGATCCCCACTTCATAAAGGAGGATGAAGGGGATGGCGATGGAGGTCTGGGAAAACAGATCGGGCGGGGTGAGGATCGCGCCGAACACGAAGGCCATCAGCAGGGCATATTTGCGGTTTTTTGCCAGCCATTTATGATCGACCACGCCCATCCGGGCCAGGAAGAAGATCACGATCGGCAGCTCGAAAACCAGCCCGAAGGCAAACAGCAGCCGGGTCGACAGGGTCAGGTAGGAACCCATCGAGAGCATGGCGTCGATATCGCCGGTGCCGGTGCCGAACTGGACCAGAAAGGTGAAAACCATGGGGAACACAAAGGTGAAGCCGAAATAGGTGCCGATCCCGAAACAGATACAGCTGACCGCCACGAAGGGGACGGCGAAGCGCTTCTCCTTGCTGTACAGACCGGGCGCGACAAAGCTCCAGATCTGCCAGAGGATCACCGGCAGGGCCACCAGCACCGCCGCCACGGCAGCCACCTTCAGGTAGGTGAAGAACGGCTCCGTGGCGCTGATGAAGACCAGGGAACTCCCTTCGGGCAGGGCCGCGCGCACCGGCTTGGACAACTCTTCGAAAATCCGTTCGGCGACGCTGTAGCATGCCAGAAAGGCGACCAGCCAGGCGCCGGCGGCGTACATCAGCCGCTTGCGCAACTCCTCCAGATGGGAGGTCAGCGGCATGGACTCAGACATCATCGCTCCGCTTGGCCGTGTCGGCATCGCTGTCGGTTTCCGCAATAAGCTCGGCGTTGGCCCCTTCCTCATCGGCGCCGGCGCCGGCGACGGGCCGCTGCCAGGGCGCAGGCGCAGTCTGCGCCCGGGCGGGCGGCGGATTCACCCCGCCGACGACATCGCCGACAACATCGCCGTCGGCCGGGGGCTCGGAGCCCGGCGGCGTCAGCTTGCCGTCCTTGAGCAAACTGTCCCTGGTTTCAGCGATCCGCACTTCTTCCTGCATGGTGCTCTTGAAATCATCGGTCGCCCGCTTGAATTCGGCAAACCCCTTGCCCAGGGCACGGGCCAGATCGGGCAGCTTCTTGGGGCCGAGCACGATCAGCGCCAGGCCCATGATCAACAGCAGTTCGGTCATTCCGATTCCGAACATAATTTTATATCCTCTCAAAGCGTCCTGTTAGCAGAGTTGGTCTAGGCTCGGCGAGAATAGCCGTATCCTCCCCGGCCTGTCAAGCCTCCCGAGCGGGTGAAAAGATTGACATATCAGGGGGTTTGGTCTAGCATTTCGGATTCATTGCGTATACTCGATGCCGGACCCCCGAACCCCGCGGATTCAGGATAAATTAGATGAATCAAGAACAGCTAAAACAACGCATCAAGGAACTGGTCAGGGAGCGCAACGCGCTGCTGATGGCCCATAATTATCAACGTGACGAAATCCAGGAGATCGCGGATATCACCGGCGACTCCCTGGCCCTGTCGATGGCGGCCGCCGCAACCGACAAGGACGTCATCGTCTTCTGCGGCGTGCACTTCATGGCGGAGAGCGCGGCCATTCTCGCCCCGGAAAAGACCGTGCTGCTCCCCCGCGAGGATGCCGGCTGCCCGATGGCGGATATGGTCGATGCCGAGGGGCTGCGCGCCATGAAAGCCCGCTATCCCGACGCCACGGTGGTCACCTACGTCAACTCGACCGCCGCGGTCAAGGCCGAAAGCGATATCTGCTGCACCAGCTCCAACGCCGTCAACGTCGTCCGCTCCCTCGATGCCGAAGAGGTGCTGCTGGTGCCGGACCGCAACCTGGCCCGCTATATCGCCGGGCAGGTCGACAAGATCTGCCACATCTGGGAAGGCTACTGCCCGACCCACGACCGGGTCAAGGTCGCCGAGATCAAACGGGCCAAGGCCGAGCACCCCGACGCGCCGTTCATGGCCCACCCGGAGTGCGCGCCGGAAATTCTGGAACTGGCCGACCACATCTGCTCGACCAGCGGCATGTATGAATTTGCCGCCAGCAGCCCGGCCCAGACATTCATCGTCGGCACCGAGCAGGGCATCCTCTATCGACTGAAAAAGGAAAACCCGGAGAAGACCTTCATCCTGCCGAGCCGGGGGCTGATCTGCCCCAACATGAAACTGACCTCGCTGGAAGACGTGCTGCACTGCCTGGAAACCATGAGTCCGCGCATCACCGTACCCGAAGCGATCCGCGCCAAGGCCAGGCTGACCCTCGAACGCATGCTGGCGGTGCCGCGGGATTGAGCTGGAAGCGGCACATGCTTTATGATGAGGGCGTACTTCGGTGCGCCCTCTGTTTTTTTTAACGCCCTCCGCTCAGGACTTACGTGAGAGATAATGGAAAACGATCTGCAACAGGACATCCGCCACGCCACCGTGCGCAGCTTTGTCGACGGCATCGCCGCCGGCCATCCGGTCAGCGAAGTCCTCGGCCTGCACGGTTCCAGTGACGCCTGGCTGCTGAGCCGGCTGCAGCAGGACAGCCGGCGGCCGCTGGTGATCCTGGCCGCCGAGCAGGGCCAGGCCCGCCGGCTGGCGACCGACCTGCAGTTTTTCCATCCCCGGCCGCGGCAGATCCGTTTGCTGCCCCACTGGGAACTCAACCCGTACGACCCCCTGACCCCCCATCCGGAACTGGAAGCCGCCCGCCTGACCACCCTGGCCGCGCTGCATCTGGGACAGGTCGAGTGCCTGGTCCTGCCGCTGCGCGCCCTGATGCAGAAAATGATTCCGCGGCAGGTTCTGGCCGAGCTGTCGCTGCGGCTGGTGGCCGAGGACGAATACCCGCGCCCCGAGCTGCTGCGGAGCCTGCAGCAGCTCGGCTATCAGCCGACGCCGATGGTGGAGGAACGGGGCGGCTTCGCCGTGCGCGGCGACATTCTCGATATCTTCCCGCCGGACCGGGACGAGCCGGTGCGGATCGAATTTTACGGCGACTTCATCGAACGGATGCGCGGCTTCGATCCGGCCAGCCAGCGCTCCGCGGGGCAGGAGCTGCGGGAGCTGCTGCTGATCCCCTCGCGGGAGATGATCCTTGCCGGGACGCACCTGGAGACCTTCGCCCGCCGCCTCAAGGAGCGCTGCGATCAACTGGAACTGCCCCGCACCGAGCGCGAAGCGATCATGGAAGAGCTGCGCGAAGGGATTCTGGCCCCCGGCCGCGCCTTCCTGCTGCCGCTCAACTACCCCGCCCTGGACAGTCTGTTCGACTACCTGGAGAGCGTCGACTGGGTGATCGTCGACCCTCCGGCGGTGGAGCAGGAGATCGACCTGTTCAACAGCGACATCCGCAGCGGCGAGCAGCGGATGATCGACCAGAGACAACCGCATGCCGCCCGCGACGAGCTGTTCCTCGATCCGCGGCAGGTGGCAGCCGGCCTGGCCGCGCAGCGCCGCATCGAGTTTTCCCGGCTGCGGGTTTTTCAGCTGGAGGACGAGCGGGAACGTTACCATTTCAATGCCCAGGGCAACGGCGATCTCAAGGTCGTGCCCGGCACCGAGCATGACGGGCTGGAACCGCTGCTCGCAAAACTGGCGGTCTGGCGCGACGCCGGCTGGCGCACCCTGCTGGTCTGTCACCACCACAGCCAGGCCCGCCGGCTGCAGGACCTGCTGGCCGCCCATCGCGTCGCGCTGCCGCTGGAAGAGCGGATCGACCCGTCGCGACTGCCCGCCGGCCGTCCGCTGCTGACCGTCGGTGAACTCTCCGCCGGCTTCCGGCTGCCGGAAGAGAAGCTGGCCGTCATCAGCGAAGAGGAAATTTTCGGCCGCCGCAGCCACCGCCGCAAATCCGGGCGCCAGAAAGCGCGGCAGCTGATGTCGAGTCTGGCCGAGCTGCAAAAAGACGACTTTATCGTCCACACCGACCACGGCGTCGGCCGCTACCTGGGACTGATCCACCTGCAGACCGGCAACATCGAAGGCGACTTTCTGCACCTGGCCTACGCCGGAAACGACAAGCTCTACCTGCCGGTCGACCGGATCGAGAAAGTCCAGAAATACGTCGGCGGCGAAGGGCACGCCCCGCGCCTCGACAAGATGGGCGGTCAGGGCTGGGAAAAAGCCAAACTGCGCGCCCGGGCGGCGGTGGAGGAACTGGCCCGTCAGCTGCTGGAAATCTTCGCCCAGCGGGAGCTGCGCCAGGGCTTCCAGTTCTCCGCGCCGGACACCCTGTTCCGCGAATTCGAAGCGACCTTCCCCTACGAAGAGACCCGCGATCAGGCCCAGGCCATCGAGGAAACCCTGGCCGACATGACCTCACCCCGCCCCATGGACCGGCTGGTGTGCGGCGATGTCGGCTACGGCAAGACCGAGGTGGCCATGCGCGCCGCCTTCAAGGCGGTGCTCGACAACAAGCAGGTCGCGGTGCTGGTGCCGACCACCGTGCTGGCCCGCCAGCACTGGGAAAGCTTCCGCACCCGGCTCAAGGATTTTCCGGTGCGGGTCGAAATGGTGTCGCGCTTCAGGTCGGCCGCCGAAAACCGCCAAACCCTGGC
>DASWJX010000167.1:0-8352 GCA_036396915.1 Geopsychrobacteraceae bacterium | reverse complement strand
AGCAATTCCTTTCCTCCTCTTAGAATGCAGGGCATAAATAAAACCCAATCCTAATCGGAGAAGCGATGCTCAGGGTGGTCAATTTTCGGTTAGCACAACCCCTGTTTGCTGGTCAATTTTAGGTTAGCATTACTAAAGAGGGCTCGGGGTGATCGACCGGATATTGTCTGATCGAAAGTCAAGCTGGAATTTTGTGTCAAGGATACGGAGTGTTATATGGCCAATCCACTTTCTCAACAGCTTGGTCTGCTGGCTGTAGCTCTTTCCCCCGAACTTGTATTGGCGCACGGCGTCACGGTCGGCGACCAGGGATATAGCCGTATCAGGTGAGATAAATCAGATGGGATTTTGATACGGTAATAGAAGGCTTGATTGCGTTTGGTGAGATAGAAAGACAAAAGCCCAGCTCCCTAGCGGTGTACCTAAATGGTGTACCAGTCTAGAAGGCTGAGCTTTAAATACCTGAATCAACAGATAGTCTTTGTATGTGGTGCCGAAGGGGAGACTCGAACTCCCACGTCCCTACGGACACTAGACCCTGAACCTAGCGTGTCTACCAATTCCACCACTTCGGCGCGAAGCGAGGGCATATATACCAAATGGATTTTTCGATTGCAACAAAAATATCGCATCTCATTCGGCATTTTCTTCCAGCCGCAGCGGTGCCACAAGCAGGGTCCGGTAGGCGTTGACCGTGACCAGTCCCGGCCTGACCCCTTTCGGCTTGTGTACCGCCTTCCCTTCGGCCACCATGACCTCCACCTTGTGATCATGCCGTCCCCGCGAATAACCGGCCGCCAGCGCGGCGGCGAAAACGATGTCCTCGCGCGGCAGCTCGCCCTTGCGCTCCCCCCGTTTCAGAACCAGGTGACAGCCCGGCTGGTTGTGGACGTGAAACCACAGGTCCTCATTTGCGGTCCGGCGGGTGCTGATCTCATCGTTGGAGCGGTTATTCCTGCCCCAGAGCACGGTCATTCCCGACGGACTGAGCGCGCGGTTGAGCTTCGGCGCGGCAAGCGGGGCGCGGCGGCGCAGCGGATCGGGGCGCTGCGGCCTGAGCAGGCCGGCCTCCAGCAGTTCCTGACGGATCTCCTGCAACGCTTCGGGTCCGTCGGCATCTTCCAGCGCCAGCGCCAGACCTTCGAACCAGGCCAATTCGTCATCGGTTTCCTGCAAGCGCCGTGAGACGTGGCCCATCCCCCGCTTCTCCTTCTTGTATCTCCGGAAACAGGCCTCGGCGTTTTCCTGCGGCGACAGCCTGGCGTCGAGCCTGATCGAGACCGGTGCGGGCGGCGTGCGGGTGTAATCGATGACTTCGACCTCTTCCATCCCGCGCCTGATCAGGTGCAGATTGGCCAGCAGCAGATCGCCCCACTGGCGGCGCGCGTCGTAGTCGCTTTTCTGTTGCTCTTCGGCGGCGATATGCTCCCGGCGCTTGCGCAGTTTCTTGATCTCCCGCCGGATCAGCGACTCAAGCTCATGGCCGTCGCCGATCTGGCCCGACTGAAACTGCAACGGATAATAGTAGGCGTCGAGTGCTTCGGATACGCCGGCAAAGGTTTTGACCAAAGCTGCTTCGTGCGTTTTGGCCGGAAACAGCTGCAGACGCTGTTTTCCGGCGTGCTCGATCAGACGCGGCTGATAGGCCCCGGCCAACAGATCTTCGCGGAAGGCTTGCAGAACCGCTTGCGGGGTCGCCCCGTGCGCCACCGCGTCGGACAGAACGGCGGCCTGCGCTTTCGACATGGGGGACAGTTCCGCCAGCAGCCAGCGGCGGAACGCTTCGGCCGATGCAATCGCTCCCGGCACCACCGGCACCTCCCGGCGCAGCGCCAGACGCTGCTGCCGCGGCGGATACCGATAGGTGGCCCCCGGCTGGATCGATCGTGCGTGGTCGGCGCCGTCCACCCGCTTCAGGGCATCGACAATCCGTCCGGCCTCATCGACGAGAATCAGGTTGCTGTGCCGGCCGGTGAGTTCGGCAATCAGCAGGTAGTCGTCAGCCTTGCCGCGAAAGGCGCATTCGACGATCCGCTCATCGGCGCGCTGGCGGATGGCGGTCAGCGCCGAGAGCCGCGAGCGCAGCAGTTGACAGAAGCGCGGCGGCGTAAAGGGATTGGGATAAGCCCTGGTTGTCAGATGCAGGCGGCTGAACCGACTGTCCAGCGACACCAGCAGCCGCAGCGTTTCACGCCCGCTCCAGAGCCGGAAAATCAGCGTATCGGCGGTCGGTTGATGTATTTTGCCGATGCGGGTGCCGGTCACCCTCCCGTCCAGTTCCCGGACGACGGCTTCCAGCCAGAAGATATCCATTATGGTCCTTGCGGTTTGAATTTATTGGCAACATTGTAGCGACATCTGCCGCGCAGGCAACAGCAAAGCGCAGGTTGAGCTTTTTAACCGCAGCGGATTTTGTTATAATTGGCGTCTTTTGCAAGTCGGGAAATCGGGGCGCTCTGGAGCGGAAGCCGGGCCGAGGTTTGGAAAATAAATCGTCGGTCAGTGCCGGCGAAACGATGAAAACAATCCACGCCCATCTATAATTATCAGCAGCGAACCCCTGTTGCGCCAGGAGATACGGAACACCCTCCTGGGTTCGGAAATTAAACTTGTCATCAACGAAGCGGATTGCTATAGATGCCTCGACTTCGTTCTTTACCTGCTGACTACGGTTCAGGCAGGACTGTTCCCCTCACCCAAGGAGTGTTTCCATGAGCGCAGAACAAAAATACCAAGACGGCACCCTGGCTCTCCATGCCGGACAGGTCCCGGACCCGACGACCAATGCGCGGGCGGTTCCGATCTACCAGACCACCTCGTACACCTTCGATTCGGCGGAGCATGCGGCCAACCTGTTCGGGCTCAAGGAGATGGGCAACATCTACACCCGCCTGATGAATCCGACCACCGATGTTCTGGAGAAGCGACTGGCCGAACTCGACGGCGGCGTCGGCGCGCTGGCGCTGGCCTCGGGCTCCGCTGCCATCACCCTGGCGATCCTCAACCTGGCGCGCTGTGGCGACAACATTGTCGCCAGCAGTTACCTCTATGGCGGAACCTACAACCTGTTTCACCATACCTTCGCGCGCATGGGCATTACGGTGAAATTCGTCGACACCTCCGATCCGGCCAACGTGGCGGCCGCCATCGATGCGGACACCAAGGCCGTGTTTCTGGAAACCATCGGCAACCCGAAAAACAACGTCGATGATTTCGAAGCCATTGCCCGGGTCGCCCATGACAACGGCCTGCCGCTGGTGGTCGACAACACCGTGGCCACCCCGGTGCTGTTCAAACCGATCGAGCACGGCGCCGATATCGTCTGCTATTCGCTGACCAAATTCATCGGCGGTCACGGCACCAGCATCGGCGGCGCGGTCGTCGACAGCGGCCGGTTCGACTGGTCGAGCGGCCGCTTTCCGGAATACACCACCCCGGATCCGAGCTACCACGGACTGGTCTACCACGAAGCGCTGGGAGAACTGGCCTACATCCTCAAGATGAGAATCACCCTGCTGCGCGACATGGGCCCTGCCCTCTCGCCCTTCAATGCCTTCCAGTTCCTGCAGGGGCTGGAAACGCTGCACGTCAGGATGCCGCGCCACTGCGAAAACGCTCTCAAGGTTGCCGGCTTCCTGGAGAAGCATCCGCTGGTCGCCTGGGTGAACTATCCCGGCCTGGACAGTCATCCGGATCATGCCAACACCAGGAGATACCTGCCCAAGGGGGCGGGTGCGATTCTCGGCTTCGGCATCAAGGGCGGCCTGGAGGCGGGCACCAAGTTCATCGACAATGTCAAGCTGGCCAGCCATCTGGCCAACATCGGCGACGCCAAAACCCTGGTGATCCACCCGGCCTCGACCACCCACCAGCAGCTGACCGCCGAGGAGCAGCAGGCGGCGGGGGTAACGGCCGATTTCATCCGGGTTTCGGTCGGCATCGAGGATATCGAGGATATCATTGCCGATCTTGATCAGGCGCTGAACGCCGCCCACCGGTAACCGCGTTTTCCCTGCGGAACCCTGCAGCGCATGCATCCGCCGCCTGCGGACGGGCAAGAAACAACGATCAGACATAGAGCAACGGCGGGATACACTCCCGCCGTTGCTCATGATCGATGGCTTCGTAAATACGCCGTAACACCGCAGGGCGGACTTTTTGCGACGCCAGCATGTTTCCTTTTGCCCGCGCCCGGCCACCGTGCTATATTCCTGCGCCATGCAAACGACGCCGCCCTTTCATATCGTTCTGATCGAACCTGAGATTCCGCCCAACACCGGCAACATCGGTCGCCTCTGCGCCGCCACCGGGACCTGCCTGCACCTGGTCGGCAAACTCGGGTTTTCCATCGACGACAAACAGGTCCGCCGAGCCGGTCTCGACTACTGGCCGGAAGTCAAACTGTATCGTTGGGATTCATTGGCTGATTTGCAGCAGCAGCATCCGAGCGGACGCTTCTGGTATATGTCCAAGAAAGCGACCCTGACCTATACCAGGGCCGGATTCACCCCGGGGGATTTTCTGGTTTTCGGCAAGGAAACACTCGGCCTGCCCGAGGAACTGCTGGAACGGGAGGCGGACCATGCCCTGCGCATCCCGATCTTCTCGCCGGCGGTGCGCAGTCTCAATCTGGCCAATTCCGCCGCGATCCTCCTCTACGAGGCGCTGCGCCAGACCGGCCGACTTGACTAGTACCAGATAGCTGCCGCCGCCCTGCGCTAACGCCCCGTCATAAAACCGTGCGCTCAGAGTACCGTTGTCAGGACATACCAGCCGCGCTGGTGATGAGGGGTTTCTTCCAACTCGGGACAGGGGGGCAGTCTTTCCCCGTTCAGCGACAGCAGAATGTGCCCGCAATCCGCGCAACGGCACGACCTCGCCACGATATCGCTTCCGTAGGCAACAAATTTCTTCATCAGGCCCCCTTTCCCCTGCAGTCAGGTATACAGAACAAAAGTACCATACCGCGACGGAGTAGCAACCCGGCGACAGATTTTTCCCGCGCCCTGACCCGGGCCGATGCGGCAGCTTCTCTCTTAACAGCAAAGCCCCAACCGGTACCGGTTGGGGCTTTGCTGTTATGCGTTGATTCGGTCTGGTCGGCGGCTTGATCAGACCAGCCCGAGAAGCTTGCTGCTGCGTTCCAGGAATCCGGCCATCCGCTCCTTGTTGAGCGCCTGGTGAGAGAGCATCGCCAGGTCGTAGACCTGCTCGACCAGAAGTTTGGCGGTCTCCTCATCCCCCTGTTCTTTCAGATTGAGAATCTTGTCTACGGCGGGACTTGCCGTGTTGACCAGCAGGGTATGATCGGAAAAGAGATCGTTCCCCTCCCCGGCCTGGCCCATCATCCGGGTCATCTCCCTGAAGCGGCGCGACTGCTCGTTGAGCAGGATCATCCCCGGCACGGAAGCGTCCTTCAGGGTTTCGACGCGGATGGTCAGTCCCGTGATGTCGAGCCCCTTGAAAATCGCTTCGATCCGTTCTTCGCGGCTCTTGCCGTCCTCGCCGCTGACGATCTTCTGGCTCTGATCCTGCTCGAGCAGATTTTCGGTAATATCCGAATCGACCCGCTCGAATTTGACCTCGGCGTTTTTGGTTTCAAGGAACTGGATGAAATGGCTGTCGATCACGGCATCCAGAATCAGGGCCTCGAGACCCTGCGCTTCGAAGAGTTTGAGGTAGGTGACCTGGATGCCTTCGTCGTTGGCGTAGTAGACCGTCCCCTCATGATGCTCCTTGGCCCGCTCCAGATAGTCCGGGAGTGTGGTGTACTGCTCGGCGGCGGTGGTGCGATAGATCACCTGATCCTTGACCTTGTCGTAGAACTTGTCCTCGCGCATCATGCCGTATTTGACGAAGGTGTGGATATCCTTCCAGATCGGCACGAACTGATCACGATCCTGTTTCGCCAGTTCAACCACCTTGGCGGCCACCCGCGAACTGATGACTTCACGAATCTTGCGCACCTGGGGATCGTTCTGCAGATAGCTGCGCGAGACGTTCAGCGGCAGTTCCGGCGCATCGAGGCAGCCCTGCAGGGGCGTCAGAAATTCGGGAATCAGTTCCGGACAGTTGTCGGACACGAACACCTGGTTGCAGAACAGCTTGATATGGCTGCGGCTGACATCGAATTCATGGGTCAGGCGCGGAAAGTAGATAATCCCCTTCAGGTTGAACGGAAAATCGATATTCAGATGGATCCAGAACAGCGGCTCCCCGGCAAAGGGATACAGCTTCTGGTAGAACGCCTTGTATTCCTCATCGGTCACCTCGCCGGCGCTGCGCGTCCAGAGCGGGTTGCGATCGTTGATCTCTTCTCCATCAAGACGGATCGACACCGGCAGGAAATTACAGAATTTTTTCAGGATGGTTCGCAACTGGTCCGCTTCGAGAAATTCCTTCTCGTCATCGTTGAGATGAATGATGATCTCGGTGCCCCGTTCGGCCTTGTCCCCGTCCCACAGACTGTAGCTGGTGGAGCCGGAACATTCCCAATGGGCGGCAACGGCATCCTGCTGATAAGAGAGGGAGCGGATTTCGACCTTGTCGGCCACCATGAAACTGGAATAGAAGCCGAGACCGAAATGTCCGATGATCTGGTTCTTGTCATCCAGGTGTTTGAACTTTTCGATAAAATCCTCGGCGGAGGAAAAAGCCACCTGATTGATATATTTCCGGATTTCCTCCGCGGTCATACCGATCCCGTTATCGCATACGATCAGACAGCCGCGCTCCTTATCGACACGAACGTCGACAACGTAGTCTTCCGCCAGTTTCAATCCTTCCATCAGGTTGACATTCTGCAGTTTGTGAATGGCGTCCACGGCATTGGAGACCAGTTCCCGCAGGAAAATTTCCTTTTCGCTGTACAACCACTTCTTGATGATGGGGAAAATATTCTCGGTGTGAATCGAGATATTCCCCTCTTCCCGTTTCTGTGCTTCAGTCATGCTTTGTCTCCTTATGGTTTTTTTTACAGGAGGGAAAGATAAAAAATACCGGCAGCGCTTGTCAAGCAGTCAAAAAACAAAAGCCCGCTTTCCGTGAAAGAAACGGGCCCGACCATGAATGGCGGCGCGACTCCGAGGGCGGACTTGCTGCGACGCCATGCGCTGAATTTTTACGAGGAGTTCGAAACGAGCCTGTTACCGGGCGGTTCAGAAGGCAACGAAGCCGGTGATGCCCCGGCACAGATAGAAGATGGCAAACAGCAACGGCAGGATCACGTTGGAAAGAAAATGGATCAACAGTCCCTGACTGCGTCCCCAGATTTTTTTCATGGCGGTGAGGCGGAAAAACTCCCGGTCGGACATCAGACGGATCAATGAGACGGCCACAATGTACAGAGCGAACAGGGCTTTAACAAAATTAGCTTCGAGGAACTCCATCACGACCTCCTCACCTCAATCCTTGCCGGGCGGGTTCTTTCTCTTTTTCAAACTATATCAAACACCGTTATACTTAGCAACTGTTTGATTTTTCGGTGCAATTGGGATTTTCTACCCGATCGATTAAAAAGAAAGGGCGTCGATCTGTTGATCGACGCCCTTGTTTTAAATTGTGCTGTTTCTGAGCCCTAGTTTTCGGGCATAAAATGCTTTTCGTAGAGATCCTCAAGTGCGCTCAGATGCTTGCTCTCGTCATTGAGCAGTTTCTGAAAAACCGGGGCCATCGGTGCTCCTTCGCAGCCCGTAACCAGACATTTGTAAAATTCGATGGCGTTTTTCTCAAGATGGATGGAATAGGCCAACGCCTGCCGCGCGTCGGCGTCCTCGCTGATTTCCGTCTGTTCGAGATGATAATCAAGATTCATGGTCGGGACTTCCCGGGACAGCCCCGTTCCTCCGGCATTGACACCTTCGAGCAAAGCGATTTCCAGTTCCTGCTTATGCTTCAGCTCATCAATGGCGGCGTCTTTCAGGATCAGTTTTGCCGCCCGGTCCTTGACCAGCCGTACCGCGTGCAGATAACTGCGAAAACCGTCCTCCTCCATCCGGATGGCCATCTCCAGCGCAGCCTCAACGGTATAGCAGACCCCTTCTTCAATCGTCGGACAAACCCTTTTCATATTTTATCTCCCATTAATAGATAATGGCGTCGCCAAAACTCACCAACTGCTGCATTGCTGCAATTGCTCTCGCTGCTTCGCCGTACGCAGGTACGCCTCATTGCTCGACAATCGCGCGCCTTGCATGTGGCGCTTTTTGCTTAGCCATCCACCTTGGTGCTTTTTTGCAAAAGCATCAATAGATAATGATATAGCCATGCTCAGTAGCAATTTTTGATATTTCCAGGACATCCTCAATCCGGTAGGAGGACCCGTCCAGAGTGAAGGTATATCCCCCTTCAGGA
>DASWJX010000166.1:0-5767 GCA_036396915.1 Geopsychrobacteraceae bacterium | reverse complement strand
GGTTCGAGGTTCGAGGTTCGAGGTTCAGGCCCTGCGAGCGGGACTTATAACAGATTTTGCCCGGTGGTGGAGGTGACCAGCTTGCCGTGCTTGACCCCTTTGGTGCCGATCAGTTCGTCGGCCAGCCGTTTGACCCGGCTGGCTTGCCCCTTGATGACCACCACCTCCAGGCAGTGGCGGGCGTCGAGGTGGATATGCAGGGTCGAGATGATCTCCCGGTGATGGGAGTGCTGCTGTTCGGTCAATTTGTCCGACAGGTCCCGGGTGTGATGATCGTAGACCAGCGTCACCGTGGCCACCGTTTCCCGGTCATCGTCGCCCCAGTCCTCTTCCACCAGTGCGCCCCGGATCAGGTCGCGGATCGCTTCGGAGCGATTGACGTAGCCCTTCTTGCCGATCAGGGCATCGAAGCGGCGCAGCAGGCGTTCATCGATGGAGATGCCGAAACGGCTCAGGTCGGACATGGCTTCCTCTTCTAGGCGCAGTGACAAGTGACAAGTGACAAGTGACAAGTGACAAGTCACGGCAGGCGTTATCCGCACTCCTTTCCGGCTCCCGATTGATTTAGCACAGTGCGCCAGGCAGGGCAAGGAAGATGGCGAAATCGTTCCGTTTCGGCTTTTCCTGTCCACAGGTTGCGCACAGGACATTTACAATATGTTGTGCCGCGCTGACAAAAAAATCCCTAGATATAGTGTTTTAAGCCTTTCATTAACCAAAAAAGCTGTGCTACATTTCTCAGCGATTTAATGCCGCAGCCGAGCCGCAACGACGGCCCGGCGGGCTCTGTTTCAGTTTCCGAAAATGTGTTCAGCAGGGAGGGTGCAGATGATAGAGTTTATCCGCAAGCGTGACGGACGACTGGTCCCCTTTGAAGAGAAGAAAATCGCCCAGGCCATCATCAAGGCGGTCGAGGCGGTCGGCGGTCAGGATCTGGAGAAAGCCGCCGACATCACCCGCCAGGTCAGCGGCATCCTGTCGGTGCTCTACAAGGACGAGCGGGTGCCGACGGTCGAAAACGTTCAGGATCTGGTCGAGAAAATCCTGATCGAAAACGGCCACGCCAAGACGGCCAAATCCTATATCCTCTATCGGAAACAGCACGAAAGCCTGCGCGAAACCCGCGAATTCATGAAGCGCTCGATCGAGGCGATCGACTCCTACCTGGTTCAGGAAGACTGGCGGGTCAATGAAAACGCCAACATGGGCTATTCGCTGCAGGGCCTCAACAATCACATCGCGGCCAACATCACCAGCAATTACTGGCTGAACAAGATCTATCCGGAGGATGTCGCCGCCGCCCATCGCGAAGGGGCCTATCATATCCACGATCTGGGCATGCTCTCCGTTTACTGCTGCGGCTGGGACCTGAAGGATCTGCTGCTCAAGGGCTTCACCGGCGCCTACGGCAAGGTGCAGAGCGCGCCGCCGAAGCATTTCCGCACCGCGCTGGGCCAGGTGGTCAACTTTTTCTACACCCTGCAGGGCGAGGCCGCCGGCGCGCAGGCCTTCGCCAATTTCGACACCCTGCTCGCCCCCTTTATCCGCTACGACAAGCTCAGCTATGCCGAGGTTCGGCAGTCGATGCAGGAGTTCGTCTTCAACATGAACGTCCCGACCCGGGTCGGATTTCAGACGCCCTTTACCAATATCACCATGGATATGATGCCGCCGTCGAACCTGGCCGCTGATGCGGTGGTGCTGGGCGGCCAGCTGATGGACCGGACCTACGGCGAGTTCCAGGACGAGATGGATATGCTCAACCGGGCCTTCTGCGAGGTGATGATGGAGGGCGATTCCTCGGGGCGGATCTTCTCGTTCCCGATTCCGACCTACAATATCACCCGGGATTTCGACTGGGACAGCCTGCGTTTTCAGCCGATCTGGGAGATGACCGCCCGCTACGGCATCCCCTATTTCAGCAACTTCATCAATTCCGATATGGACCCGGAGGACGCCCGCTCCATGTGCTGCCGGTTGCGGCTCGACAACCGCGAGCTGCGGCGGCGCGGCGGCGGCCTGTTCGGCTCCAATCCGCTGACCGGATCGATCGGCGTGGTGACGCTCAACCTGCCGCGGGCGGCTTATCAGGCGGCGGACCGCAACGGCTTTTTCAGCCGGATCAGCCAGCTGATGAAGCTGGCGCACCAGTCGCTGGAACTGAAGCGCAAGCAGCTGGAGCGTTTCACCGAGGAGGGGCTCTACCCGTACAGCCGTTTCTACCTGTCCGGCATCCGCGAACGGAGCGACAGCTACTGGGACAATCACTTCTCGACCATCGGCCTGATCGGCATGAACGAAGCCTGCCGGAACCTGCTCGGCACCGGCATCGACAGCGAAGAGGGGCAGGAGTTCGCCCGGGCGACCCTCGAATTCATGCGCAAGCAGCTGGAAGCGTTTCAGGAGCAGACCGGCCATCTCTACAATCTGGAGGCGACCCCCGGCGAGGGGACCAGCTACCGGCTGGCCAACCGCGACCGGACCTGCTATCCGGATATCGTCACCGCCGGCACCGACGAGCCCTACTACACCAATTCGACCCAGCTTCCGGTCGGGACCACCGAAGACATCTTCGAGGCACTCAGCCATCAGGACCGTTTGCAGACCCTCTACACCGGCGGTACCGTTTTTCACGGCTTCCTCGGCGAGCGGCTGGAAGACTGGAACAGCGCCCGCCTGCTGGTGCGGCGGATCGCCGAGAATTTCCATCTGCCCTATTTCACGCTCAGCCCCACCTTTACCATCTGTCCGACCCACGGCTATATCACCGGCGAGCATTTCGCCTGCCCCCATCATCAGGACGGCAAGGCCGCTTAGCCCGGTAACGGATCATTGCTTTTGCAGCAGAGAGGGATAACAACATGGCAACCAAGTGCGACGCAAAAACCGAAGTTTATTCGCGGGTCTGCGGATTTTTCCGGCCCGTCCAGCAGTGGAACCGCGGCAAAAAGGAAGAGTTCAAGGACCGCTCCGAATACGTGGTCGCCAGGGAAAACAACGACTGAGCGCCGCTGACCATGAGGATCAAGGGATTTCAGGGGACCAGCCTGCTCGATTTTCCCGGCCGGCTGGCCGCCCTGGTTTTCACCGGCGGCTGCAATCTGACCTGCCCCTATTGCCACAACCCCGGCCTGGTTCTTGACCCCGGCCAGTATCCCGATTATCCGCCGGAGGACTTGCTGGCCGATTTGCGCCGCCGTTCCGGCTTCATCGACGGCGTGGTGGTCTCCGGCGGCGAACCGACCCTGGAGTCGGGGCTGGAAGAGTTCCTGTGCCGGCTGAAAGGGATGGGGCTGCAGGTCAAGCTGGACAGCAACGGCCTGCTGCCCGCCGTGCTGCGGCGGCTGCTGGATCGCAAGCTGATCGATTATCTGGCCATCGACCTGAAGACCGCGCCGGAGCGCTACTCGGAACTGCACAACCGCGCCGTCGACAGTGCCCCGCTTCTGGAAAGCATCGAACTGGCCAGGGCGGCGGACTGCGCATACGAATTCCGCACCACCTGCGTACCGGGCCTGGTCGAGGCCGACGATATCAAAGCCATGGGCGAGGCGGTTCGCGGCGCCCGTCTGTGGGTGCTGCAGCAGTTCGTTCCGCAGCACGCCCTCGACGCCACCCTCCACGACAGCGAACCGCACGCTTCGCAAACCCTGCACGATTTCGCAGCCGGTGCCGCCGGCTATGTGACCGAAGTGAAACTGCGCGGCGACGCGCGCTGATGCAGGGTCGACAAAGGCATGTTCTTTTACCGCCGCGACCTGTTTCCGTAATTTAAAAAAACCGGGGCCGCCTTTTGGCGGCCCCGGTTTTTTGGTTTGTGCGGATCAGATCACTGCTTCGCGACGATGGCTTTGCCCTCGATATATTTCAGAGTGACATCGGTCGGCATGGGTCCGACCCCGTTTCCGGTAAAAGCGGGCAAATTGTCAAGGTTGAGTGAGTCTGATTGCGTTAAGTCGGGCAACGTCCCGCCGGCGCCGGTTATCTCGTCGCCGGTCACGGTCGGCAGGATGACCCCGACCTCCAGGGGCTTGATAAGATAGCTGTTGCCGGATCCCGATTCAGTGACTTCCGTCCCCGCGGGGATATTGACCACCTTGTTCTTGATTTTGTCGGATACCTGGAAATCGTTTTTCTCAAGTTCCCAGTGCATGTCGGGCAGGCCATGCATCCATCCATCGTACTGGAGCGAGAAGGTCAGTGTGTCGCCGCCAAGCGTGGTCAGCTCGATGGGATCAAGCATGATCGGATCATCCAGGTATTGAATGGTGCCATCGGCCTTGACCAGGTAGGTGATGGCGCCCCAGGGATTGGAGTCGGTAGCGTATTCCCAGTTGAACTGGACCGCCGCGCCTCCGTTCTCGATCCTGTTGCCATCGGCATCGTAGGCCGCCAGGCCCCAATTGCCCTGAGTCGCGATGCTTCCTTCTTCTGTGCCGCTCGGGGCGTTGCTGCCGACGGTTCTGTACTTCAGCAGCATGGTGGAGGAGTCAAATGCGAAGGTGGAGCGGCTGTCTTCCTGCTCCCATTCCGTGGCGAAATAGGAGGTGCCGCTCGGGAAGACGCTGCTGAGGTTGTCCGGCCGTACGACGCTCTGGGTTTCCATCTTGACTTCGTAGCTGTCGGCGCTGTCGGTGCTGCCGATGCGTCGTACCACGAAGTTGACCCCCTTGTTGTTGATATAGTATTCGCGATCACGGGGGAAGTTGAAGGCGACGTCGGCTTCATCATCGAAGCTCGGGGTCCAGGTCTGCTCGTCGAACGCGGTCATGGTCTTCTCCACCCAGCCGGTGGAGCCGCTGTCGAAGATGCCGGTGTAGGTAATGTAGGTCGAACCGCCGATGTTGACCCAGAGGTGGTCGCCATCCGCCCAGTCAGCTTCACCGTAGGTGCTGCCGGGGCTGGAGCTCCATTCGGACTCGACAAAAGTCGTGCCGTTATAAGCGTAGTTGTGAAAGGTGCAGTTCTGCGGATAGGGGTCGTAGCTCTCGCAGTCTTCGCGGCCGGCATCGATCGATTTGCGATGATTGTTATCGGCGAGAACCAGATTCGAGAGGTCGTAGGCTGTTTCGTCACAGCTCTCGTTCCAGAACTCGTGGCCGAACTCATCGGTTTCACCGGTTTTTTCCCAGGTACACTTTTTCCAGCCGGGAAGGACGGCATCGAAGCGCAGGTCGAAGTGGTCGGAAAGCCAGATCTCCACCGGGAGGTCTTCGATCTGCGACAGCGAGGCAGCGGCGAGGCCGCGTTTGGTCAGGCTGCCCTGGTAGGTTTTGACCGTGTAGGTCGGTGCAACCTGGTTGGGAGGTACGTCCTCGCGAGTGACAGTCGTACCCGTCGCAAGGCTTCCTTCACGGCCGGCCCACAGCTGGTGCCGCCCCTGCCATGCGCCGTAATAACCGTGACCGGTGGCAGCGGTTGCGCTGTCGGTGTAACGCACCGGGAATCCAAAGGACATCGACTTTGTCACGTCCGCGCCCGTGGTTGCGTCGAATAGCCCGTACCGGTAGGTCATTTCCACCGATTGATTGCGGTCTTTGTAGAGGACGTCGCTGTCTTTGCTCATCCCGATATAGTCCTGGTTGTAGCTGTAGGTGATGACGGCGGTGGGCAGCTCGGTCAACCCCGAACAATCGTTCTCCGGCCGGAAGCAGAAATCCCAGTCGGGAACCTGAATCAGACCATAACCGGCGGTGGCTGATTTGTGAACGATGCCTTTCATCGTCATCTCCATGCCGGCCGGCATTTCGTCGTCGCTCTCCTGCAT
>DASWJX010000165.1:0-5045 GCA_036396915.1 Geopsychrobacteraceae bacterium | reverse complement strand
CAATGCTTACTTCATCCACGCCGACCTCAGCGACCGTGCGGCCTGCAAGGCCTTGATCGACGCGACGATCGCAAAGTATGGAACGCTCGATGTCCTGATCAACAATGCCGGCATCCAGCACGTCAGCCCGGTGGAAGACTTTCCCGAAGACAAATGGGACTTCATGATCCGTCTCATGCTGACCGCCCCCTTCCTGCTCACCAAATATGCTTGGCCACACATGAAAGCAGCCGGCTGGGGACGGGTGATCAACATCAGCTCGGTGCACGGCCTGCGCGCCAGCGAATTTAAGTCGGCCTATATCAGCGCCAAGCACGGCATCATGGGTCTGACCAAGACCACCGCCCTGGAAGGCGGACCACATGGCATCACGGTCAACGCCATCTGTCCGGCTTATGTGCGGACGCCGCTGGTGGATAACCAGATCGATGCTCAAGCGGCAACTCACAACATCCCCAGGGAAGAAGTCATCAACAGCATCATGCTCAAGAAAGCAGCCATTAAACGGATGATCGAACCGGGCGAGATAGGCGCAGCTGTACTTTACCTCTGCTCGGATGCGGCCGGCTGCATGACCGGAACAGACTTTACCATCGATTGCGGCTGGACCGCCTGCTGAGCTGGAAAACCACAAATTCAGGCTCGAGGAGAGCCTGAATTGTTGCTTGGCAGATATTCACGAAGACAGAACTGAACCAGACTTGTAATTCGCTCAAATTCTGTCATTTTTAATTCGATACAACGTTGTTTGTTTTTTTTCTTGACCTGTTGGAGAAGATTAGCTAACGTCTCAGAACTGGTCATACCAATTATTGGTCTAATATAGAGAGTGCCCACAATGGTCACGTGACCATGATAAAACCGCAACCCAAGCAAAAGGAGGCTCCATCATGAAGAAAATGAAACAATTAGTTGGCCTGCTGGTCGTTCTCAGCCTGGCATGTGCCCCGGCGGCTTTCGCCGAAAAGCGTGAGAAGTTCGGTGCCGACAAGCGCCACGATGAAGTCAAGAAAGAACTGCGTACCATCAAGCCCTCGACAGAAACCTTCAAATGGAAGATGGTCATGCCCTGGTCGAAAGGTCTGCTTTTCTACGATATGGCCCAACATTTCGCTGATTCAGTGGCTTTGGCCTCGGGTGGCCGCCTCGATATCAAGCTGTTCTCGGCCGGCGAACTGGTCGGCGCTATGGAGAGTTTCGACGCCGTCAGCAAGGGTTCGGCTGACATCGGCCACGACTGGCCCGGCTACTGGATGGGCAAGAACGAGAACTTCAACTCCTTTGCTTCCGTCCCCTTCGGCCTCGACACCGAAGGCTACAACATCTGGCTCTATGAGCGCGGCGGCCTCGAGCAGATGCAGGAGCTGTACGGCCGTTACAACCTGCATGCCCTGCCCGGCGGCAACGGCGGCCAGGAGATGGGCTTCTTCTCCAACAAGAAGGCCACCAAGATGGCCGATTTCAAAGGCATGCGCGTGCGCACCCCGGGCTGGTACATGGACATCATGAACGAACTCGGCGCCTCGGTCACCCCGCTGCCTGGCGGCGAAATCTACCTGGCCCTCGAGCGCGGCGTCATCGACGGTGCCGAATTCTCCTCGCCGGCCATCAACTACCCGATGGGTTTCGACGAGATCACCAAGTACGTCATCGAGCCGGGCGTGCATCAGCCCTCGGTGCAGTGCGCTTTCTTCATCAACAAGGACTCCTGGAACAAGCTGCCGGACGACCTGAAGTGGATCGTCGACATCGCCGCCAAGGAGACCCAGCTGTGGTCCGCCGCCTGGCAGGAGAACCTGAACATCGAGGCGATCAAACTGTTCAAGGAGAAGGTCGAATTCGTCAAGATGGACGACGAAGCGATCACCGAATTCGCCAAGGTGACCAAGGCTTATCTGGAGAAAGTCAAGGCCCGCAACCCGGACGCCAAGAAGAGCCTGGAATCCCAGGAGCAGTTCAAGCAGGATTTCGCCGAGTGGCGTGAAATCCGCAGCGGCCTGACCCCCTGGCCGATCGACGACTTCATCAACGGCAAGCGCCTGCAGTAAACCCTATGCAACGGCGGCGGGGCCTGGCCCCGCCGCTTTTTCAACAAGACCCACAAGCTTAGTGAGGCCCCCATGCAGCAGATAGCCAGTTTTTTCGACGCCCTCAACGAATACGTGGGGCGTTATACCGCCTACCTGGTTCTTCCCCTGATCGGCGTCGTCAGTTACGAGGTCATGATGCGTTACCTCCTGAACGCCCCGACGGCCTGGGCCTTCGAAATGACCACCTTCCTCTACGGGATTCATTTCATGCTGGCATTGGGCTATACCCACAAGCACGACGGTCATGTGTCGATCGATGTCTTCGAGGCCCGCCTGGCGCATCGGCCCCGCACCATCCTACGCATCATCACCAATCTGGTCGTCTTTATCCCGACCATCGGCCTGCTCGCCATCTGGTCGGTCGTCTACGCCAACACGTCCTGGCAATACACCGAGCACGCCTCGTCCTCCTGGGGTCCGGCGATTTACCCCTACAAGACCATCATGGCCATCGGCTTCATCCTGTTCCTGCTGCAGGGAGTAGCTAAGTTGATCCAGGATTTTCGTTCCCTGCGCAACGCCCAATAGCCGCAGCAAGTTCCGGAGACGTATTCTATGACCCCCGAAATCATGACAGTTCTGATGTTTGCCACCCTGGTGGCTGCGATTACCCTGGGGCACCCCCTGGCGGTGACCCTGGCCGGAGTGGCAACCCTCTTCGGCCTGATTGAAAACGGCTTCAATGTGCCGGCGCTGCTCGATCTTTTCGTCAACAATGCCTGGGGGATCTTCCTCAACTACACCCTGGTGGCGATACCGCTGTTTATATTCATGGCGCAGATCCTCGACCGATCAAAGGTTTCCGAAGGACTCTTCGACGCCCTGTATACCGTCCTCGGCGGCCTGCGTGGCGGCCTGGGGCTGGCGGTCATCGTGGTTTCCACAGTCTTTGCCGCCACCACCGGGATCATCGGCGCCTCCGTCGTCGCCATGGGATTGATGGCCGGCCCCGCCCTGCTGCGTCGCGGCTACGACCGTGGCCTGGGTGCCGGGATCGTCTGTTCATCGGGAACCCTGGGAATATTGATCCCGCCCAGCATCATGCTGGTCGTCTACGGCGGCCTGACCGGCCTGAAGGAAACCTCGGTCGGCAACCTGTTCGCCGCAGCCATCGTTCCGGGTCTGCTGCTCTCCGGTATGTACATGCTCTACGTAGCCGTTCGCTGCGGCTTCAACCCCAAACTCGGGCCGCCGATACCGAAGGAAGATCGCACCGCGACGATCGGTCAGAAATTCGCCATGACCGCCAAGAGCTTTGTACCTCCCTTCGGCCTGATTCTGGTCGTTATGGGGACCATTTTGGCCGGTATCGCCACCCCAACCGAGGCTGCGGCCCTCGGCTGCGTCGGCGCCATGGTCCTCGCTATCGCGTATCGCAAACTCAGCTGGGACGTCATCTCCCACGCAGGCCTGTCGACGGCTCGCACTACGGCGATGATCATGGCACTGTTCATCGGCGGCAAACTGTTCAGCACGGTGTTTCTCTTCATCGGCGGCGGCGACGTGGTGGCCGACGCCCTGCTCGGCATGGACGTCAGCCCCTACGTGGTGCTGGCCATCATGATGGCGGTGGTGTTCTTCCTCGGCATGTTCATCGACTGGGCGGCCATCCTGCTTGTGGTGGTGCCGATCTTCACACCAATCGCCATGGACCTCAATTTTGACCCGCTCTGGTTCGCCATGCTGGTCTGTGTCAACCTGCAGACGTCCTTTTTGACCCCGCCGTTCGGCTATGCCCTGTTTTATTTCAAAGGGGTCGCCCCGCCGGAATACACCATGGGGGACATTTACCGCGGCATCATCCCCTTTGTGATCATTCAGATGATCGGACTGGCGATCATGGTGGCCTTTCCGGCAATCATCACCTGGCTGCCGGACGTGTTCTTCGGCAGGTAACCACGTGGTGCTCTGAACCCAAAGAAGAGAGGTCCAAATTATGTTGCCCGACATCAAGAAGATTCTCTACGCCACCGGCATAGGTGCGGGGGCACCGCACGTGTTCCGTTACGC
Source organism: Geopsychrobacteraceae bacterium (assembly GCA_036396915.1). Taxonomy (GTDB): domain Bacteria; phylum Desulfobacterota; class Desulfuromonadia; order Desulfuromonadales; family Geopsychrobacteraceae; genus BM509. The sequence goes on along the minus strand of DASWJX010000165.1, from coordinate 945 downwards.
TCTTGCCCTGGCCAGGCAGCACGATGCCGAAATCATCGCTGTCTCAGCCCTGGAGCCGCTGTCGAACTTTGCCCAGAGCCTGGTGGAATTGCACATCTCCCACAGCGACTCGGAAGAACTGCACCTCAAGGCCCGCAACCAGGCCAGGGAGCGGCTGCTGGAGAGGATCACACGACTCTGCGACAAGGAATGCGACACTCAACAGTGTGCACAGCGGGTCAGCGAGGTCCGCATCGAAGAGGGCCAGCCCGCCCAGGTCATTCTGACAACCGCGAAGGAATACGCTGTCGACCTGATTGTCATGGGCGCGCACCGTCACACCATGATAGGTGATGCAATGCTCGGCAGCACCACTCATAAGGTGTTGCACAGCGCTGCCCAACCGGTGTTGGTGGTGCGGATTCCGGCAGGCTTTCACGAAGAAGGGTTCTGAGTTTCCGGCGCAAACGCCGGCCATTATTTTCGGGGCACGCGGTATTTTTGCCCGCGTGCCCCGAAGCATTTGAGGACACCATCATGATTTCAAAAACTGCCATCGGCCATCTGGTTGACAAACTGGGGGCAGCAAATGTCGCCAGCGAAAAGGAAGACATGTTGGTCCTGGGCTACGATTCCACCCCGGGGATTCATCATCTCCCCGAAGTGGCTGTCTATCCGACCACGACTGCAGGGGTACTGGCCGCCATGGAGATCGCCCAGCACGAGGGGCTGCCGATCGTGCCGCGCGGCTCGGGAACCGGGCTCTCCGGTGGCAGCGTGCCGGTCAAAGGCGGCATGATTCTCTGCCTCAACCGCATGAACCGGATTCTGGAGATCGATGAAGAGAACCTCACCGCTACAGCAGAAGCCGGCGTCGTCACTCTCGATCTGTTCAATGCCACATTTGCCAAGGGATTGTTTTACCCGCCCGACCCCGGTTCACAGAAGATCTCGACTCTAGGCGGC
>DASWJX010000164.1:0-8357 GCA_036396915.1 Geopsychrobacteraceae bacterium | reverse complement strand
ACCATGGCGGACTGATCGGTTGATTCATCAAGACTGCATGCGATAGCCAATTCTAGAAGGCCGGGATTCCCGGCCTTTTTCTTTTTTTCGCAGGGCATTTTTTACGATCGGACAGCTGAAAAAAATTTGCATGGCCGGCCGCGAAGGTTTATAGTCTGCCTTTCTGTCGATTGTCGACATTTGCCTGGCGGGTCTGTCTCTGCATTGTCCGGATGCGGGCAGGAGCTGGTCCGCTCCATCACCCGCATGCACAAGGAGTCCGAAGAGAATGGCCAGCGCCCGCCACGAGGTCCATCTTAATTTGAATGTCAGGGGAGTTCCGGTATCGGCGACTCTCGGAATCAACGAGCAGAGTAATCTGCTGCTGAGTCAGGGGCGGCAGGTGTACAAGCTGGGCCTCGGGCAGTCCCCCTTTCCGGTCCCGCTGCCCATCGTCAAGGAGCTGCAGGCCAACGCCCATCAGAAGGATTACCTGCCGGTCAAGGGGCTGCCGGCGCTCTGTGAGGCGGTGGCGGATTATTACCGCAGAACGCAGAATCTCTCTTTTACCGGAGCGGATGTGCTGATCGGCCCCGGCTCCAAGGAGCTGATGTTTCTTCTGCAGCTGGTCTATTACGGCGACCTGGTCATTCCCACCCCGAGCTGGGTCTCCTACGCTCCGCAGGCGCACATCATCGGCCGGCATGTCCGCTGGCTGCAGACCGACGCGCAGAACAACTGGCTGCTGATGCCTGAAGAGCTCGACAAATTATGCCGGCTCGACCCCACCAGGCCGCGCATCGTCATTCTGAATTACCCGAACAATCCGACCGGTTGCTCCTATTCCGCGACGCAGTTGCAGGCCCTGGCGGAAATAGCGCGCAAATACAAAATCATTCTGTTGTCCGACGAAATCTACGGCGAGTTGCATTTTCAGGGGCAGCATCAGTCCATCGCCCGCTATTATCCCGAGGGGACCATTATTGCCAGCGGCTTGAGTAAATGGGCCGGTGCCGGGGGGTGGCGGCTCGGGACCTTCGCGTTTCCTGCTTCGTTGAGCTGGCTGCATGATGCGATGGCCGCGGTTGCCAGCGAAACCTTCACGGCCACCAGTGCCCCCATTCAGTATGCGGCCGTTCGGGCTTTTCGCGGCGGCGTGGAACTGGAGCGTTATCTGGTGCATTCGCGGCGAATTCTGCAGGGGCTTGCCGAATGGATCTGGGCGACCTTGACCGCCGCCGGCGTCAGGGTCGCCAGGCCGGACGGCGCCTTTTATATGTTTCCGGACTTCGATCCGTTACGGGACCAGCTGAGCCGCAAGGGGATCAGCATGGGCGAGGAGCTGTGCCGACGGCTGCTGGAGGATACCGGTGTGGCGCTGCTGCCGGGGTCCGCCTTCGGCAGGCCGGAGCAGGAACTGACGGCACGGATGGCCTTTGTCGACTTCGACGGGGCGCGGGCACTGGCGGCAGCAGAGCAGATGGCGCTGGATAAAGAGATAGATGAGACGTTTTTGCGCGAGTATTGCGGCAAGGTGTTAACGGCGGTAGAGCTGCTGACCGCCTGGTCGGCGGAGCTGTGCTGACCGGAAAAACGAAAAAAGTCCGGCCGGACTTTTGGTGGTCCGGCCGGACTTTTGGTCGTGCCCTGGAGCCTTATTGCCCGCTTTTGCCCGGCGCCGCCGCGGCCGGTTTGCTCAGCAGGGTAAACAGGAGCCGGCCCAGACCCAGAAGAGCCATCGCCAGGAAGAACAAGCCTCTGCCGATGGTCGGCTCTTTCCCTTCGCTGATGAAGATGATCCGCTCCGAAACCGGGATGCCCATTTCCGTCAGAAGTTTTTCCAGTTTGTTTTTGTTCGAATCGGCAATCAGGTTGCCGACAGCCATGCCGGTCAGGTCGCGCTGAGCGAAAAAGATCCGGCGGTTCTCTTCGAGAAAGTCCGCCCGGGCTTGATCCGAGTCTATTTTGAAGTAGTAGGTTTTCAGTGTACTGACAATGTGCGGATCGCGGGTTTCGAACCAGACCAGAAGTTCGTCGGTCTCTGCCGAAGCCTTGAGGGGCACCAGGAAGGAATCGATTTCCATGGTTCCGCTCATGTTGATGGCTTGCTGCAGGTCCTGATAGCCGCCGTCGACCCTCAGCCATTCACGGGGAGCTCCCTGCTCGGCGAGTTCTTCAATCGTGATGGCCTGCGGCGTCCGGTTGCGCAGGTAAAGCGACAGGTCGTTAAATCCCAGCCAGCCGAGCAACAGGCAGACGACCAGCAGTGTGACACGAAAACGTTTCATTATATCGGTTCCTTGTGCTCCGGCTGCGCAGCAGGCAGACAGTATCCGGCGGGCGCTGCCGGCGGTCAGGGGGTAAAAAATCGGGCCGCCCAAGGGGGGCGACCCGAAGTATTGCAGAACCATGCCGTGCAGACAACTGTTATCAGGCGCCGGCCGTTTCGCTGACCGTGACGGCGACGTCTTTCTGGGTCATCAGGGAGACGACAACCAGGGCGATGATGGAGGCCGGGATCGAGATCAGTGCCGGGCTGTTAAAGCTGATCGGTGCATCCTGGGGCAGCAGGCCGTAGCGCACCCACATGTCCGGGGAGATCAGGATCAAGCCCAGGGAGCTGACCAGGCCGACCACGATCGAGGCTGCGATCCCCCTGCCGGTGGTTTTTTTCCAGAACAGCAGCATCAGGATGGCCGGCAGGTTGGCCGAGGCCGCGACCGCGAAGGCCCAGCCGACCAGGAACGAGACATTCATCCCTTCAAAGACGATCCCCAGGTAGATGGCGATACAGCCGACGACGACGGCGGCAAGCTTGCCGGCGCGGACCTTTGCGGCATCGGTCATCTTCATGCCCAGGAAGTTGTCCATGAGGTCGTGGGCAACCGCTCCCGACGCCGCCACGATCAGGCCCGAAACCGTCCCCAAAACAGTGGCGAAGGCCAGCGACGAGATCACCGCGAACAGCACGACACCGAAGGACAGAGCCAGCAGCGGCGCCGACATGTTGTTGTCGGTCAGATTGATGACGCCGTTGGTCATCGCGCCCATCCCCAGGAACAGGGTCAGAATGTAGAAGAAGCCGATGGCCGCGATGGCGACAATGGTCGATTTACGAGCCGCCGCCTGACTGGGGACCGTATAGTAGCGGATCAGGATGTGGGGCAGCGCCGCGGTGCCGCAGAACAGGGCCAGCATCAGCGAGATGAAGTTGAAGGTCTGGGTTCCGGTCGCGTTGTCGACCTTGAACTTCAGGCCGGGGCGCAGGACACGGGAGCCGGGGGTCGGCTTCTGGTAGTAGACGGTCAGCTTGTTGGCGCCGTCGAGGATGTACTTCTTGCCCCAGAGGACGATGGTGGAATCCTTGAGGGCGGACAGGTAGGCCAGCGGCCCGATGGCACCGGTCGCCGCCACTTCCTGGCCATCGATGCGCAGTTCCTTGATGTGGCCGACCGGGAAGAAGGCCCCGTCTTCCTTGGCGGCGCCGTTGAACAGTTTGGTGCCGTCCGTCATCTCGGTGACGTAGAGCGTTTCTTCCAGCCGGTAGCCGTCAGCCGTTTCGGTGAGATGCCAGATCGACTCGCTGCCGTCCTTGGCCAGCTTGACGAAACCGGCCTGGCCGAAAGTCGAATCGAGGCCGGCGACCACGCTGTAGTCGGGGTCGCTGATTTCCAGGGCCGCCGTCGCGCTCAGCGACGTGAACTCATGGTAGGATTCGCCGTTATTGACAGGCTCCGTCGACAGGCCGCGAACCAGAACCGAAATTACCACGACGGTCGACATGATCAGCAGCAGCGCGCCCTTGAAGAACTGCACATAGGTGGTGGAGGCCATGCCGGCGGTGGCGACGATGATGGTAACCACGATGCCGACGATGCAGACACCGACCCAGTGGGGCAGGCCGAGCAGCGGTTGCACCAGAACACCGGCGCCGACCATCTGCGGGATCAGATAGAAAACCGAGACCAGCAGGGTCGAGATGGCGGCGGTGAGCTGAATCGACTTGGAGTTGAATTTGGAATCGAGGGCGTCGGTAAAGGTGTATTTACCGAGACGTTTCATCGGTTCGGCGACCAGGAACAGGGCCACGACCCAGCCGGCCAGGTAGCCGATGGAGTACATCCAGCCATCATAGCCCGCGGTTGCGATCATGCCGCAGATGCCGAGAAAGGATGCCGCCGACAGGTAGTCGCCGGCGAAGGCGACGCCGTTGGTGAACCAATGGATGTTGCCGCCGGCAGCATAGTAGCCTTCAGCGGAGCTGGTGCGGCGCGCCAGGTAGAAGGAGAGTCCGAGGACGAACAGGACAAAAGAGATGAACAGGCCGATAGCCAGAGGAGACTGAGTATATACCATGACGATGTTCTCCCTTAACTATTCAGGTCTGCTTCTGCTTTTGTGCAGAGGTGGTTGTAGATGACGGCCTGGATCAGTGCCAGGCTGATCAGGCCGAAGCCCCAGAGCACCGCCGCCGTTTGTCCCAGGACGACAGCTTCCATCGCCTTCGGGTTGGTTGCGTTGGTGGCAACGAAGATGGCGTAAACGATGGTATAGGCGACAAACATCTTTACGCCCAGTCTGGTCTTGTAGGCGGACGCGTTGTCCTTGCCCAGTTTTACCGCGGGTCCATGTCCCATGTTGATAGCTCCTCTCAAGAGAAAAATTCCCGTGGGAGCCCATCCGGCTCCATCACGAAAGAATGAAATAATCCGCCAGAACGGCAGATTGTCGATGCGGAAACGCGCTATATGGTTGAAAATGCAAGATGTTCTGTCGGGTATTGTGATAAAATATGCGCGATGTTGTGTCCTGTATTTCGCGCCATAATACGTTGTTATAAAATCATGTCAATAAAAAATTTAAGTAAACCGCTTTGTTTCACCTGGTGAAAAATTGACGCATGAGGAGCGATAACGGTGGGAGTTCTGCAAGTTCGGTAACTTAGGAGGCAATTAGAATGGTGTTTGAGATACCGGGTAAATGAGTACATATCTGTAAAATTGCATATATTTCCGGCCGCGGGAACGGGGCCGGGTTCGGGCGTGGTTTTACAGTTCTTCCGGAGTGAAACTGACCACGTCGTCGATCGCTTCCGCATCGGTCAGCAGCATGATCAGCCGGTCGATCCCGAGGGCGATTCCGGCCGCCGGCGGCAGATCCTCCATTGCGCCGAGAAACGGCTCCGGCAGGGGGCGGGGACGTTTGTGGCGCTGGCGCCGGGCGGCTTCATCCGCTTCAAAACGGCGGCGCTGTTCAACCGGGTCGGTCAGTTCGGAAAAGGCGTTGGCGATTTCCAGACCGGCAATATAGAGCTCAAAGCGTTCGGCAAGCTCGGGCTGCTCCGGTTTGCGCCGCGCGAGGGCGGCAAGTTCGGCGGGATAATCGTAGAGGATGGTGGGCGTTTCTCGGCCCAACAGCGGTTCGATCACCACTGCCATCAGTTCGTCGAAGCGGTCTTCCGCCAACGCCGCGGCGGCTTCACAGGAGCAGTAGCGACGAAAGGCGGCGCTGACGCTCAGGCGTTCAAAGGGCGCTTGCAGGTCGACCGTCCGGTTCCGGTAGCACAGGCTGCCGGAGGGGACCAGGTGGCGCAGCAGCAGTTCGCATTCGACCATCGTCTGCCGATAGTCACAGCCGGACCGGTACCATTCGAGCATGGTGAATTCGGGGAGATGGCGCCGGCCGCGCTCCAGGTCGCGCCAGCAGTGGCTCAGTTGGAAAATCTTTTCATAGCCGGCGGCCAGCAGGCGCTTCATGGCCAGTTCGGGAGAGGTCTGCAGGTCCCAGTCGCCGCTGGCGACCGCGTCGATATGGAGTTCGGGGGCATTGACGGGCAGCCGTTGCGGCGTGTCCACCTCCAGATACCCGCGGCTGATGAAAAAAGCCCGGATCGACTGAACGATCCGGGCTCTTTCGATCAGCCGGTCTCTTTTGGCAGCCAGGCGCCGATTCATGCTATGCCTTGACCCGGGTCACGTAGTCTCCGGTTCGGGTGTCGATCTGGATCAGGGTGCCTTCCTCGACAAACGGGGGAACCTGCAGGGTGTAGCCGGTTTCAACGGTGGCCGGTTTGCTGTTGCCGGCCGCCGTGTCGCCCTTGACCCACGGATCCGATTTGGTCACCCGCAGGTTGACGAAGTTGGGCAGGGTGATGCCGATCCCCATGTCGTTGAACACCAGGATCTTGACTTCCATGTTGTCGACCAGGAAGTACTTGTCGTCCGCCAGGGTCGCTTCGCTGAGGGAGATCTGCTCATAGGTCTGGGTATCCATGAACACATAGCCGCTTTCATCCTGATAGAGGTACTGCATGTCGCGCTCCTCCAGGCTGGCCGGAGCAAAGCTTTCACCGGACCGGTAGGTGCGGTCGAACAGGGCGCCGGTGACCATGTTGCGCAGTTTGCAGCGGTAGAGGGCCTGGCCCTTGCCCGGTTTGGTGAAATCGAACTGGGCGATCACATGTGGCTCGCCATCGATCAGGATTTTCAGGCCCTTTTTAAGATCTGAACAGGAATACATGATCCGAAGCTCCTTCTGTTTCTTCATGCGGTTGAATCGTCGGCATTTTTTGGCAACCTGCTATTTAATCACAAGATCAGGACTTTTGTCATGAAAAAATTCACGGAAGGGGTGTGGCGCGCGGCAGGTCGACGGTCATGGCATGGCAGCCGACAGGGTGCTAGTCCGACACCTTGTGCCGCAAGGCTTTGGTCCGGCCGCGTTTGACCTTGGTCTCCAGACGTTGCTTCTGGGCGCTGCGGGTCGGTTTGGTCGGGCGCCGCTGTTTCGGAACGACGGCGACGCTGCGGATCAGTTGGCGCAGCCGCTCCAGGCTGTCCTCACGGTTTTTTTCCTGGCTGCGGAAACGCTGCGCCTTGATAATAACGACACCTTCGGCGGTGATGTGATGGTTGCGCAGCTTGAGCAGCCGTTCCTTGTAAAAATCGGGCAGGGAGGAGGCGCGAATGTCGAAACGCAGATGGATGCTGGAGGCCACCTTGTTGACATTCTGGCCGCCCGCTCCCTGGGCACGGATCGCGCTGAGCTCGATTTCGCTGAGCGGCAGGGCGACCTTGGCGGAGATGTGCAGTATTGTGAGATCTTTCGGATTCATGTCACCTCCCTTTGCTAGCCGAGCGCAACATCGAGCACCATCATCACGGTAAAGCCGAGCATGGCGCCCATGGTGGCCAGGTCGGTGTGGTCACCCCGCTGCGATTCGGGAATAACCTCTTCGACGACCACGAAGATCATCGCCCCGGCGGCGAAAGACAGCGCGTAGGGGAGGATCGGCTGGGCAAAAAAAACCACGGCGGCGCCGACGACCCCGGCAATCGGCTCGACGATGCCGCTCAGCTGCCCGTACCAGAAGCTTTTCAGCTTGGACATCCCTTCACGGTGCAGAGGCATCGATACGGCAAGCCCTTCGGGAAAGTTCTGGATACCGATCCCCAGGGCCAGGGCCATGGCCCCCGGCAGGGTGGCCGCGGGCAGATCGGCGGCAACGGCGCCGAAGGCGACGCCGATCGCCAGACCTTCCGGAATGTTGTGCAGGGTAATGGCCAGAACCAGCAGGGTGCTGCGATGCCAGCTGGTTTTGACGCCTTCCGCTTCGGCCATGGGAAAACCGAGATGCAGGTGCGGCAAGACCCGGTCGGCCAGGCGCAGGCAGATCCCGCCGAACATAAAGCCGACCGCGGCGGGAATCCATCCGGGAACGCCGTTTTTTTCCGACATGTCGATCGCCGGCGCCAGCAGTGACCAGAAGCTGGCGGCAATCATGACTCCGGCGGCAAAACCGAGCATCCAGTCGAGCAGTTTGCGGCCGGCCTGGCGCGTGCCGAAGACGATCGCCGCCCCCGCCGCGGTCATCCCCCAGGTAAAGCAGGTTGCCAGCAGCGCCTGCAGGATCGGATGGAGCGTTACAAAGGCCTCGAACATCATGTCCCTTCCTGGGTTTCCAAATTATTTCAATAAATTGGCGCAATGTGGCGCAATGTGGAGCAATGTCCATGCTGCTGGCGCGCAAAAAAAAGTCCGCCCGGCGGCGTTCCCATGTTACCTCGGGAGCGGGGCCTGCATGGTTCCTGCCTTTCGCTCTGAGGAAAAACCGGCCCGGCCAAGGCAATGGTTGCCGGGTCAGCTCCGGGATTTTGTCGAGGCCTCAGCCTTGTCGGATGGGCGTTGCGCGTCGCGATTGAGTTTTTCGTACTGTTGAATCTGTTCGGCGATGCTCGGCTTTTTGCAGCAATCGCTGCGCAGGCAGAGCCGGCAACGGTCGTCACTGCACCATTGACAATAATGGCAGTCCGGGCAGGGGTGCTTTTTCTGTCGCTCGCTCATGGTTCCATTGTACGGGGATATTCAAAGCGGAGCAA
>DASWJX010000163.1:0-22488 GCA_036396915.1 Geopsychrobacteraceae bacterium | reverse complement strand
CTCTTCCAAGGAAGCCGGCGAGCAGGTCAAATCCCTCGGCGCCAAGAAGGCCCTGCTGGTCACCGACAAGGGGATCACCGCCATGGGCATGGCCGACCAGATCAAGGAGCAGGTGGAAGCCGCCGGCGTCACCGTCGTCATCTTCGACGGCGCCGAGCCGAACCCCACCGATAAAAACGTCCACGACGGGCTGAAAGTCTATCAGGACGAGAAGTGCGACACCATCATCTCCCTCGGCGGCGGCTCCTCCCACGACTGCGCCAAGGGGATCGGCATGGTCGCCACCAACGGCGGCCACATCCGCGACTGCGAAGGCGTCAACAAGACCACCAAGCCGATGCCCCCCTTCGTCGCCATCAACACCACCGCCGGCACCGCTTCGGAAATGACCCGCTTCTGCATCATCACCAACACCGACACCAAAGTGAAGATGGCCATCGTCGACTGGCGCTGCACCCCGAACATTGCCATCAACGACCCGGTGCTGATGATCGGCAAGCCGGCTCCGCTGACCGCCGCCACCGGCATGGACGCCCTGACCCACGCGGTCGAGGCCTACGTTTCGACCATCGCCACCCCGATCACCGACGCCTGCGCGATCAAAGCGATCGAGCTGGTCGCCGAGTACCTGCGTCCCGCCGTCGCCAACGGTGAAAATCTCGAGGCGCGCGACAAGATGGCCTATGCCGAGTACCTGGCCGGCATGGCCTTCAACAACGCCAGCCTCGGCTACGTTCACGCCATGGCCCATCAGCTCGGCGGCTTCTACAACCTGCCCCACGGCGTCTGCAATGCCATCCTGCTGCCGGCCGTCTGCGAGTTCAACATGATCTCCAATCCCAAGCGCTTCGCCGACATCGCCGTGGCCATGGGCGAGAACATCGACGGCCTCTCCGATGTCGACGCCGCCGCCAAGGGCATCGCCGCCATCCGCAAGCTGTCCGCGGACATCGGGATTCCTGCCGGCCTGACGGCACTGAATGTCAAGGAAACCGACCTGCGCATCATGGGTGAAAATGCCCAGAACGATGCCTGCATGCTGACCAACCCCCGCAAGGCCAACCTCGACGACGTCGTCGGTATCTACAAGGCCGCCATGTAAGCGTCATGCATTCCGGGGCCAGGGGGAAGCTTCCCCTGGCCCCGTTTTTGCGCTCGATGCACCCGCTGTTCTCATTGTTCGATGCTTTCGCAAAAACTCCAGTCTCCGAGCCTGAGCGCCTTAGAGGATTTTCCTGATGGCGGCAGGCCGACGGGTTTCGCCGGAAACGGCGCGGCCTCCCTTTTGGAAAGGAGATTACGCGCGCCATCGCATCACGCCAAATCTTTATGAAAGGGAGTATGTACCATGGACAAGATTTTCCGCGTCAATATGACCGATCTCACCACCAGCGTCGAGGACGTGCCTAAGGACTGGGCCGGACTCGGCGGACGCGCCCTGACCTCCACCATCGTCGCCGCGGAGGTCGATCCGGCCTGCCACCCCCTGGGTGCCAAGAACAAGCTGGTCTTCGCCCCGGGTCTGCTTTCGGGCACCGCGGCGGCCAACTCCGGCCGCATGTCCTGCGGCGCCAAGAGCCCGCTGACCGGCACCATCAAGGAGAGCAACGCCGGCGGCACCAGCGCCCAGCAGTTCGCCAAGATGGGCATCAAGGCCCTGATCATCGAAGGCCTGCCGAAGCAGGACAAATTCTACAGCCTCAATCTCACGGCTGACGGGGTGACCATCAGCGAGGAATCCGAGCTGGTCGGCAAGGGCAACTTCGCCGTCATCGAGGCGCTTGAGGCCAAGCTCGACAAGAAGGTCGGCATCATCACCATCGGCCAGGCCGGCGAGGCCAGGATGGCCGCCGCCAACATCTCGGTCAAGGACCCCGACAGCAAGATCCGCAGCCACGGCCGCGGCGGCATGGGCGCGGTCATGGGCTCGAAGAAGATCAAGTACATCACCATCGATGCCTCCGGCGCCGGCGCCGTCAGCATCGCCGATCCCGAAAAATTCAAGGTCGCGGCGCGCACCTTCGCCAAGGCCCTGCTCGATCACCCGGTCGCCGGCGAAGGCCTGCCGACCTACGGCACCAACGTTCTGGTCAATATCCTCAACGAGGCCGGCGGCCTGCCGACCCGCAACTTCACCTACGGCCAGTTCGACGCCCACGACAACATCAGCGGCGAGACGATGCACGACACCATCGTCGCCCGCGGCGGCAAAACCAAGCACGGCTGTCATGCCGGTTGCATCATTCAGTGCTCGCAGGTCTACAACGACAAGGACGGCAAGTACCTGACCTCCGGCTTCGAGTACGAGACGATCTGGGGCCTGGGCGCCAACTGCTGCATCGAAACCCTCGACGACATCGCCGAAGCCGACAACATCATGGATGACATCGGCGTCGACTCCATCGAGACCGCCGTCATGTTCGGTGTCGCCATGGAAGCGGGCGTGCTCCCCTTCGGTGACGGCAAGGGCGTGATCCGCCTGCTCAGGGACGAGATCGGCAAGGTCACCCCGCTCGGCCGGATTCTCGGCGGCGGCGCCGGCGAAGTCGGCCGGGTCTACGGCCAGACCCGCGTTCCGGTGGTCAAGAACCAGGGCATCCCGGCCTACGATCCGCGCAGCGTCAAGGGGATCGGCATCACCTACGCCACCAGCACCATGGGCGCCGACCACACCGCCGGCTACACCATCGCCACCAACATCCTCAACGTCGGCGGCTTCGTCGATCCGCTGAAGAAGGACGGCCAGGTCGAGCTGTCCCGCAACCTGCAGATTGCCACCGCCGCCGTCGATTCGACCGGCATGTGCATCTTCATCGCCTTCCCGGCGCTCGATATTCCCGAGTGTCTGCCGGCCCTGATCGACATGATCAACGCCCGCTTCGGCATCGAACTGACCGGCGACGACGTCACCGCGCTCGGCCAGAGCGTCCTCAAGACCGAGCGGGCCTTCAACATCGCCGCCGGCTTCACCAGCAAGGACGACCGTCTGCCCGAGTTCTTCAGCGAGCCGGTCGCGCCGCACAATGCGGTCTGGGACTTCACCGGCGAGGAAATCGACGAGTTCTGGAACTTCTAAGCTGTCTCTCAAGAGAGTTTAGGCTCTCTCTCCTGCCCGGTGTGGTCGCCTGACCGCGACCACACCGGGATTTTTTCATCGCCCCCCGGTGCGGGCGGCGCTGACCGGAAGCTGCCAGTAAGAGTGATGCTTTCGCAAAAAATCTTCAACATGGATGGCTAAGCAAAAAGCGCCAAATGCAAGGCGCGCGATTGTCGAGCAATGAGGCGTGCTTTTGTACGTCGAAGCAGCGAGAGCAAGTGCAGCAACGCAGCAGTTGGTGAGTTTTTGCGACGCCATCAAGGGTGAGATTCATATGAAGGTTACGGTTAAGCTGTTTGCCAATTTTCGCCTCGGCCGTTTCAAGGTCCGGGAACAGGAGCTCCCCGTGCCCAGCAGCTGCGGCGATGTGGTCGCGTCCCTGACCATCCCCGAGCCGGAAATCGGCATCGTGCTGGTCAACGGCCGGCATGCGCCACTGGCGCAAACCCTCAACGAGGGGGATACGCTCTCGCTGTTCCCCCTGGTCGGCGGCGGTTGAGATGAATGAGCTGCTCGCCTGGCTGCGCCGGCGCAGCGATGGGGATCTGCTCCCCTGGCCCGCTCAGCGCGAAGCCGCCCGGCGCTTCGCGACAAGCAGCGCCGCGGTGGAAGCCGTGGCCCTCGCCAACGACCTGCTGCCGGCCCGCTACCAGCGCAACCGGGCGATGCTTTCCATCGCCCAGCAGCAGCGCCTGTTCGGCAGCTGCGCGGCAGTGGTCGGCTGCGGCGGACTCGGCGGCTACGTTCTCGAACAGCTGTCCCGCCTGGGGGTCGGCAGGCTCATCGCCATCGATCCCGATATTTTCGTCGAGCACAATCTGAACCGGCAACTGCTGGCCACGATCGCCAACCTGGGCCGGCCCAAGGCTCTGGCCGCCGCCGAGAGAATCGCCGCGATCAATCCCGCCGTCACGGTTACCGCCCTGCCGCAGGCCTTCGGCCCGGACAACGGGGCGCGACTGCTGCAGGGCGCCGATATCGTCATCGACTGCCTGGACAGCGTCAGGGTGCGGCTGGCCCTGGCCGACTGCTGCGCCGCTCTGGGCGTACCGCTGGTCCACGGGGCGATCGCCGGCTGGTACGGACACATCTGCACCGTCTTCCCCGGCGACCCCTCCCTGAACCACATCTATCCCCCGGCAGCGGCTGACAAGGGCGCGGAACAGCAGCTCGGCAACCCCTCCTTCACCCCTGCACTGATCGCCAGCCTGGAGGCGGCCGAAGTCTGCAAGGTCCTGCTGTCGGAGGGTGCGCCGCTGCGCGACCGGATGCTGACGGTGGATCTGCGGGAGATGGATTTTGAACAGATCGACTGGTGATGGCGCCGGGATGTTTAGCGACGACCGCAAGCGGACAGAGCTGATCGATCCCCACGGCCGCCGGGTCAACTACCTGAGACTCTCGGTGACCGACCGCTGCAATCTGCGCTGCAGCTACTGCATGCCTGCCGAAGGTGCGCGCCAGCGCCGCCCCGGCGCAATGCTCGGTTTCGAGGAGCTCTACCGGATTGCGACCGTGGCCACCGAGCTGGGGATTGAAAAAATCCGCATCACCGGCGGAGAGCCGCTGGTGCGCAGGGGCATCGTCGACTTTCTCGCCCGGCTGTCGAGCCTGCCCCGACTCAAGGAACTGGTGCTGACCACCAACGGCACGCTGCTGCCGGCCATGGCCGACGAGCTGCGCGACGCCGGCGTCGCCCGGCTGAATATCAGTCTCGACTCGCTTGAGCCGGAAACTTTTGCCCGCATCACCCGCCAGGGGCGGCTTGACGACGTCCTGGCGGGCATCGAGGCCGCCGGTTACAGCGGACTACCGGTCAAGATCAACACGGTGATCATGCGCGGGGTGAACGACGGCGAGATCCCCGACTTCATCCGCATGACCCTGGACCAGGCGCTGAGCGTACGCTTCATCGAATATATGCCGGTCATCAAGGCGCCGGACTGGCAGTCGCTGGTGTTGACCGGGCAACAGATCCTCGCGCGGATCACCTGCAGCCACCAGGTCGAGGAGCTGGCGGCGGAGCGGCGCTGCGGCCCGGCGAGGATGTTTCGCGTCAAGGGCGCCCGCGGCAGCTTCGGCCTGATCACGCCGCTGTCGGGGCATTTCTGCGCGCAGTGCAACCGAATCCGGATCTCCGCCGCCGGCCATGCCAGCAGCTGCCTGTTCTCCGACCGGCGCATCGACGTGCGTGCCGCGCTGCAGGGCGACGGCAATGCGCCCCTGGTTGCGGTCATCCGGGAGCTGATCGGCGCCAAGCCGGCGCGGCATCATGTCTCGACCGCGCAAGCTCCGCACCTGCCCTTTGCCATGTCGCAGATCGGCGGTTGAAGGGATAAGGTTTCTGCTGACGACGCCCGGCCCCGCAACGGCTCAGCGGTCGGCGTCTTCCTCATATCGGCGCCAGCTGTCGTCGGGATCGAAGCGGGTCAGCGCCGCCGCGGTCGCCGCCGTGGTTTCGCCGAGATCTTTTTCATAGATCACCCCTTGCTGATTGACGATGAAGGTCATGATGCCCGACGCCCCGTACTTGGCGGGGTAGGCGACCAGGGCGAAGCCGAGGATCATTTTGCCGTTGGCCACGTAGTCGAATGCGCCGCCGGTGGCATGTTCGCCCTGGGCTTTCAGAATTTTGAAATAATAGCCCTGGAAGGGTTCGGGGGGATTCTCGGCCAGCCCGCCCGCATAGCCCTGCTCGGCGGCCTCCGCGATCAGCGGGCCGAACGGACTTTCCTGCTCCCCCTCGGCGGCGGGCCAGTAGAGTCCGTCTTTGCTGCCCGGACTGCTGGAGAATTTCTGCGCGAATTCCTGGCCGGCGCCGTTGAATTTCCGGCAGGCATACTCGCGCTGGGCTTCCGTATAGGCCTGAACCACCTCGATGGTTTTCAGTTCGTTGCGACCGATGCGCCGGTTGAGAATTTCCTCTACCCCCGCCCGGGTGTCGAACCGCCACTCCTCGCCGCTGCGCACGAGAGGAATCGGAAACGGATAGTTCTCAGCGCCGACCAAAAGCTGCACGCGATTGTCGCCCTCCGCTTCAAGCTCGAGTTGCTCCCCGGCCGCCGCCAGAAAGCGCTCCCTGCCGATTTGGTCGGCGACCTTGTCGCCCGAGGAGATCAGATCTTCCGCCTCCGCTCCCAGCAGGGCGAGCAGTTCGCTGTCGCCGTCGCTTTGCACGCCAGCGATCAGCGCGTCCACCGCCTGTTGCGGCGCGGCGAAACCGCGCTGCTGCGTCGCCGCTCCGGCCGTGACCGGGCCGATGAAAATCAGCAACAGTGTCGCGCCGAGCAGCAGCTGCAAGCTCCGGCCATAAGGTGCGTTCAGTGCCATGGTCTGTGTCCCTCTCAGTCTGAAGCGGATCAGGCTTGCGGTTCAGCGTCGGCCGCGGTTGCTGCCGCCATCGTCCAGCCGTTTTCGGCTGCTGCGGCCGCGCTCGCTGGAGTGACGCTCTCTTCTGCCTTCTCCGACCCGGTTGAAGACATTGTCACGGCTCCTGCCGCGCTGCTCGCGCTCGAACCGTTGCGGCTGGCTCCGCTCGCTCGGCACCCGCAGTTGCCTCTCGATCCGTGTTCGATCCTGCCGTTGTCTCTCGACCCGCTCGCGGTCGCTGCGTTGCCGCTCCTGCCTGAGGCGGTCGTCGGATTGACGCTGTTGCCGCTGACGCTCCACCTGCTCATCCCGCTGTTGCCGTTGCCGGTCGCGTTCCACGGCAGGCGGTGCAACGCTGCGCAGGCCCCGGTCGACGCGGATCCGCTGGTCGCCGCTCCGCCCGGAAAAACCGCGGGTGTCGCGCCCGAACTCCCGGACCCGGACGGGCTGCTGACCGAATCTCCGGGCGGTCTCCTGGTCGCGGTAGGCGACGCCCCGGCGATGCCTGGTGACATGGTGCCAGCGGCCCGAATCCGATCTCCAGTGATCATGCCTGACGAATCTCGGTCGCTTGTGGACATCGATGTGGATATGGTGGCGGTGCCAGTCGAAGTGGCTCCAGGTGCCGAAGACAAAGCCGAAATGGATGCCGGGCCAGTACGCGATGCCGACCCCCAGCCGTACCCCCACCGGGTGCCAGTAGTAGGGCGGAAAGGCCGGATACCACCAGGGGCCGTAGACGTAGAAGGGGTCATAGTACGGCACGTAGATGGTGCGGGGATCGGCCGGTTGGATGACGATCGTTTCCTTTTCGACAATGACCTTCTGCTCGGCGGTGGTGGCGAGGTTGCCCTCGGCACGGGCCTTGGCGCGCAGTTCCTGGACCGTCGCCAGGACCTCGGCCTCCTGGGCGAGAAAGGCGTTACCGAGGTTGGTGGTCTCGGCGATCCGTTCGCTCATCAGGGTCAGGATCGACGGGAAGTGACAGAGCGCCTTGACGCTGGGATCCCAGTCCCGGGTCAGGAGCTCCGCATCGAGTGCTTTGTCCTTGAGGGTCGGATGCTGTCTGACCCAGCGGTCGGCCTCGATGATTTCAATGGGATAGGTCGATGCCATCAGCACCTGGCTCAGCAGGACATCGGGATAGAGGGCGACCGGCGCGAGCATCTGGGCCAGCTGCTCGCGACTGAAATTTGCCGAAGTGTCGAGAGCGCCGCTCTCCTGGGCGCGGGCCGGTCGCGGCGAGAGGACGAGGCAGAAAACCAGCAAAGGAAGGATGCAAAGTCCGAGAACCAGAGGGACGTTGGGCGCTGCTTTCATGACTACCTCCTCACCAACCGGGGTGTCGTCAACCCGTCTCAAGCATCTATGTTAATGCGCCATGCCCGGTTTGCAAGACGTCTCTTTTAAGGAAACAAAATTCCTGCGCGGACGCGGATGATTGCTCGGATGATCGTTGAGCCCTGTTGCGTGGTCAGCGCAGGCCGACTACCTGTTTTTAATTTAGCATGCCGCTTCTGGTGCGAACAAGGGGAGGGGGGGGGGCGAACGGGAAATGATCCCGGGTGAAACCGGCCGGCAACAACAGCGTTGTGACAGGCCGGTTTCACCCGGTTCTCCGGGTTGCGTGCGCGCTACGTTCAACCGCAGGCATAGTTCCGGTTTGCGGCCTGGCTGCGGGTATTGCTCTCGGCGATGTCGAGGCAGCTGCGCAGCAATTGGGTGATGCTGACCCCGTCCTGATGGGCGCGCTGCTTGAGCATGCTCATCTCATGGTCATCGACCCGGCAGGAAATAATGTACTTTTTTGCGTTCTCTTTGCTTTTCGCCATCATCTTTCTCCTTTTCAAGTTGTTATCTGTCGTCCGTCGTTGGTCGTCACTTACGGTTGTTTCGATCGTCTCGGGCCCGCAAGGGTGATTTTCGCGGTCAATGCCGCTTCGGCAGGGAGTGCAGATAGGCGTCGATGCCGGCGGCCGCCCGCTTGCCGTCCCCCATGGCCAGGATCACGGTCGCGCCGCCCCTGACGATATCCCCGCCGGCGAAGACGCCGGGCAGGCTGGTGCTGCCGTCTTCGTTGGCGCTGATGTTCCCCCAGCGGTTCAACTGCAGGTCGGGGGCCGTCGCCGTCAGCAGGGGGTTGGCCCTGGTCCCCAGGGCGTTGATCACCACGTCGGTTTCCAGCAGAAAGGTTTCGCCCGCGATGGGTATCGGCCGGCGGCGTCCCGAGTCATCGGCCTCGGCCAGAGCCATCTTCTGGCAGAGCAGCGACGCGACCCAGTCGCGGTCGTCGCCTCTGATTTCCAGCGGCGCGGCGAGCATCACGAATTCGACGCCCTCCTCTTTGGCGTGATGGATCTCCTCGACCCGGGCCGGCATCTGCTCTTCTTCGCGGCGATAGACGATCATCGCCGCTTCGGCCCCCAGCCGGCGGGCGGTGCGCACACAATCCATGGCCGTGTTGCCGGCGCCGATGACCGCGACCTTTTTCCCCTTGATAATCGGCGTCGGGCAATGGGCGGTCTGCCCCGCGCCCATCAGGTTGATGCGGGTGAGATATTCGTTGGCGGCATAGACGCCGTTGAGATTCTCCCCCGGCAGGTCGAGCAGAACCGGCAGGCCGGCGCCGTTGCCGAGGAAAACGGCATCGTACGCGAGCCGGAGATCGGACAGGGTCATGGTCTTGCCGATGATGACGTTGCATTCGATCTGCACGCCCCGGTCCATCAGGCGCTCGACTTCGACATCGATAATCTCTTTCGGCAGGCGGAATTCGGGAATGCCGTAGCGCAGCACCCCGCCGGTGTCGTGCAGGGCCTCGAAAATGGTGACCTGGTGCCCTTGGCCCGCCAGCTCCCCGGCGACCGTCAGACCGGCCGGTCCGCAGCCGACCACCGCCACCCGCCGGCCGCTCGCTGCGGGGAGCGCGAGCGGGGCGAGGGTTTCGCTGTTGGCCGTGGCCCAGTCGGCGACGAAGCGTTCCAGGTAGCCGATGGCCACCGCGTCCCCTTGCTTGCCGCGCACGCAGTGCGCCTCGCACTGGCTTTCCTGGGGGCAGACCCGGCCGCAGACCGCCGGCAGGGCGTTGTCCCGCTGCAGGATGCCGGCGGCTTCGGCGAGCTGGCCGGCGGCCAGGGCGCCGATGAATTCGGGGATCGACACCGCCACCGGGCAGCCGGACACGCAGTTACGTCCACGGCACAGCAGGCAGCGGTGGGCCTCTTCGATGGCGGCCGCCTCGGACAGGCCGAGGTTGACTTCCTTGAAATTTTTGCTGCGGGCCAGCGACGGCTGGGCCGGCATCCGGGTGCGCGAAATGGCCATCCGCGCCTTGGGGCTGAGGGTTGAGCTCATGGTGATTTCCTTAGCTGCCGAACAGCTGACAGGCTTCCTCGTGGTTTTTATACATGGTCAAGCGTTTGGACAGGCCGGCAAAGTCGACCAGGTGTCCGTCGAACTCGGGACCGTCGACGCAGGCAAATCTGGTTTCGTCGCCGATCTGCACCCGACAGCCGCCGCACATGCCGGTGCCGTCGATCATGATCGGATTGAGGCTGACCACCGTGGGGATCGCATGGGGGCGGGTCAGTTCGGCCACGGCCCGCATCATCGGCACCGGGCCGACGGCGAAAACCGTCGCCGGGCGGGCGTCCGGATCGTCGATCAGGGTCTGCAGTTCATCGGTCACAAACCCCTTGCTGCCGCTGCTGCCGTCGTCGGTGGTGATCCGCAGCTGGTCACAGAACTCGGCCAGTTCGTCGGCCAGGATGATCAGCGACCTGGTGCGGCCGCCGATGACGGCGGTCACCCGGTTGCCGGCGGCGGCCAGGGCCTTGGCCATCGGGTAGAGCACCGCGGTGCCGACGCCGCCGCCGACGCAGGCGACGCGCCCCCAGGCTTCGATCTCGGTCGGCATGCCCAGCGGGCCGGCCACATCCAGCAGAAATCCCCCCGGCGGAACAGTGACGATTTTTTGCGTCGAGGCGCCGATCGCCTGCACGAACAGGGAGATGGTCCCCTGGTCGGGATCGGCATCGCCGATGGTCAGAGGGATGCGTTCTGCTCCGGCGCTCTCCCGGACCATGACAAACTGTCCGGGCTGGCGGGCCGCCGCAATTCTCGGCGCCTTGACAACGAGACGATGCAGTCTGGGAGCGATCAGGTCATTTTTCACAACGGCGAACATGTATACCCCGCAAATATCTGATAAAGAGTTGCTTTTCTGTTCTTTAAGCGAAAGGCATGCCATCTTTGCAGAAGCGGGAAGCGCAGTATTTTCGGGGGGTGGATAAAACGCTGGCGAGGAAGGATTTGAGCGTAGACGAACCGTTCCGGGACATTCCGTATCAGGATGGATCGGTTTGGAAGATTCCCTACCAGCTGTGGCCAGCCGCTTCCGGGCGTCGCTTCGCTCAGCCGGCCAGCCGGTCGAGGTTGTGCCTGCTCAGCAGCTCTCTGGTCAGTTGCCGGATCTGGCTTTCGTGTTCCATGGTCAGCGCCTCCTGCAGGGCACGTTCGGCGACCCGGGCCGGCAGCGTGCGCACCAGCCACTTGATTTTCGGCAGGTTGTAGGCGCTCATGCTCAGGGCTTCGATCCGCATCCCCAGCAGCAGCACCACCGCCAGCGGGTCGGCGGCCATCTCCCCGCACAGGCTGACCGGCAGGCCGAGCCGCCGGCAGCGCTGCACGATGCGATGGATCTCCTGCAGCACCGCCGGGTGCAGGTTGTCGAACAGCCGTGAAACGCGGGCGTTGTTGCGATCCAGCGCCAGCAGGTACTGGGTCAGATCGTTGGAGCCGATCGAGACGAAGTTGATGCGCCGGGCGAAGAAGGGGAGCAGATTGACCGCCGCCGGCACCTCGACCATGATCCCCACCGGCGGGCGCTGAATGCTGTGCCCTTCGGCGCGCAGCTGCGCGCAGGCGTCTTCGAGCAGTTCGCCGAAGGCATCGAGTTCATCCACCCGGCTGACCATCGGCAGCAGGATCTGCAGATTGTCGAGACCCTCGGCGGCCCGCAGCATGGCGCGGATCTGGGTCATGAAGATCGGCCGGTTGTCGAGGGTGAAACGGATGCCCCGCCAGCCGAGATAGGGATTCTCCTCACTGAAACGGTAATAGGGGAGCGTCTTGTCGCCGCCGATGTCGAGGGTGCGGATGGTCACCGGCCGCCCGGCATAGGCGGCCAGGACGTGGCGGTAAATCTCCCGCTGTTCCTCCTCGGTGGGGAAATTCTCATGACCCATGAAGGGGATTTCCGAGCGATAGAGTCCGACCCCTTCGGCGCCGCGCTTGAGGCCGGGGGAGACGTCGGCCATCAGCCCGGTGTTGGCGTAGAGTTTGATGCGATGGCCGTCCGGGGTGATCGCCGGCAGGTCTTTGAGTTCTGCCAGCTCCTCGATCAGGTGGCGTTCGCGGCTGGCCAGCGCCTGGAATTCCTCCACCACCGTCGGGCCCGGATTGAGAATCACCTGCCCCTGGTGTCCGTCGAGAATCGCCGGAGCGCCCTGCTGCAGATCCCGGACCTTGCCGGCGCCCATCACCGCCGGCAGGCCGAGGGCGTTGGCCAGCACCGCCGTGTGCGACAGGCTCGAACCGGACAGGCAGAAGATGCCGGCCAGCTGCTCGGGTTTGTAGCGGGCGATATCGGCGATGCTGACCAGCTCGCCGGTCAGGATCAGGTTCTGCTCCCGGCCGACCGGGGCGCTCTGGCCGCGCAGTTTGCCGTAGAGCTTGTTGCCGATATTCAGCACGTCCTCGGCGCGCGAACGGAGATAGGGATCTTCCATCTGTTCGAAGCGCGCCGCATAGTCGAGGATCGTCGCGCGCAGGGCCCCCGGCGCCCAGTTGCCCCGGGCAATCCGCTGCTCCACGCCCTGGATCAGTTCCGTGCTGTCGAGCAGCATCCGGTAGACCGAAAAGATCGATGCCACGTCCCCCGGCAGATGTTCCTCCAGCGAGCGGGAGCCCTGCTCCAGCTCGTTCCGGCAGTCCTGCAGGGCGCTGCGGAAGGCTGCGAGTTCCGTTTCGACAGCGCTGCCTTCCCGGTCGACGACCTGCTCCAGGTCGCATTCCGTCAGCAGCTGCAGGGTGCCGATGCCGATGCCGCCGGCCCCCTTGACGCCGACGATCCGTCGCGTCATGGCTGCCGACCGGTTCTCCGTGTCCTGCGGGGCGCGCTCGCGGTCGAGCGACAGGGTGGCCGCCAGCTGGGCGGCAACGGTCACCAGGAAGGCCTCCTCGTCGTCGCTGAATTTGCGGCGCTGCTGTTCCTGCACCACCAGCACGCCGATCAAACGGCGCAGATGCACCAGCGGGACGCCGAGAAAGGCGCGGTACTGTTCCTCGTGGGTCTCGGGAAAATAACGGTACTCGGGGTGCCGTGCCGCATCTTCGAGGTTGAGGGGATGATTGCCGCGGGCGATGGTGCCGACCAGCCCTTGCCCTTCGGCAAGTTTGACCTTGCCGACCGAGGCCGGGTCGAGGCCGTCGCTGGCGGCCAGGGTCAGCCCGCCGTCGTCGTCGGCGGTGTAGAGGCTGCAGACACTGACCCGCATCGCCGCGCGCACGGCGGAAACGATATGGATCATCTGCCGGGCCGGGGAAGCGGCGGCGGCCGCTTCCTGGGTGATTTTTTTCAGAAGGGTCAGGGAATCCTGCATCGTCTGTCTCCGCCAGCATGTTGCAGCGGTCGCTGTGCACCGCGCACCGGCTGATTATGCCATTGAACCCCGCGCGTTAGATACCGGAAACGGTTCCCCGGTGTCACGGCGCCTTGATGCTCTCGCAGCAACTTAAGAGGATGGCCAGGCAAAAATTTCGACCTGCAAGGCCTGGTGGTTTTTCAGGGGCGAAGGCATAGATCAGCTATGTCGAGGTCCTGAAAAAACGCCGTAACGCCGCAGGGCGGACTTTTTGCGACGCCATCCCTATTTTCTGAGTTTGAACGGACGGCGCAGGGCAAAGGGGCGCCGGGTCGTGGCCAGCCCGGCAAGCGGCGAACTGGCGAAGCGGACATCCTCGACCGTGTAGGAGGCGTTGGGGTTGTAGCGGCGGATCAGGGCGATCACCTGCGCCAGGCGTTTGCGGCGCACGATGGTAAAAATCACCATCACCCGGCCGGACTCCCCTTGGCCGTCGACATTGGTCACGCCGAAGCCTGCGGCGCGCAGGGCGTCGACCAGTGCCTCGGCCTCGTGCTGGGTGATGATCCGGACGATCAGGGTGCCCAGGGCGATCTTCTCTTCCAGCCAGATGCCGACCACGTTGCCGCTGGAAAAGCCTCCGGCAAAAGCGAGATAGGCCATCCAGTTGTTGACGTTGTTCATCACCTGGCTGATGGCGATGATCCAGATCAGCGATTCGGCGAAGCCGAGCAGCGCCGCCAGGTACTTCATCCCCCGGGTCAGAAAGATGATCCGCAACGTGCCGATCGAGACATCGACGATCCGGGCGCAGAAAATCGCCAGTAGAATGATCAGCAGCGATCCGTTGATCTCCATTTACTGCTCCTCCTCGCCCTGCCGGCGGCGCAGGCCCTTGATCCGCACATGCACGCCGCGCTGCAGCCCGACAAATGCCGATTCGAGGATATTGACCCCGATCAGAATCCCGACCGTCAACAGCGCGACGATGATGGCGGCGCCGTGCCGTCCGCTTCCCGCCAGCACCCCGATCGCCGCCAGCACCCAGATGGTGGCGGCCGAGGTGACGCCCTGCACCGACCCCTCGCGGGTCAGGATCACCCCGGCGCCGAGGAAGCCGATGCCGGTAATCACCTGCCCGATCACCCGCGACGGATCCCCGCTGGCGCCGGCCAGGAAGACGCCGACGACGACGAAGATATAGGTGCCCATGCAGATCAGGGTGCTGGTGCGGATCCCGGCCGGCTTGCCGCAGAGTTGGCGTTCGAGGCCGACGATCGCCCCGCAGAGGAAGGTGGTGGACAGACCGCTCCAGTCGAGCGGTGCGATGGAGAGGTCGAGCTGAGCAAAGAGCTGCAGGTCCATAAACCTAAGTCTACCAGAGAGTTGGGGTGTGAAAATCAATGACCGCTGACGGCCGGTC
Organism: Geopsychrobacteraceae bacterium; assembly: GCA_036396915.1. Taxonomy (GTDB): domain Bacteria; phylum Desulfobacterota; class Desulfuromonadia; order Desulfuromonadales; family Geopsychrobacteraceae; genus BM509. Next base: position 7,955 of record DASWJX010000163.1, on the reverse strand, counting down.
AGACATCGCCGTAGGTCCCGGACCAGAGTCCCTTGAAAAAGTTCAGGGCATTGGTGCCCAGCGCCCGGCTGTCGTAGCCCCCCTCCTGAACCACCAGGGTCGGCAGCCGCAAGCCCCCCAGCAGCCTGCCGTTGGCCGAGAAGTCCTCGGCGGAGAGGCTCCAGCTGCCGGTGGGATCGCCCTTGGCGGTGTCCAGCCCCAGGGCGACGACCAGAAAGCGCGGCTTGAATTTCCGCACCCGCCGCAGCGCGCGGATCAGCACCTGGCGATACTCGGCACCGTCCAGATCCTCGGTCAGCGGGTAGTTCTGGTTGCAGCCATGCCCCGCACCTTCCCCCTGTTCCTGGGCGAAGCCGCTGAAGTAGGGGTAGGCGAAACGGGGGTGGCCGTGGATCGAGAGGGTCAGGACATCGTCGCGCCGGTAAAAGATCTCCTGGGTGCCGTTGCCGTGATGGTAATCGATGTCGAGGACGGCGACCCGCCCGTGGTCGGCGAGCAGTTCGGCGGCCACCGCTGTCGAATTGAAATAACAGAAGCCGCCATAGCTGTTGCGCTCGGCATGGTGCCCCGGCGGGCGTACCAGGGCATAGGCCAGCCGCTGTCCGTCCAGCAGGCCGCCGGCCGCGGTCAGGGCGCAATCGGTGGCGCGGCGGGCGGCGGGGTAGGCGTTGGAGGTCAGCGGCGTAAAGGTGTCGATGCAGTAATAGCCGGCGCGGATCGCCCGCTCGCGCGGCGGCCGGGACCGATTGCGGATCGGGAAGACATAGGGGTAGACCGTCTTCCCCTCCGGCAGGCCGATGCAGACGGTCTTGAGGTAACGGATGAAGCCGGGGTCGTGAACCCGTTTCAGCAGCTTTTCCGGGTGACGGCGCACCGCGACCTCGCAAAACAGGCCGCTCGGCTGCAGCTTGCGCAGGATCGAGCGGATCCGCACCGGCGCCTCGACATAGCCCCGTTCGCGGATATGGTGAATGTCGTGCCGGTCGTTGACCACCAGCAGGATCTGCTGATCCGCGGGGATCGCTCCCCGCTGCGGCGACCGGAACTGTTCGGGGCTCAGGTAGCGCGCCGGGCGCAGGCGCACCGGATCATCGCTGAAGGAAGCGACGACCTGCTCGACATAGGCCGGCGGGCAGAGATGCCGGTATTTTCGTTCGAGAATCGCCCGCACGATGGCCCGGGCATCCTTTTGCGCCAGCGGTTGCCGGCTGCCGAGCGGGTCGAACAGCAGGTAGGGCGGGCTGTCGTCGCCGGGCTTGACCGGGGTTTCGTAGGCCGTGCCGCTGATCGGCAGAGCGCCGTACTGTTCGTAAAATTTGAGCCGCGCGCGGTTCTGCGCCCGCTGTTTGGCATTGCGGCAGAGCGCCGGGTCATCGGGCAGGCATTCAAAGAAGATCCCGCGACTGTTCCAGAGCAGCGCATCGGCGCGCAGCCGCTCGTAGAGCGCCCCGCCGATGCCGCGGCCGGTCATCTCGGCCGCCGCCGAGATGTAGTCGAGATAGTCGAAGCCAAGCTCCGGATCATGCAGCAGCAGGGCAAACCCCTTGACCCCGCTGCGCGCCCCTTCGGCCACGTAGAGGATGGCGCGAAAGCCGTGCTTGAGGGGGTTGTCCAGCTGCCGGGGGAGCTTTTCGACCTCCCTGTCGCTCAGGCCGGGAAACTGCTCGCGGAGAATCTGCTGAACCTGTTCGAGAATCCGGCGATTGACCGGCAGCCAGCTGTCGAAAATGCGTCGAATACGGAACATGGTCGCTCTCTTTTGAAAAAGCGCGGCTCAGCAGGCCGGCGCGGCGTTGGTGTAGCGATAAAGCGCGCCGCGATAGTTTTTCAGCAGCACCTCGCTGCCGAGCTGCTGCAGATAGTCGGGCAGCAGCGGAATCTTGCCGCCGCCGCCCGGCGCGTCGATGACATAGGTCGGCACCGCCAGCCCCGAGGTGTGGCCGCGCAGGGCGCGCATGATCTCCAGCCCTTCCTCGACGCTGGTGCGGAAATGATCGGTCCCCTGCACCTGGTCGGCCTGGTAGATGTAGTAGGGGCGGACGCGGATCGCCAGCAGCCGTTGCATCAGGCTGCGCATCACCAGCGGGTCGTCGTTGACGCCGCGCATCAGTACCGTCTGGTTGCCCAGCGGTATTCCGGCGTTGGCCAGCCGGGCGCAGGCCAACGCCGCCTGGGGGGTCACTTCGCTCGGGTGGTTGAAGTGGGTGTTGAGATAGAGCGGATGATGGCGTTTGAGCACCCTGACCAGCGCCGGGGTGACGCGTTGCGGCAGCACCACCGGAATCCGCGAGCCGATGCGGATGATTTCCAGATGCGGAATCGCCCGCAAACGACCGAGAATGTCGTCGAGGCTTGCGTCGCCGCGCAGCAGGGGATCGCCGCCGGAGAGGATCACGTCGCGAATTTCGGCGTGTTGGCGGATATAGGCGATCCCGGCGGCGATGCTCTCCGCGTTGATCTCCATCTCGGCGCAGCCGACTTTGCGTTTGCGGGTGCAGAAGCGGCAGTACATGGCGCAGGTCGAGCTGATCATGAACAGGACGCGATCGGGGTAGCGATGCACCAGGTTCGGCACCGGGCTCTGATGCTCCTCGTCGAGCGGATCGACGTGGCAGACCCGGTCCTGCAGCTCCATGGCGTCGGGAACCGCCTGTTTCCAGATCGGGTCGCCCACCTGCCGGATCAAACCCAGATAATAGGGGTTGATGCGCATCGGGTAGCGCGCGGCCACTTCGATGAGCGGCGCCGGGTCGATGCCGAAGCGCGCCGCCAGGGCCAGCGGATCGGTCAGGCTGTTCTGCAGCAGTCTTTGCCAGGATTCCATGCTCGGCCTCCGCTCAGCTAAAGCGCTTGACATAGGTGATGCGGTCGTCGCCGGGGCGGTAGAAATCGACCAGCACCGCCTCCTGCCGATAGCCGGCGTTTTCATAGAACGCGCGGGTTCTGTCGTAGGCGCTTTTGGAGGAGGTCTCCAGGCAGATCATGCGGGCCGAGCGTTTCTTCATGTCGCGCTCGGCGGCCTCCAGCAGGCGGCGGCCGAACCCCTGGCCGTGAACCTGGGGGCTGGTGGCGATCCAGTAGATGTCGAAGGTGCCGACGGTCAGCGGAACCGGTCCGTAAAGAACGTAGCCGACCAGGCCGTCGCGACCTTCCGCCACCTGCACCAGGTAGTCTTTCTGCCCCGGCTGGTCGAGAACCAGCTGCAGCAGTTCCAGCGCGCATTCGATTTCGTCGCCGGTAAAGGAACCGGCGACCTTGAGGCGACCGAGCAGACTCCTGAGTCCCGGCATGTCATTGCGTTTGAGTGCCCGCATGGGAATTCTCCTTTCGTTTGACGGCACAGCCCAGAATGCGTTCGATCAGTTTCGGATAGCTCAGTTTCGCCGCCGCGGCAGCCCTGGCCAGCCCGGCGTCCGGGGACAGGTCGGGGTTGGCGTTGACCTCGAGGATGAACGGCGTAAAGTTGCGCAGCCGGATATCGACCCGGGCGTAATCGCGGCAGCCGAGCAGTTTGAAGGTGCGCAGGGCGATCATGTTGACCAGCAGGATCTCCTTGGCGGTCAGGTCGGCGGGGCAGACCGGCCGGGTCCCGTGCCAGGCGGCACTTCGCGGCGACCACTTGCTGTCGAAACAGACCATGGCGCGGGGCAGGTCGGCGGCAAAAGTGATCTCCGCGACCGGCAGGACGGTCAGCTTGCCGTCGCCGAGGATGGCGACGTTCAGTTCCCGCCCAACGATGAACTCCTCCACCAGGGCCGGCTGTTGATAGACCTCGTGGATGTAGCGGATGCGTTTCATCAAGGCCCGCTTGTCGTCGACCACACTGGCGGTTTCGATCCCCTGCGAGGCGTCCTCGTAGGGGGGCTTGACGATCAGCGGGAATTTCAGGGTTTCAACCTCAGGAAATTTTCCGTGCGGCAGCGCCAGGCAGGACGGCGGCGTCGGCAGGCCCTTCTGGGTCAGCAGCGCCTTGGTCCGCGGCTTGTCCTGGGAGATGCCGAGACAAAGCGGCGGCGACCCGGTGAAGGGCACCCCCAGCAGTTCGAAAACCCCGGCGACATTCATCTCCTGGCGGGCGTTGCCCCGGAACCCCTCGCACAGGTTGAAAACGACAGTGGGGGCGAACTGCTCCAGCCGGCGGAGAAAATCGTTCAGACTGTCGGCCAGCGGGATGATGCCGGTTCGGTAGCCGAGTTCGCGCAGGGCCTGGTCAACGGCCCTGGCCTGTTCAAACGCACCGGCTTCGGCGATCAGGTCGCGGGCTTCGCCATGTTTGACGACGGCCGGGGCCTGGTTATAGCAGACTGCGACACGCATCACTTTTCTCCACCAGGCCGAGCCGCCGGGAGGCGGCATTGACGACGCTGAGTATCATCTGGGCATAGCTCAATCCCGCGGCCCGGGCCGCTTTGGGGAAACAGCTGTTCTGCTCCGGTCGGGGCAGAACCCCGGGCAGCGGATTGACCTCGATGATCTGTGGATGGCCGCCGCTGTCCAGCCGCACATCGATGCGGCACCAGTCGCGACAGCCCAGGTGGCGGAAGGTTTTGCGGCAGAGCTCCTCGATATTCCGCTGCAAGAGCGGTTCGAGGGGAGCGGGGCAATGGAAGATCCGCAGCGGATCGCTGTCGGTATCCCAGAGCCATTTCGCCTCGTAGGAGTAGATCGGATTGGCGCCGGCCGGCAGCGAACTGAAATCGATTTCGACGATCGGCAGCACCTGCAGCGCAGCCCCGTTGCCGATCAATGCCACGGTAAATTCGCGGCCGTCGAGAAACTCCTCGACCAGCGCCGGTTGCCGGTACTCGCTCCAGACCCGGTCGAGCTGCTGCTGAAGCTGCCGGGCATCGGCAACCAGCGAAGCGTCGCGGATCCCCTTGCTCGATCCTTCGAGCGCCGGTTTGACCAGCAGCGGAAAGCGGAAGCGGTCGGGAAGCCGATCGGCCCGGCGCAGCTGGATGAAGTCCGGGGTCGGGATGCGGTGGTAGGCGAGGATCTCCTTGGTCCGGCGTTTGTCGAGGCACAGACCGAGGGTCAGCGGATCACTGCCGGTGTAGGGGATTTGCAGCATGTCGAGCAGGGCGGGGATCTGTGCTTCGCGACTGGCGCCGTACAGACCTTCGCTCATATTGAAGACCAGCTCGGGGCGCAGGGCGCGCAGCTGTTCGAAGGCGTCAAGGTCGGCATGGACCAGGGAGACCCGGTGCTGCTCGGCCAGGGCGGCGGCGACCGCCTGAATGGTCGAGCTGTCATCCCATTCGGCGTAGAGATCGTGCTGCCGCGGATGCGGCAGGCCGGTAGCGGGAGGTTGGTCGTCTTCCTCCGCCCGCTGATTGAAAGCGAGTGCGATATGCATGGTCAACCCCTTTTAGTGAAAACAAGCCACTGCGTGTAAAACCTCTCAGCGAGGCGGCATTTCTGATCTCCGGGCGCTTGGCGGCTGTGGCTAAAAAGGGGTCGCTTTTGTCGCTTGGTCGTTGCGCGTTCCAGGGCAAAAATGCCATTTCGGCGAAGCTATACGCTCAAAAAAAAAGGCTGTCAATAAAAAAACAGCGAGCCGGTTCCGAGCAGGTCTAAGCGACTGTTGTCGCGGGGGAATTCAGCATCCGGGGCGACCGGATTCCGGCCGGAAACGCGGCAAAAAAACGCGGTCCGGAACGGTTCCAGGGCAGCTGCTCAGCCGAGCGCCAGTGCGGTATAGACCCGCGCCGCCAGCTCGACCTCGGCGAGGCTGGTCTGTTCCTCCGCGGTGTGCGCCGTTTCCAGCGAGCCGGGACCGAGAATCACCGGCTGGCTGCCGGCCTGGAAGAACAGGTTGCCGTCGGAATGGGAACGGAACGGCACGAACTGCAACGGCAGGTTCAGGCGCGGACAGATCTCTTCGAGAACCCGGACGATCCGGCCGCTCAGCTCCAGCTGGTAGCCCGCAGCTTCGTAGTCGAAACTGACTTCGAGATCGAGATCCTTGATGGTGCGCCGGGCCTTGGCGAGGACCTTTTCGATGTCCCGGCGGACCCTGGACGGCTCGACCTCCGGCGCGAGATGCAGGTCGATCAGGGTTTCGCAGCGGTCGGGAACCACGAATCCGGCCCGCGAAGAACTCATTTCGCGAATCGAATAGACCAGATCAAGGGGCTTGCGTTCGAACAGGGCCGAAGCTTCGATCTGCAGCAGCACCTGCAACATCGAGGCGATGGCATTGTGCCCCAGCTCGGGCAGGGAGGAATGGATGCGGTGACCCTGGGTCACCAGCGCCACCTCCAGGTAGCCGTAGTGGCTGAAGGCGGGCCGCAGCGAGGTCGGTTCGCCGATCACCACCAGCCGCGGGCAGCACTCCTGGAGAAAGCGGCTGCTGCCGTCGCCGTTCTCCTCCTCGCCGACCGCCAGCAGCAAGCCGAGCGCCGGACGCTGTGGCTCGGGCAGGGTGGCCAGCGCCAGCCAGGCCTCGACCATCGCGGCGCAGCCGCCCTTCATGTCGGCGCTGCCCAGGCCGCGCACCACCCCCCACTCCTCGGCCGCCGCGTAGGACTCGATATCCCAGGCCGCGACCGTGTCGACATGGCCGACCAGGTACAGTTCCGGCTCGCTGCGCCCCATGGTCGCCACCAGGTTGTAGCGCCCTTCCTCGACCTGCTGGCGGCGCACCGCAATGCCGGCGCCGGCCAGGCGCTCTTCGAGATAGAGCTGCAGGTCCTCCTCTTTTCCCGAAGGGGAGTAAATGTCGATCATCTCCATCAGGGTCAGGCGCAGACGTTGCGGGTCGATGGCGCTCCATGCCTGTTCCAGCAGTGCGTTTTTCATCGGCTTTTCCTGCGCTTCTGCCGGTTCCGGGACAGGTTGAGGCTCATGTAGACATGTTTTTGGGTGCTGTCGAAGCCCTGTTTTTCGAAGAAGCGGATGCCGGCCTCGTTGTCGGCGTCGGTATCGATGACGATCATCCGCACGCCCTGCTCGACCATGCGCTGCTTGATTTCGGCGAACAGCCGGTCGCCCGCCCCGCATTTCTGGAGCCCGGGGCGCACCCCGATCCATACCAGGTAGCCGTATTTCCAGGCGGAATGCTGTTTTTCCACGGTGGTCCCCAGCGCGAAACCGACCACCTGGTGATCGCGCACCGCCACCAGGCACAATTCGCTGTCGGAATTGAACAGGGTGGTGATTTCGTACTCGTCCCAGGTGCGATACATGCTCGACGAGAATTCGGAGGTGAAGAGCTCTTCGCCGAGATGAAAAACCGCCGCCAGGTCGTCGATGGTCATATCGCGGACTTCGAGCGCGTCCGCTTCAATCAGCTTGTTCATGGCTCCCCGCCGTCATAAAAAGATGTTGCGCTGGTGATCAGGAAGCGGCACCTGCACCGATCCGGCGGCCGCTTGCGGTCACGTGGCATTTATTATTATGCCGCATTTGCGCCGAAATATCAGAAATGACCCGGCCGGAAACGGACGCACGCATGCTTTTCGAGAGCGTCCTTCCCGCCGGCACTTACAGCGTAGCGGTCTATGGTAGACTTGGCGAAACGACACACGGCCGCGGATCGGAATCCCTGATCTGCCGGGCTCGGGTCTTTACTGCCGGTTCGATCGGGCCCCTGTCCGTTACAGAAGGACAACCGCCAGGATTTTGCCGAAGCCAGGAGGGTTTCGGACGAGCCCTGCTCCGGCTGCCCCGGCCTTGCATCCGGCCCGGATCAGAAGCTTCGGTCTGGTCTTGGCGGACCAGCAGGCGGGCCGGTTTTAGGCTGGAGTTCGCCGGGCCGGCAGCGCTTTCAGGAGACATGTCATGAAGAGCATCGCAGCGGGCGATCGGGCCCCGGATTTTTCAGGAGCGGACCAAAGCGGCCGGCAACTCAGCCTGAGCGATTTTCGCGGCAAACAGACGCTGGTGCTGTTCTTCTATCCGGCCGACGAATCGCCGATCTGCACCAGGGAAGCCTGCGCCTTTCGCGACGCCTA
>DASWJX010000162.1:0-10186 GCA_036396915.1 Geopsychrobacteraceae bacterium | reverse complement strand
CTGGATGGCATTGTCGTTCGGAAACAGCGGCAAAAACTTTTTATACAGCTTGAGAGCCCGGTCAAAGTCCTGCTTGTCACTGAGAACCTTGAGACTCGCATCGAAATGCTCCCGACCCTCGGCGACCTGACCGTTCGCGGTCAGAACCTCGGCCAGCTTGATCCGGATATTGAGGTTTTCAGGGTCCAGTCCCTGCATTTTTTCGAGGATCCTGACGGCATCCGCGGTCAGCTCGTTCTTCTCGTAATGACTGACCAGCTGTCGGTACTCCGCCAGCGCATTGCCGATCAGGCCCTGCTTTTCATTGAGCTCCGCCAGGCGCGCATAGATCGAGATCTGGCTCGGATCGAGCTTCTGCATCTGCCGATAGATGGCAATCGCCTTCAGATAAAACCCGTTGCCGGCGAAACACTTGGCGACCGTTTCGTACTGCTCGAAGGCCTCGGAAGATTTTCCTGTACGGGAATAGAGCTCCGCCAATTTCTGTCGTGAGCGCATGTCGTTCGGATCGATCTCAACGACCTTGGCAAAATCCTTGATCGCGCGCGGCAGGAGCTTCTTCTTCAGATGTTTCTGCGCCGACGCAAGTAACTTTTCCTTATTAGTCAAAAAAACCCCCTGACCGCCTGCTAGGAGGGTGTCGGACTATCCATGAACCGGCTGTAAATTCGGCTGCTTGGCCCATATTTCAGCTCTTTTTCGTCCCATAGCTCTGGCTATGAGCTCTCAAACGAGCCAACATCTGATCTCAAGCTTCCAAATTTTCGCTTCGATCCGTATAGTCCGATACCCTCCTTGATATGGTTATCGATTCAATGTGTCAGACTATGCAAGACAACGTGCAAAGTCAAGCCTATGCGGGAGCCCTGCAAGAAAATTACCGGTCCGAGGCAGCGGCCCAATCCCTTATATTTAAAGAAGAATACACCGTTATAGCGGAAACCGGCCGGCACCGGTCAGGCATTTCGCAAACGCTCGATCTCGGCCGGAGTCAGCCTGCGAAAGGAGCCGGTTTTTAAATCGCCCAGCTCCAGAAAATCGATGCGGATTCTTTTCAGGCGCAGGACCTTATGGCCGACGCTTTCACACATCCGTCTGACCTGACGGTTGCGGCCTTCTTTCAGAACGATTTCGAACCAGCTGTTCGGCCCGCTGGTCCGAACCGAACCGACCCTGCAGGGCGCTGTCAGACCGTCTTCCAGCTGGACGCCGCACGCCAGCCGTTGTTGAGCGGCGCGGCTCAGGTGCCCCTGCACCTTGACCAGGTAGCATTTCTCGACATGATGCCGGGGGTGCATCAGGCGCTGGGCCAGGTCCCCGTCATTGGTCAGCAACAGCAGCCCTTCGCTGTTGTAATCGAGGCGACCGACCGGATAGAGACGCAGCGGCACGGACGCGACCAGCTGCGTCACCGTCGCTCGCCCCTGCGGATCGTGCATCGTGCAGACATAACCGCGCGGCTTGTTGAGCAGCACCACCAGCTGTTCCGCGGCAGGGCGAAGCAAACGGCCATCGACGGTGACCTTGTCGCGGGCCAGATCGGCACGCTCGCCCAGTTCAGCCCGGACGCCGTTGACCGACACCCGCCCCTGTTCGATCCATTGTTCCGCCTTGCGCCGCGAGGCGAGGCCGGCACGTGAAATCAATTTCTGCAGTTTTTCTTTCATAAATGATGCTTTCGCAAAAAACCTAAGCGGATGGCGTCGCAAAAAGGGTGGCAAACAGCTCGGCGGGAATCTCAGGACAGTTCGGCAGTCCCGGGGGGGACGGACGGAACTGCGTTGTGCAACTGTTCAAGCTCCAAAGCGGGATCGAGGGCGCTGAATTCCTTCAGGGTCGGCAAATCATTCAGATCACGCAGACCGAAAAACTCAAGAAATTTGCGACTGGTTCCGTACATCAGGGGCCGACCCGGCACGTCCTTTTTGCCCAGAATCCGGATCAGTCCTTTCTCAAGCAGGGTTTTCATCACCCCGCCCGAATCGACACCGCGCAGATATTCGACTTCCGAGCGGGTCACCGGCTGGCGATAGGCCACCATCGACAGCGTTTCCAGAGCCGCCTGGGAGAAGCGGAACGGGCGATCCTTGCTCAGCTTGCGCACCCAGGCCGCGTACGCCTCGCGGGTCCGGAACTGGAAGCCGCCGGCAACCTCCGCAAGCTGAAAGCCGTGGCCGGACCGCTCGAAATCGGCGATCAGCTCCTGCAGGAGCGGCTTCACTTCGCCCTTCGGTCGATCGACGAGCAGACTCAACCGCTCAAGCGACAGGGGGCTCTCGGCGGCAAAAAGCAGGCATTCCAGGATGCGCTTCAACTCATCCGTAGCCAAAAGCATCCTCCTCGACAGACAGCGTATCAAGCTGCTCTTCAGCCACCGCCAGCGCCAGCCAGATCGGCCCAAAACGCTCCGTCTGCGTCAGGCGGACCATGCGCATCTTGACCAGTTCGAGCAGCGCGAGAAAGGTCACGACCAGTTCGTCGCGCCCCGGCCGCAGCCGGAACAGCTCGCGAAACATCAAACGGGGCTGTTCCCGCAGTCGCTCCAGGACCAGCTGGATGTGCTCGGCGACCGAAAGGGGCTCCGCCGCTACCTCATGGTAGCTGTCCTTCGGGATGTCCCGCAGCAGCCGCCAAAAGGCCGCGGTCAACTGGTAGATCCCCACGGTTTCCCCGTCGTCGTCCGTCTCCCCGACGTATTCCGGAACCGCAAAATGCCGGGCAAAAACGTCCCGTTCCAGCTGCGCGGAGCCGTCCAGAACCAGGGCGGCGTCCTTGTAGCGCTGATATTCCAGCAGCCGCCGGACCAATTCGGCGCGCGGATCCTCCTCTTCGACCTCCTCGCCGACCTCGTCGTTGGCGGGCAGCAGCAGGCGCGACTTGATATGAATCAGGGTCGCGGCCATCAGCAGAAACTCGCCGGCGACATCGAGATTGAGCTGTTTCATCTGATCGATCACGGCCAGGTACTGTTCGGTGATCTCGACCATCGGGATATCGTAAATATCCATTTCATTGGTTTTGATCAGGTGCAGCAGCAGATCGAGGGGGCCCTCGAATTTTTCAAGACGGATCTCGATCGACACGGCTCAGCTTCCGAACAGATACTGCATGGATTGCTGGACCAGATCCCACTCCCCGCCGGCCAGCCACTGAATGATGCCGGTGACGATCGGGGAGAGCACCAGTTTCCACACATCGGTAAAAAAGACCAGAAAGAGGATCAGGACAAAACCGAACGGTTCCAGTTTGCCGAGCAGGGCCGCCTGTCGCTGCGGGAGAATCCCGGTCAGCACCCGGCCGCCGTCTAGGGGGGGGACCGGCAACAGATTGAACGATCCGAGCAGCACATTGATGTAGAGGCTGAACGCCGCCATCATCCGCAGCGGCGTGCTGACCTGCAGAAAAAGATCGCTGTTGCCCGCCAGCAGCGGCTCGACCATGCTGATGGCTTTCAGCAACAACGCCGACAGCACCGCCAGCGAAAGGTTGGTCAGCGGGCCCGCCAGTGAAACCCAGATCATATCCCGTTTCGGATGGCGCAGATTTCCGGCATTGACCGGAACCGGCCGCGCCCAGCCGAAACCGAAGACAAAGACGGCCAGGGTGCCGATCGGATCGAGATGGCGCAGCGGATTCAGATTCAGTCGCCCCAGCAAACGGGCGGTCGGATCGCCGAAACGTTCGGCGACATAACCGTGGGAAACCTCATGCAGGATGATCGCCAGCAAGGCCGGAACCAGCATGATCGATACTTTCAAAACAATTGTTTCCATGCCACTCTCTTGAATTCTCTCGGATCGGCGACGAAGTTCAGTACAGCCCTTCATTATCGCGAAAGCCCGCCATGCAGTCAACGCTCGTCACGGCGTTGCGGCATTATTCCTGACCGGATTCGATCAGCTGTCGGGCCAGCTTCAGTTCCTCCTGCCTGGTGCCGACCTGTCCGTTCAGTCGGGCCTGCAAGACCTCCTGCAAAATGGACCGGTAGCGCGGGCCGGGCGCCAGTCCGAGCCGTTTCAGATCATTGCCGTCGATCTCGACGGCGACCTGGCGCAGATGGGTGACAAACAGGGAAAGACAACGTCGCGACGCCTCATCGCCCGCCTTGGCGACCAGATACAGCAGCACTTCGAGCGACAGTCCGGAAAACCACTGATAAACCCGGCTGGCCACAGGCTCCGGATGGCGGCGCAGAAAGCGCTCGGCCGCCACAAGCGCCTTGCGGGCCGCCGGCAGCTCCTCCAGGAAGAGCTGCCGGTACTTCGGTTTCAGGGCCAGCAGGCGACAGGCACGCCGGACGCCCCTGGCGGTCAACGGATCGAGCAGGCAGAGCAGGTTCACCAGCCAGCGTCGGTAGGGTTCACCGGTGTAGAGCAGATCGAACCAGTTGCAGGCCCGCCCCGCCGCCTTGAACAGCTCCTCCGCGCGTGCGTCGAATGCCAGGTCGCCGTGAACGAATTCCAGCAGCTTGAACTGCTGCATGCGGTGCAGGGCCGAGATCACCTGGCTTTCACTGAGGATCTGCTGCAACTCGTTGAAAATCCGCACGCCGCCGACCTTCTTCACCAGTCCCATACTCACCGCGCTGCGCATCAGACGTTCCGTCTGCCGGCCGATCCGAAAGCCGATCCGCTGCTCAAAACGGATCGCCCGGAAAACCCGGGTGGGATCCTCGATGAAACTGAGATTATGCAGAACCCGGATCGAGCGCTCCTTGAGGTCCCGCTGCCCGTAGAAAAAATCGAGCAGTTGACCGAATTCGGCATGGTTCAGGGCAACCGTCAGGGTATTGATGGAAAAATCCCGCCGATACAGATCGTGCCGCAACGAGGCATACTCGACGCTGGGCAGCGCCGCCGGCTTGTCGTAAAACTCGATGCGGGCCGAGGCGACATCGACCTTGAAACCGTCGGCAAAGATCAGCACTGCCGTGCCGAATTTATGATGGGACCGGACCCGGCAGTCGCCGGACGCGGCAAATGCCTCGGCAAAGGCGATGCCGTCCCCCTCGACCACCAGATCGATATCGAGATTCGGCTGGCGCAGCAGCAGGTCGCGGACAAAGCCGCCGACCAGATAGACCCGCACGCCAAGTTCGTCGCCGACGGCGCCGAAGCGATGCAGCAGCTTGCGGATCTTCCCGGGCAGCTGGGCATCGATCAGCCGCTTCAACCCTTTGCGCTTGAGACGTCCCGGACCCGCTTCGGCAGCCGGTCGCCGGTCGCCGGTCGAGCGGCTATCACCGATCATGTAATGCAGCAGATCGGTCCGGGTGACGACACCGACCAGCTCATCGCCGTCGATCACCGGAACGATCCGCTGGTTGTGGGCCACCATCGCCTCCTGCAGATCCTCCAGCGCCGTGTCCCGGGCGACGACGGTAAAATCGGAACTCATGACATCGCCGAGCGGCAGATCGAGCAACTGGTGGTGAGCGGCCCGCTCGACGGTCTGGCGGGTGATCAGACCGACGACCCGCTGCTGTTCCACGACCGGCGCGGCATTGAAGTTGTAGCGGGTCAGCAGTTCGCGAGCCTCCTTGACGGTGGCCCGACTCGGCAGGGTTTTCACCGGAGAGGACATCAGGTGGTGCGCCATGCAGCGTGAACGCACATGCCGCGGAAGCTTTTCGTCGAGCTGGTCGAGCAATTGCACCAGCGTCAGGTCGCGAACCGTCGCCGAAGCGGCGAAAGCGTGGCCGCCGCCGCCGAACTCCTGCAGCAATGCGCCGACATGGACCTCCGGCAGGCGGGAACGCGCGACCAGGAAGATCCGGTCTTCCATGCGGACGGCGATCACCAGCACATTGAGGTTTTCGATATCCTTGAGCTTGTGCGCAAGGCTCGCCACTTCAACCACATAATGCTCGGACGAGGCATGAGCCACCGCCACCTCGATGCCGTTGATGATGATTCTCCGGCACGACTTGATCAGTTCGTTGAGCAGATCCACCTGCTCCGGAGTCATCTCCCGGCTCAGAAAATCGGAAACCGTATGCAGGTTGGCGCCATGCTGAAGCAGAAACGCCGCCGCCTGGTAATCGCGCACGGTGGTGCTGTTGAACAGCAGATTGCCGGTATCCTCGTAGAGACCGAGCATCATCATGGTCGCTTCCTCGGCGGTCGGCGCGATGCGCCGCTCCATGAACAGCTGCGCCAGTACCGTTGTGGTCGCGCCCACCTCCTCGACATGCTCCACCGTCCCGCGCAGCGCCTCCTCGTCAAGCGGATGATGATCGTAGATGTGCAGTTCCACATCGTCCCGTTTGGCAAGTTCGGCGAAAGGACCGATCCGCCGGGCATGGCGGACATCGACCAGAATCAGTCGTTTCACGGCCTGCAGATCGACATCCTTGATGCGCACGAAATCGTAAGCGTAGAGGGTGCTCTGCAGCAGAAAATCGCGCACACTCCGCTCCTGCCCGCCGGGGAAGACCAGAACCGCATCGGGATAAAGTCGCTTGGCGGCAATCATCGCCCCCAGACAGTCGAAATCCGCATTGACGTGGGTGGTGATCAGGTCCATGGAAACCGAGGTTCGAGGTTCGAGGTTCGATTAACACCAGTTCGAGGTTCGATTAACACCAGTTCGATGTTCGATGTTCGATGTTCGATGTTCGATGTTCGATGTTCGATGTTCGATGTTCGATGTTCGATGTTCGATGTTCGGTGTTCGGTGTTCGGTGTTCAACGTGGCACATCGAACGTCGAACGTCGAACTAGGTTTTAAACGTCGAACTAGGTTTTAAGTGTTCCGATCAGGTCGTTGATATCCTCGACCCCTTCTTCGATGCAGAAGGTTTCCAGATCCTCAATGATCTGGCTCATGACCTGGGGATCGACGAAATTGGCGGTTCCGACCTGGACCGCCCTGGCGCCGACGATGAGAAATTCCAGGGCGTCGAGCGCCCGGAAGATACCGCCGATGCCGATCACCGGCAGCTTGACCGTCTGCACCACCTGGTGGGTCAGGCGCACCGCCACCGGACGGATACCGGGACCGGACAGCCCGCCGATGCCGTTGGCCAGACGCGGCCGGCGGGTCCGGACGTCGACCGCCATGCCGGTCAGGGTGTTGATCAGACTGATCGCATCGGCGCCCGCGTCCTCCACCGCCCTGGCCGTCACCCGGATATCGGTGACATTCGGCGTCAGCTTGACGATCAACGGCTTGTCCAGACGCTTGCGCACCAGCGACACCACCTCATAGGCCGCCTGCGGATCGGTACCGAAAATGATGCCGCCATGCTTGACGTTCGGACAGGAGATATTCATCTCCAGGGCCGCGACGCCCGGCACATCGTTCAGACGGGCCGCCACCTCGGCGTATTCCTCAGCGGTGTTGCCGAAGAAATTGACGATCACCGGCGTGTCGAACTGTTCGAGAAAGGGCATTTTTCCGCTGATGAAGGCATCGACGCCGACATTCTGCAGGCCGATCGCATTCAGCATGCCGCCGCTGGTTTCGGCAATCCGCGGCGTCGGGTTGCCCGCCTTGGGGTGCAGCGACAGCCCCTTGGTGACCACCGCGCCGAGCCGATTCAGGTCGAGATAGGGCGCATATTCCTCGCCGTAACCGAAGGTTCCGGAGGCCGGCATCACCGGATTGCACAATTTCAGCCCGGCAACCTCCACGTCCATCCGGGGACGGCGGCGGGCGGCGTTCTGCATCGTTTCGTTCTCCGTCATCAGTGACATCCTCCGCACGGCTTAGAGGGTTCTTCCAGACGGCTCCAGTCGAGCTGCCGGGCATGGAAAACCGGCCCCTCCTTGCAGGTGCAGAGGTAGCGGGGTTGCTCCTCGCTGTGCCCGGCGCCCTTGACGACACAGCCAAGACAGGCGCCGACCCCGCACGCCATCAGGGCCTCCAGGGAGACCTGCAGGGGCACGTTATGGCGCTGGCAGATCCGTTGCACGGCATCGATCATCGGCATCGGACCGCAGGCATAAACCGTGGCGTCGGGATATTTGTTCAGCTTGCGTTCCAGGACCTGGGTGACCAGCCCCTCCTCGCCGAGACTGCCGTCCTCGGTGGACACATAGGTTTCCACTCCGAGCCGCTCGAACTCGGTGACGGTGATGATGTCGTCGCGGGTGCGGCCGCCCATCAGCAGACGGGTCAGCGCCTTATTCTCCAGTTTTTGCGCCAGCATATAGAGCGGCACCAGTCCGATGCCGCCGCCGACCAGGATTTTCTCCCGATCGGCAGGGCCCAGGTCGAAGCCGCGGCCCAGCGGACCGAGCAGTTCGATCTTATCGCCGCCATGCAACTCCTGCATGATTTCGGTGCCCTGCCCCACCACCTTGTAGACGATTTCGATAAATTCCCTGGCCGCCAGGCCCTCGCAATCCGCCGGAAGAAATCCGGTCCGGAAGATGCCGAAGGGGCGACGCAGCAACGGCGGCAGGGCGCGCTGGACGCGGAACATAACGAACTGTCCGGCCTGGGCCACGGCGTCATAACCCGGAGCCAGAATCCGCATCCGGTAGTAACCGGGCGAAATCTCCTGATTGGACAAGACAACGGTCTTGTAGTTTTTCATGTAGTGCTCTCCTGGAAAGATCGGTTCGCTAAAAAGCCGGATCAAAAATGCATGCGACCCGGTTACTCGTTCTCGAAAAGCGGGTTACCGAAAACCCGAGGAACGTGTCGGACGATACGGGCCGAAGCGAAAATCTGGAAACTTGAGACCAGATTTTGGCTCATTTGAGAGCTCATAGCTATGGCTATGAGCCGAAAAAGAGCTGAAACATGGGCCAAGCAGCCGGATTTGCAGCCGGCTCATGGATAGTCCGACGCGCTCCTAGCCCGGAACCTGCATGGTTTTCGTCATCAGCAGCGCGTCTTCGCCATCCGCGTAATAACGCGGGCGCAAACCGTCGGCAACGAAGCCCAAACTGCGATAGAGATCGATCGCCCCCCGATTGCCGACCCGTACCTCAAGATAGGCGTCGCACGATCCCTGCGCCAGACAGGCGTCCAGGCCATGGCGCAGCAGCGCCCGGGCGATGCCGCGGCGCTGAAATGCGGGGGTCGTGGCGACATTGAGAATCTGCATCTCCCCGGCGATGCGCCGATAGCAGAGGTAGCCGGCCAGCACCTCCCCCGCCCAGGCCAGATCGACGGAAGCATGCGCCTCATGCAGTTCCTGCCGGAACTGATTCTCGCTCCAGGGGTCGGGGTAGCAGGCGGCTTCGATAGCGAACACCCGTGCCAGATCGATCTCTCTCAGCGGTCTGATGTCCAGCTGCATGCGCGCAATTACCGTCAAATAGATGAGAAACGGGGGAAACCGTGCTAAAATTCAGCAATTCAGTATCGAAACGGCCCCGCCCGCGGCGTCCCTGTTTAGGGTTTAACATTTGATGCTCTCACAAAAACTTCGTTATCATAAGTTTTCACCGGTCAACTGTAAAGACTATTGCACGCGAAACGGTCAGTGACCGGTTGACAAAAAAGGTGTCGGGTGCTCTAATGGCGCGCTATTTTTGACACTTTCGCAAGAAAGCAAAATAGCAGATGGCTAAGCAAAAAGCGCCACCTGCAAGGCGCGCGATTGTCGAGCAATGAGGCGTACTTACCTACGTCGAAGCAGCGAGAGCAAGTGCAGCAACGCAGCAGTTGGTGAGTTTTTGCGACGCCATGATTTTTGACTATCAAGGAGCACTTCATTGAGCGAAAAAAAACCGATGACCTACAAGGACGCCGGCGTTGACATCGACGCCGGAAACCGTTTTGTCGAGATGATCAAACCGCTGGTCAAAGCCACCTCGCGGCCGGAAGTGATGACCGATATCGGCGGTTTCGGCGGCCTTTTCTCGCTGAACAGCGACAAGTACAAAAAACCCGCCCTGGTCGCTTCGACCGACGGGGTCGGCACCAAGCTGAAACTGGCCTTCATGCTCGACAAGCACGACACGGTCGGCATCGACCTGGTCGCCATGTGCGTCAACGACATCATCGTCCAGGGCGCCGAGCCGCTCTTCTTCCTCGACTACCTGGCGACCGGAAAACTGTCCCCCGAAAAAGCGGTGGAGATCCTCAAGGGCATTTCCGAAGGCTGCCTGCAGTCGGGCTGCGCCCTGCTCGGCGGCGAAACCGCCGAAATGCCGGGGATGTACGCCGACGGCGAATACGATCTGGCCGGCTTCACCGTCGGCGTGGTCGACAAGGACAAGGTGATCGA
>DASWJX010000161.1:0-1843 GCA_036396915.1 Geopsychrobacteraceae bacterium | reverse complement strand
ATTGAGCAGATCGATGCCTGTCGCTGGCGGATTCCGCGGGAAGGCGCGATGCGCACCGAAGGTCTGGTCTTCGCCAGTCGCCGGATGATGGAGGTCCTGCAGCAGGAACAGGCGCTGGAGCAGGTGCGCAACGTCGCCACCCTGCCCGGCATTGTCGGCCCTTCCATCGCCATGCCCGATATCCACTGGGGGTACGGTTTTCCCATCGGCGGGGTGGCGGCCTTCGACCTCGACGAGGGCGTGGTTTCGCCCGGCGGCGTCGGCTACGACATCAACTGCGGGGTGCGGTTGCTGCGCAGCGAGCTTGAGGTCCAGGAGGTTCGGCCGCTGCTCGAAAGACTGGCCAACGAATTGTACCGCAACGTCCCCGCGGGAGTCGGCTCGCATCGTCGGGATTTCAAGCTCAGCGTTGCCGAGGAACGCAAGGTTCTGACCCGGGGGGCGCGCTGGGCGGTGGAAAACGGTTATGGACAGCTGGAGGATCTGGCGCACATCGAGGAGCGCGGGACGATCGCCGGCGCCGACCCGGAGCTGATCTCGGAGCGGGCTCTGGAGCGGGGGCGCAACCAGCTCGGAACCCTCGGCAGCGGCAATCATTTTCTGGAGATCGATCTGGTCGAGGAGATCCATGATCAGCAGGCCGGCGCGGTTCTCGGACTGTTCCCGGGCCAGATCGTCGTCAGTATTCATACCGGCAGCCGCGGGCTGGGCTACCAGGTATGCGACGATCATCTGAAGATGATGCAGCAGGCGGCCCGCAAATACGGCATCAAGCTGCCCGATCGTCAGCTCTGCTGCGCGCCGCTCGGCAGCCCGGAGGGGAAGCAGTACCTGGCGGCCATGGCCTGCGCGGCCAATTTCGCCTTTGCCAACCGGCAGATGATTACCTCCTGGGTGCGGGAGAGTTTCGAGCGGGTGCTCGGCCGGGCTCAGGCCGAGCTGCGCATGTCGGTGATTTACGATGTCTGCCACAATATCGCCAAGATGGAGGAGCATCTGGTCGCCGGCCGGAAGCGGCAGCTCTGCGTGCATCGCAAAGGGGCGACCCGGGCCTTTCCGCCGGGGCATGCCGAGACCCCGGAACTCTACCGCAGTGTCGGTCAGCCGGTCCTGATCCCCGGCGACATGGGTCGTTATTCCTACGTGCTGGTCGGCACCCAGGGCGCTTTTGAAGAAACCTTCGGCTCTTCCTGCCACGGCGCCGGGCGGGTCCTGTCCCGCCATGCCGCCAAGAAGCGCGCCCGCGGGCACAATGTCGAAGCGGAGCTGGCGGCGCAGGGGATTATCATCCGCGCCGCCAGCCGGGCCACGGTCGCCGAAGAGATTCCGGAAGCCTACAAGGATGTCATGGACGTGGTCGGGGTGGTCGAGCAGGCCGGTATCGGCAAGATCGTCGCCCGTCTCAAGCCGTTGGCGGTGATCAAGGGCTGATGGCGTCGCAAAAAGTCCGCCCTGCGGCGTTACGGCGTTTTTTCAGGACCTCGACACAGCTGATGGATGCCTTCGCCCCTGAAAAACCACCAGGCCCCCCCGAGACAAGGGCGGACGAAATTTTTGCCTGGCCATCCTCTTAAGTTTTTGCGACGCCCTCAAGGAGGACCGTCAGGTCGGCGCGACGCTGATAAGGCATGACGCGGGCGCCTCTTCAGGGCGTTCCGGAACGGCCGGCAACGGCCCGGGTCCGTAACCGGGCGGAGATCTTTTCCGCGCCGGTGTCGGGCTGAACCCGCAGGGCTCGTTGCTGCTCGGCCGCGCTCAAGGGCTCGTGCTGTTCGAGCTGGTAGTCGAGCACCGCCACGGTTGCTTCCGAGGCGTCGGTGCCGGCTTGCCGGGCGCGTATCCG
>DASWJX010000160.1:0-2082 GCA_036396915.1 Geopsychrobacteraceae bacterium | reverse complement strand
GCCTCGGGAGTGAGCTGCCGGAAGGCGATCGAAGCCGACTCCTCGATCTGCGGCAGCATCTTCAGAAAATCACGGTGCCGAGCGGGCACACGCCGCTTTAATCTGCGCGGAGTGGTGGATGCGCTCATGGGGACAATCTCCTGTTCTCGAAACGAGGTGAGACCGCCCCCGGCGGAGACTGCTGAAATTCCCCTTGGGGATGTTGGTGGAATTGGATAATTTGGATGAGAATAGCATGCTTTAGCTGGCTGTAAGTGATCGGGATGATTCCCGTGTGCTGTTCCCAAGGAGGGCGCGACGATGCTGGTTGCTCCCAAGGACGATCCGTTGTCGGAAGTGGACCAAACGATATTCGCCAAGCTGGTGCCGTTCGACCATCCGCTCCGGCAGGCCGAAACGGTGATCGACTTTGCGCTGCTGCGGGAACAGGTGGCGGCATACTATAGCCCCGACCTGGGCCGGCCCAGCCTCGAGCCGTTGCTCATGCTCAAGCTCACCTGCTTGCAGTACCTGTACCGGTTGTCGGATCGCCAGGTGATCGACCGGGCCGGGACCGACATCGCCTTTCGCTGGTTTCTGGGTCTGGGATTGGACGATCATCTGCCGGATTCCAGTTCGTTGAGTTACTTTCGCAGCCGGCTGGGCACGGAAGGCTTCCAGGCGGTGTTCCACGAGATCGTCGCCCAGGCCCGCGAACACGGTCTGATCAAGGACCGCTTGCGGGTCAAGGATGCCACCCACGTGATCGCCGACGTGGCCATTCCGGCGACGCTGCAACTGGTGGCTCAGACCCGCAACCGGCTGTTGGCGGCGGCCGAGGCGTTTGCGGCCGACCGCGTGACCGGCGAGCGGAGCCGCATCGAGATGATCCGGCAAGCGGCGGGAGCGGCAAAGGACGAGCAGTTGGAAGCCCGCATCACCCACCTGCGGGAGATTCTCGAATGGGTCGAGGCGTTGCCGGTGCCGGCCGACGCCGAGGGGCACCCCGCCTGGCAAAAACTGCAACAGGCCTGCCGGGTGGCCCACAAAGTGCTTTGCGACCAGGATGATCCGTCGGCCGGCGACCGCCTCCGCAGCGTCGTCGACCCCGACGCCCGCCGCGGCAAGCACGGCGCGTACTACGACGGCTATCTGCTCGACGTGATGATCGACGCCGACAGCGAAATCGTGACCGCCGTCGACGTGCTGCCCGCCAACGGCCAGGAAGCGGCGAACGCCGCCAGGTTGATCCAGCAGGAACAAGAGGCGCAGGGCAACCAGATCGAACAGTTCTCGATCGACGGCATCGGCATGAACGGGCCGGTGTTGCGTGAATTGCAAGACCCCGAGGGGCTGAATGTCGAGGTGTTTGTTCCCCCGGGCCCGGAGCCGGAAAACAAACGCTTCGGGCCGGAAGCCTTCGACGGCGACTCGCAGGCCGAGGCGGTCACCTGTCCGGCCGGGCAAACCTCGACCGCCCGGTCGCGCGACGACGAGCGGCATCGCACCTTGTTTAAGTTCGCCGACAAAACCTGCGCCGACTGCCCGCTGAAGTCGCAATGTCTGAACAACGAGAACCAACAGGCCGGCCGCAAGGTCATCAAGAACGACTATGAAGCCGAGTATCGCGCGGCCCGCGCAAAGGCGGCGACGCCCGAGTACGCGGCGGTACGCCGGGAACATCCGAAGGTGGAGCGAAAGTTGTCCGAACTGGTGAATCGGCATGGTAGTCGCCGTGCCCGCTCTCGCGGGCGGCCGCGGGTGCTGATTCAGCAACTGCTGGCAACCAGCGTGGCCAACATCAAACGGATCGTCACCCTGCTCGGGAGGCCGGTCTGCGCCGCCGCCCAGCCATGACCGCCCCACCGCGCCCAGATTGGGCAATTTAGCGAATCGAGGAAAATCAGTCTTCATTATCAACACAATCTGAGGCCAGCCTTCGCCGCATCCCTCTCGCGCGGATGCCGTTGAAATCACATGGTCGCTGACGTCACTTACTTTTTCAGCAGTCTCCTCTGGGAGAGGGACAGCTTCAAGGCCGCAGGCATTGAAGCAGGGTGAGAGCCTGTGCCGAGCCTCTACGTAGGCCTTGATGAACCGGAC
>DASWJX010000159.1:0-3827 GCA_036396915.1 Geopsychrobacteraceae bacterium | reverse complement strand
GTGCTGAATAGTTACGATTTTTTTGCAAAAGCATCAGTCAAACGACCCCCTCGCCGAACAGAAAGCTTTCCGGGAGCCCGCAGATGACCTATCAGAACCTGAAGCTGGAACAGACTGCAGGTGGCGGTCCGGCGTAAGGCGGCCAAGCCCCACTGCCCTTGCGGAGGTTTTCTATTGCCTTGCTTCGGCCCGTCAGCGCAATTTCAGCCGCGACAGAAGCATCCCCAGATAGACGTTGACGGAATTATCCCGTTCCAGAAAGGAGAGGACCGGGGTTTTCCGCAAGCCGATGTGCTGCAGTTGCTGGACGATGGCCTCGTTGCGCCCCATCTTCAACCCCTTGTTGAAGGCGCTGATCGCCGTCCGCTTGCGTCCGGCCAGCAGATAGATTTTACCGATGGCGAGATAGATATCCGAATTATTCTGCGCTGACTGCAGCGCTTCCTTGCAGAGCGTCACGGCCTGCCCGAACGATTTTTTGTCTTTGGCCAGACAGTAACCATACCAGGCCAGGACTTCGGGTTTACGGGTTTTTTTAAGCGCGGCTTGCAGATGGATGCGGGCCAGGAGGGTGTTGCCTTTTCTGGCTTCGGTGACGCCTTCCCGTATCTGTTCCTGTAGATCGGCCGCCAGCATAAACGGTCTCCTGTGATGTGGGTGAAATGAAGCGGATTCAGGTCGGTCGCGTCACTGACGGCACGATTTCAGCAACGGCAAAACTTACCGGGCGGTCCGACCGAGACGCCGTTGCCGGGCCTCGCAGATCTCTTCCACGCAGCGAAACGGGATACTCAGACGACCGAAGCCGCAGCCGATCTCGACATCGGATCCTTTCGTGCCGTGAAAATCGGAGCCGCCGGTGACAATCAGCTGGTATTTTCGCGCAAGTCGGATCGTCCAGTCAATATCTTCCAGCGTGGCGCCGTTGTTATAGGCTTCGATGCCATCCAGTTCAAAGGTGGCAAACAGCTTGACCAGCTGCTCCAGTTCGAAGCGATCGCGGGTGATGTAGGGCGGGTGAGCCAGCACCGCCACGCCGCCGCAGCGATGGATCAAGGCGATAGCCTGATCGAGCGGGAAAAACCGTTTCGGGACATTGCAGGGGACCAGATAGCGCTCAAAGGCCGCATCATTGTCGTCGACGTAACCGGCTTCCAGCAGAGCCCGGGCGATATGCGGTCGGCCGAGTGTCCCGCCCGCCTGGTGCCGGACGGCGGCGGGATCGATCGGCGCCCGCCCCTCGCCGGCCAGCTTTTTATTGACCTGTTCGATAATCTGCAGATTGCGTCCGGCCCGGAAGTCCCGGAACGACTCCAGTTCACTGCGCAGTTCGGGATCATGATGGTCGAAGCCATACCCGAGCAGATGGATATCCTGGTAGGATTCCCACTGGCTGGACAGTTCGACGGCGGCGATCACGGCCACCCCCAGCTGCCTGCCGGCCTCCTGCGCCTCATCGATCCCGTCGACATTGTCGTGGTCGGCCAGGGCGATCGCCGCCATTCCGGCTTCCGCCGCGCGGCGCACCACCTCCGCGGGCGGATAGACGCCGTCGGAACAGGTGGAATGCAGGTGGAGATCGACTTTGGCGGTTGTCATCTGTTTCAGCGTCCCTTCCTGACCTTGAAGCCGGCCTTGCGCCAGGCTTCGGGATCATTGCCGCCGCTGCGCCTGTCGGGCTTGACAGTTTTTGCGGCGGCCTTGTTGCCCGCTTGCGGCTCCGCTTCGGAGCGCATGCTCAGGGCGATGCGTTTGCGTGGCAGATCGACATCGACGACCCGCACCCGAACCGGCTGGCCGACCTTGACGATCTCATTCGGATCACTGACAAAGCGATCAGCCAGCTGACTGATATGGACCAGGCCGTCCTGGTGGACGCCGATATCGACAAAGGCGCCGAAGGCGGCAACATTGGTCACGATCCCCGGCAGCTGCATCCCCTTCTCCAGATCCCTGATCTCGGTCACGTCCTCGCGAAAGGCGGTGGCGGTGAACCCGTCGCGGGGATCGCGGCCCGGTTTTTTCAATTCTAGCACGATATCCTTCAAGGTTGGCAGTCCCACGTCCGCGCCGACGTAGCGCTCAAGCTTGAGGCTGTCGATCAAACCGCGATCGGCAAGAAAGACCTCCAGCGGGACGAAGGCATCGCGGGCCATGCTCTGCACGAGGCCATAGCGCTCCGGGTGAACGGCCGTATTGTCGAGCGGATCGGCCCCCCGGCGGATCCGCAAAAACCCGGCGGCCTGCTCGAAAGCCTTCTGGCCGAAACGGGGAACGTTCAGCAGCTCCTTGCGGGTCGCAAACGCACCCTGCTGATCCCGATAGCGGACGATGCCGCGGGCCAGCGCTTCGCCGATGCCCGAGACGAAGCTGAGCAGCGCCCAGGAGGCGGTATTCAGGTCGACGCCGACGAAATTGACGCAGGATTCGACCACCTCGTCCAGGGACTTTTTCAGGGCCGGTTGGGAGACATCATGCTGATACTGGCCGACGCCGATACTCTTCGGATCGACCTTGACCAGTTCCGCCAGCGGATCCTGCAGGCGCCGGGCGATGGAGATCGCGCCGCGGATGGTCAGATCGAGGTCGGGAAATTCCTCACGGGCGATCTCCGACGCGGAATAGACGCTGGCGCCCGCTTCGCTGACCATGACCACCGGAATGTTCAGTCCGCAATCCTTGAGCGTCTGGCGGGCGAACTGTTCCATCTCGCGGCCGGCGGTGCCGTTGCCGACGGCCACCATTTCCACCTGATGACTCCGGATCAGGCGCAGCAACGTCTGCCGGGCCGGCTCCAGCTGGCCGGCGCCGGTATGCGGATAGATCGTCGCATGCTCGGTGAAGCGTCCGGTCTGATCGACAACCGCCAGTTTGGAACCGGTCCGCAAGCCCGGATCGATACCGAGCACCCGGCGCCCGCCGGCGGGTGCCGCCAGCAGCAGATTGCGCAAGTTCTCGGCGAAGACCTTGATGGCGGCCTCGTCCGCCAGCTGTTTGGCCTGCAGACGCAGCTCGACCTCAATCGACGGAGCCAGCAGACGCTTGTAGGCATCGGCGACGACTTCCGCCAGGAACTGTTTATAGGTCGCATCGGCAGGCAGAAAGCGGGTGACGAGGCTCGCCAGGATCTGCTCTTCGGGAGCGTCGATCGACAGGCGCAGGATCTCCTCCTTCTCGCCTCTGCGCATGGCCAGCATGCGGTGCGACGGCACATCCTTCAGCGCTTCGCTGTAGTCGTAATACATCTCGTACTTGCTGACCTGATCCCCCTTGCCGCGGGCCACCAGCGATCGGAACAGCCCCTGCTCCCAGGTCAGGCGCCGCACCGTGGCGCGCGCCGCCGCATCATCGGCAAAGCGCTCGGCCAGCACATGACCGGCCCCCTCCAGCACCGCCGCCCGGTCGGGCAATCCGTTTTCCGGATCGATCCAGGCGTCCGTCAGCGCTGCGCTATCCGCTGCCGGCCCCGTCGCCGCCAGCAGCTGTTCAGCCAACGGCTGCAGGCCCCGCTCGATGGCGATGGCCGCCTTGGTTCTACGCTTCGGCTTGTAGGGCAGGTAGAGATCTTCCAGTTCCGTTTTCTGCCGGACCGCTGCAATCTGCCGGCGCAGCTGCGGAGTCAGCTTGCCCTGTTCGTCGATGGTCTTCAGGATCGTCCGGCGGCGTTCGTCCAGTTCGACAAAGTAGCTCAGGCGATCCTGAATCCGGCGGATCTCGACCTCGTCCAGTTCGCCGGTGGCTTCCTTGCGGTAGCGGGCGATAAAGGGAACGGTCGCGCCCTGCTGCAGCAGGGCGACGGTCTGTTCAACCTGAAACGTCTTCAGGCT
>DASWJX010000158.1:0-2983 GCA_036396915.1 Geopsychrobacteraceae bacterium | reverse complement strand
GGAAGGGCAATGCACCGAATGCCACGACCCGCACCAGTCGCCCAACCGTTATCAGCTGCGCAACAGCGGCTCCGAGCTGTGCTTTCAGTGTCACGACCAGGCCATGGTTGCCGACACGTTCGTGCATGGCCCCGCCGCTGTCGGCAGTTGCAGTACCTGCCATGATATTCACCAGAGCGAGTTCCCGAAAATGCTGATCGCCGAAGGGAACGAACTCTGTTTCGGCTGCCATACGGAGAAAGCCGACGCGCTGCGGCAAAAAAAATTCACCCACGACCCGGTTCGGGAAGCCTGTGTCAATTGCCACGATCCGCACAGCGGTCCCGGCAGATATCAGCTGAGCGCCGATGGTCGCAGCGAGCTCTGTTTCGGCTGTCATGCGGACAAGCCGGAGGAGATCGCGTCGGCCGCCGTCAAGCATGGCGGTCTCGACACGGAGAAACAATGCCTCGCCTGCCATGATCCGCATGTTTCAGATTATCCCAAACAGCTGACCCGACAACCGATGGCCCTGTGCCTGAGCTGCCATGACCGGGAATATGAAAAGGATGCCGGGACGGTGGCGAACATGAAGGTTTTACTGGCCAATAATGCCATGCATCACGGCCCGGTCGATCAGCAGGATTGCTCCAGTTGCCACAATGCCCACGGTTCCGAGAATTTTCGGATGTTGCGCGAGTTTTTTCCGCCGCTGTTCTATGCTGGCTACAGCGCCAACAACTACCGGCTCTGTTTTATGTGCCACGAACAGACCCTGGCCGATGAGGAAACCACCACCACCCTGACCGGTTTCAGAAACGGCGAGCAGAACCTGCATTTCGTCCATGTCAACAAGTTGACCCGGGGGCGGACCTGCCGGGCCTGTCATGATGTGCATGCCACCAACAACCCGCGGCATATCCGCGATGCGGTCCCTTATGCCCGCTGGGACCTGCCCGTCGGTCTCGACACCACGGAAACCGGCGGCAGCTGCATGCCGGGCTGCCATCAGCAGTTTGCCTATGACCGCGAGCAACCGGTCATGAACAGGTAACGCCACCATGATCTGGCGACGAAAAAACCGAAGCGCCGTGGTCCGGGTGCTTTGCGTGCTGCTGCTGTTGCTTCCGGCACCGTTCCGCGGCGGGGAGGGGACGACGGCGGTCGCCGGCGAAGCTGCGGCGGCGGGCGGAAGCGAACAGCAACAGCAGCTGCAAACCGGCTTCCGTCTGCTGGAGCAGGGTGATTTCGACGGGGCGCGGGCGGCCTTTGACCGGGCGCTTTCCGGCAATCCCCGCTCCGCTGCCGCCCGCACCGGCCTGGGCGCCGTGCTGGCCCGGCAGGGCAAACTCGACGAAGCAAAACGGCTGCTCCTGGAGGCCCTGGACCACAATCCGGATCCGGCCCGGACCTTTTACGAACTGGGCCGGGTCTATGAACAGCAGGGCGATTTCCGCCGGGCGGCCGCAAGCTACCGGGAAGGTCTCGAAAAACATCGGCCCGGGCGCAAGTGACAATCCCCT
This sequence comes from Geopsychrobacteraceae bacterium, assembly GCA_036396915.1. Lineage (GTDB taxonomy): Bacteria > Desulfobacterota > Desulfuromonadia > Desulfuromonadales > Geopsychrobacteraceae > BM509. The sequence goes on along the minus strand of DASWJX010000158.1, from coordinate 1,481 downwards.
CTTCCTGGTTGTCCACTTCACTCAAGTTGTTGATCCAGGATCAGAGACTTTCACCACAGAGGGCACAGAGAAATTCAATAAAAACAGCAGGTTTCCTCTGTGTTCTCTGTGCCTCTAGTGAGAGAATCGAACGTGTGGTGGGAAAGGTTTTTGCTTTGCCACTATCCACCCCTGCTACTGGAACCAAGTGCATAACTAGATCCCTCTTTATAGACAGGTGAGGAGTTAATCCCGTTGGTGTCATATCCGGTTCTTTCGCAACGCATCATACTGTTGACCATCGTCTTCACCGCGGTGGCGGTTTTTCTGATCGTACCGGCGGCGGCAACCCTGCAGAGTTTGCAGGTGGGGATGGAAGCCCCATCCTTTGCGCTGCCGCGAGGCAGCGGGGAGACTGTCGAGCTCTCCGAACTGATGGGGGAACGCTTGACGGTGGTCCTGTTCTGGTCGACCTGGAGCAAAAAATCCCGGCAGGCGCTGGTCGAGGCCAAGCAGTTGTGGGAGCGCTATCATGCTCAGGGGCTTGCGGTGGTCGCGATCAACGCCGACGGCCAGACGATTTCCGATGCGCTTGTCGCGGAGATTGAGGCCCTGACCACCGAGTTGCACATCGAATTTCCGGTGCTGATCGACCGGGGCCTGGCCACCTTTCATGACTACGGCGTGATCGCCTTTCCGACCACGGTGATCATCGATCCCGACCGGCTGATACGGTATGAACTTTCCGGTTATCCGCTGGTGGCTGCTGAAGAAATGAAGGATTTTGTCCTGGCCGAGCTGACCGGCGTGCAAACGGGGGCCGAACCGGCGGCTGCCGTCTATCGGGCCGACAAAAAAGCCCGGCGTTTTTTTCAGATGGGCAGCAAAACCCTGCAATCGGGGCGGATGGCGGCGACGGCGGAAAACTGGTTCAAAAAAGCGATCGAGGCCGATCCGCAATTCGTCGCGCCGCACCTCGCGCTGGGCCGCTATTATCAGCAGCAGCGGCAACCGGCAAAAGCGCTGGATCAATTCGAGCAGGTTCTTGCCAAGGAACCGGCCAATGCCGTCGCCCTCTGCGAAGGGGGGATGCTGCTGGTCGACTCCGGAAAGCGGGAAGCGGGGCAAGCCTGGCTCGAAAAAGCGGTCGCGGCCGGAGCGACCTATGCGCCCTGCTTTTATCATCTGGCTGGGATCTTCGGTGCGGAGGGGGATCCGGAGCGGGCCGGCGAACTGTTGGCCCGGGCCAAAGAGCTCAATCCGCTGGACGTCGCATTGTACGCGGCCGAGGGGGCGATGTACGAAAACCGGCAGCAGCTGGAGCCGGCCGCACGCGCCTACCGCAAGGCCCTGGAAATCACCCTGTCGCTGCAGTGAAAAACAGTACCCAGGCGCGCGGCAACGGACCGACCGTGATCGGGATCGGATGGAATGTTATGAAATATGCTCTGTTGATGACAGTCGTACTGGCTGCGGTCACGCTTCTGCCGGTGCCGTCCGCG
>DASWJX010000157.1:0-18405 GCA_036396915.1 Geopsychrobacteraceae bacterium | reverse complement strand
GCCGGCGGCAAGCACAACGACCTGGAAAATGTCGGCCGCACCGCCCGCCATCATACCTTTTTCGAAATGCTCGGCAATTTCTCGTTCGGCGATTATTTCAAAAAGGAAGCGATCGCCTTCGCCTGGGATTTTCTGACCAGGGAGATGGGCATCGACAAGAGCCGCCTGTATGTTTCGGTCTACACCGATGACGACGAGGCGGCCGACATCTGGCACCATCAGGAGGGCGTGCCCCGGGAGCGGATCTTCCGTTTCGAGGAGGACAACTTCTGGTCGATGGGCGACACCGGCCCCTGCGGGCCCTGCTCGGAGATCTTTTACGACAACGGCCCGGAGATCGGCTGCGACTCCCCCGACTGCACGGTCGGCTGCGACTGCGACCGCTACATGGAGGTCTGGAACAACGTCTTCATGCAGTTCGACCGCCAGCCCGGCGGCGCGCTGATCCCGCTGCCGAAACCGGCGGTGGATACCGGCATGGGCCTGGAACGGATCACCACGGTCATGCAGGGCACCCTGTCGAACTACGACACCGACCTGCTGCGCAGCATCATCGGCCACATCGAAAAGCTCTCGGGCAAGGCCTACGGCGACAACCCGGAAGGCGACGTGTCGATGCGGGTCATGGCCGACCACAGCCGGGCCACCGCGTTTCTGATCGCCGACGGCGTGCTCCCCTCCAACGAGGGGCGCGGCTATGTGCTGCGGCGGATCATGCGCCGGGCGATGCGCCACGCCAAGATGCTCGGTTTCGAGGAGACGGTGCTGCACCAGACGGCGGTGTTCGTGCTGGAGCTCATGGCCGAAGCCTACCCCAGCGAGGCGGCGCGCAAGGAGTTTGTCGCCAAGGTGGTGGTCAACGAGGAGGAGCGCTTCATCCAGACCCTCGACAACGGTTTGCGCATCCTGCAGGACGAAGTCGCCGCGCTGAAAGAGGCGGGACAAACCTTGATCCCCGGCCCGACGGTCTTCAAACTGTATGACACCTTCGGCTTTCCGGTCGATCTGACCGCCGACATCGTCGAGAAGGAAGGCTTCACCCTCGACGAAGCGGGCTTCGAAGCCTGCATGGACGAGCAGCGCGCCAAGGCCCGCGAACACTGGAAGGGCTCGGGCGAAGAGGCGGTCTCGGCCATCTACAAGCAGCTGGTCGACCAGGGGATCAAGAGCGCATTCAGCGGCTACCAAAAACTGGAAGACCAAGGTGAAATTCTGGCGCTGATCGGTAGCGGCAAACTGGTCGAGGAAGCGGTCCGCGGCGAGTCGGTGGAAGTGATCTGTTCAAGCACCCCCTGCTACGGCGAAGCGGGCGGCCAGGTCGGCGACAGCGGCGAGCTGGCCACCGCCGATGCGACCCTGCGCATCGTCGACACCAGGAAACCGCTCAACAACCTGCCGGTGCATGTCTGCGAAGTGGTCAGCGGCGCGGTCAAGGTCGGCGCGACGGCGACCATCAGGGTCGACGCCGAACGGCGTCAGCAGATCGTCATCAATCACACCGCCACCCACCTGCTGCAAGCCGCCCTGCAACGGATTCTCGGCGATCACGTCAAGCAGGCCGGTTCGCTGGTCACCCCCGAACGGCTCCGTTTCGACTTCACCCACTTCAGCCCGGTCAGCAGCGACGAACTGCGCCGGGTCGAAGAGGAGGTCAACCGGCAGATCCGTCTCAATAACGCGGTGTCCAGCGGTGAAATGACGGCGGACGAGGCGAAAGCCGCCGGGGCGACCGCTCTGTTCGGCGAGAAATACGGCGAGGTGGTGCGGGTCGTTTCGGTCGGCGATTTCAGCATGGAACTCTGCGGCGGCACCCACGCCACCGCCGCCGGAGATATCGGCCTGTTCCGCATCGTCAGCGAAAGCGGCATCGCGGCTGGCGTCCGCCGCATCGAGGCGCTCACCGGGGCCGCCGCCCTGGCCCAGGTTCATCAGCAGGAGCAGTCCCTGCAGCGGCTGGCCGAACTGATCAAGACCGATCCGCAGAATGTGGAACAGCGGTTGCAAAGACTTGTTGAGCAGCAGAAAGAACTGGAAAAGACCCTGGAGCAGCTGCAGGCCAGGGCCAATGCCGAACTCGGCGGTTCCCTGCTCGACCAGGTGCAGAACGTGGACGGCATCAAGCTGCTGGCGACCCGCATCGAAGGGAGCGACGGCAAGGGGCTGAGAGAACTGTCCGACCAGTTGCGCGACAAGCTCGGCTCCGGGGTGCTGGTCCTGGCCGGAGTCCAGGACGGCAAGGTTGCCCTGCTGGTGGCGGTGACCGGGGATCTGACCGGCACGGTCAAGGCCGGCGAGCTGATCAAACCGCTGGCCGCCATGGTCGGCGGGCGCGGCGGCGGGCGGCCGGAGCTGGCCCAGGCCGGCGGACAGAACCCGGAACAGATCGACGCGATGCTCCAGGCCGCGCCCGGACAGCTGGCAACATTGCTCGGCTCCTGACCACCGGGGCCGCGGCGCTTCCCGGTGCGCAACAGCGGACGGCGGGCTGCAGCAGGGCCGCCCGACGCGCGCCCGAACAGGAGAACTCCATGCAGCTCGGCCTGGCGGAACAGACGACCCCGACCCTGAAACAGCGGAGCAAAAGTTTGCTGGTCGTCGATGATGATCCGGCCATCCGCCTGCTCTGCGTGCGCGGTCTGGACAGCTTTGAGGTCAGCCAGGCGACCGACGGCCGGGAGGCCCTGGCGCTGCTCAAGCGTCAGCCCTTCGATGTCGTCCTCTCCGACATCATGATGCCCAACCTCAGCGGGCTGGACCTGCTGCAGGCGGTCAAGCAGAGCGATCCGGAGCAGATGGTGCTGCTGATGACCGGCTACTCCGAGAAGGAGGTCATCCTGCAGGCCCTCAAGGCGGGGGCCGACGACTTCATCAGCAAACCGGTCAACCTGCTGCAGCTGCAGACCAGCATCGACAAGCTGCTCGAAAAGCAGGCGCTGCGCCGGGAGATCGCCAAGCTCAGGCATCTCGACCGGCTCAAGAACGAATTTCTCGGGCTGGTTTCCCACAAGCTGAAAACCCCGGCCACCGCCGTCTCGCTGTTTATCCAGCACATCGCCGCCGACGATACCGATTTCGACGACCCGGACTTTCGCCGCATGCTGCGCATGGTCGCGGCGGAAAGCCGGCACCTGGAGCACCTGATCGAGGATCTGCTCTACTTCAGCAACGTCATCCTGCAGCAGGACGAGCTGCAGCTGGAAACCGTCGAGCTGGGCAAGACCGTCCGGCAGGTTGTCGCGGAGCTCGCCCCGGCGGCGGCCAGAAAACAACTGCAAATCTCCATCGATATCGACGCGGCGTTCGCCGCGCACCCCCTGCACCTTGACCGCGGCCGCATCCACTTCGCGCTGCGCGCCCTGCTCGACAACGCCGTCAAATTCACCCCCGCGCAAGGCTCGGTGCAGCTGCAGGGACGACTGGCAAACCGCACGGCCAAACTGACCATCCGCGACAGCGGTCCGGGCATCGCCGAAGATGAACTGGTCAAGGTCTTCTCCCGCTTTTACCAGATCGATCCTTTTTGCAGCGGCCAGGTTCGCGGCTTCGGCCTCGGCCTGTTCCATGCCCGGCAGTTCGTCCGCGGCATGCACGGCGAGCTGACCCTGGAGAGCCGCCCCGGCTTCGGCACGGTCGCCACCATCGAACTCCCCGTCCCGGCCTGAGCGGAGCAAAAGCCCGGAGCGCCGACCGCGGACCTTCCCCAAAACAGCGGAAAAACCCGGCCGAGCGGCGACGAAGTCTCTTTTTTCCGCCGCTTCCTTGTGATATATTTGATCTTTTTCCCATCTTGAGGAGATTGCAGATGTTCAAGGGCACAACCATTACCTGCGTTCGCCGTAACGGCCAGGTGGCGCTGGCCGGAGACGGACAGGTCAGCCTGGGCAACACGGTCATGAAGCACGGCGCCTGCAAGATCAGGCGGCTCTATCAGGACCAGGTTCTGGCCGGCTTTGCCGGGAGCACCGCCGACGCCTTCACCCTGTTTGAAAAGTTCGAGGCCAAACTGCAGGAGTTTCGCGGCAACCTGCCGCGGGCGGCGGTGGCCCTGGCCAAGGACTGGCGCACCGACCGGGCGCTGCGCCGTCTCGAAGCCCTGCTGATCGTCGCCGACCGCGACAGCACGCTGATCCTTTCCGGCTCCGGCGACGTCATCGAACCGGACGACGGCATCGCCGCCATCGGCTCCGGCGGCAGCTTCGCCCTGGCGGCGGGACGGGCGCTGATCGAATATACCGAGCTGTCGGCCGAGGAGATCGTCAAAAATGCCCTGCTGATCGCAGCCGGAATCTGCATCTACACCAATGACCGGATTTCCGTCGAGGTACTGTCGTGACCAATTTCACACCGAGAGAGATCGTTTCCGAACTGGATCGCTATATCGTCGGCCAGAACGACGCCAAGCGCGCCGTGGCCGTGGCGCTGCGCAACCGCTGGCGGAGACAGCAGGTCGGCGCCGAGCTGCGTGACGAAATCGTGCCGAAAAACATCATCATGATCGGTCCGACCGGGGTCGGCAAGACCGAGATCGCCCGCCGACTGGCCAGGCTGTCGCAGGCCCCCTTCATCAAGGTCGAGGCGAGCAAGTTCACCGAAGTCGGCTACGTCGGCCGCGACGTCGAGAGCATGATCCGCGACCTGATGGAACTGGCGGTCATCATGGTCAAGGACGAGGAAGCGAAGAAGATGCGGGTCAAGGCCGAGGCGCTGGCCGAGGAGAAGCTGCTCGATCTGCTGCTGCCGGGCGAGGTCGACCGCTCCCCCGACAAACAGGAACAGCATCAGCACAGCCGCGACAAGATGCGCAAGCTGTTGCGCATGGGCGAGCTGGACGAGCGTTATGTCGAGCTGGAAAGCGAGGTCAGCTCGCTTCCGGCGATGGAGATTTTCTCGCCGCCCGGCAACGAGGAGATGGGCATCAACATCAAGGAGATGTTCGGCAGCGTCTTCCCGAAAAAGACCAAGCGGAAAAAGCTCAAGGTCAGCGAAGCCCGCGAGCAGCTGACCGAAAGCGAAGCGGAACGGCTGGTCGACATGGAGCACGTTCACACCCTGGCCAGGGAGCGCACCGAGCAGACCGGCATCGTCTTCATCGATGAAATCGACAAGGTGGCCAGCCGTGAAGGGGGGCACGGACCGGAGGTCTCCCGCGAGGGGGTGCAGCGCGACATCCTGCCGATTGTCGAAGGGAGCACGGTCAACACCAAATACGGCGCGGTCAAGACCGACCACATCCTGTTCATCGCCGCCGGCGCGTTCCATGTCGCCAAACCGTCCGACCTGATCCCCGAGCTGCAGGGGCGCTTTCCGATCCGCGTCGAGCTGAACAGCCTGGGCGAAAAGGAATTCATCCGCATCCTGACCGAGCCGAAGAATGCGCTGATCCGCCAGTACAGCGCCTTGCTGGAGACCGAAGGGGTCAAGCTGACCTTCGGCGAGGATTCGATCCGCGAGATCGCCGCCACGGCGAAAACCGTCAACGACGCCACGGAAAATATCGGCGCCCGCCGGCTGCACACGATCATGGAGAAGCTGCTGGAAGATCTCTCCTTCGACGCTCCGGAACTTCAGGGGAGCGCCGTGCATATCGACGCCGAGGAAGTACGACGACGCCTGGCGGACATCGCCGGGGACGAGGATTTGTCGCGCTACATTCTTTGAGGAATGTTCGACGTTAAAAGCATGTTCGACGTTCGAGGTTAAAGCATGTGCGACGTTGCAACCACGAACATCGAACATCGAACATCGAACATCGAACTCACCTGCAAGGTGCTGATATGAAACAACTGATCGAAAAAGCCAAGGTGCTGATGGAAGCGCTGCCGTGGATCAAGAATTTCTACGGCAAGACCATCGTCATCAAATACGGCGGCAACGCCATGGTCGAGGAGCGGCTCAAGGAGAGCTTTGCCCGCGACGTGATCCTGATGCGCTATATCGGTCTCAACCCGGTGGTCGTCCACGGCGGCGGCCCGCAGATCGGCAAAGTGCTTGAGGCGATGAAGATCGAAAGCCGCTTCGTCCAGGGGATGCGCGTCACCGACAGCGCCACCATGGATGTGGTGGAGATGGTCCTCGGCGGCAAGGTCAACAAGGAGATCGTCGCCAACATCAACCGCCTCGGCGGCAAGGCGGTCGGACTGACCGGCAAGGACGGCGGCCTGCTGCAGGCCCGCAAGCTGGAGATGACGGCGTTCAACCCCGACACCCTGACCCCCGAGATCATCGATGTCGGCATGGTCGGCGAGGTGGAAACGGTCGATCCGACGGTGATCGCGGCCCTGGAACAACACAACTTCATCCCGGTCATCGCGCCGATCGGCGTCGGCCTGGGCGGCGAGACCTACAACATCAACGCCGACCTGGTGGCCGGTCGCATCGCCGGGGCGCTCAAGGCGGAAAAACTGATCCTGCTCACCGACATCGAAGGGGTCAAGGACAAGCAGGGCCGGCTGATTTCGACCATCGACATCCGCCGGGTGCCGGACCTGATCAACGACGGAACCATCTCCGGCGGGATGATCCCCAAGCTCAACTGCTGCGTCGAGGCGGTCGAGGCGGGGGTCAAAAAAGCCCACATCATCGACGGCCGGATGGAACACGCCTGCCTGCTGGAAATCTTCACCGACAAAGGGATCGGCACTGCGGTGGCGAAATTCGATAAATAAGGAATCAGGGATCAGGCTTCAGATTTCAGGAAAAGCAAATCCTGATTCCTGATTCCTGGAACCTGAAACCTTTTTTCCGACAGGAAAACCTATGAATTCACAAAACTGGATCGATCGGGGCCTGGCCCATGTCGCCGACACCTACGGTCGCTACCCGCTGGTGGCCGCCGGCGGCGAAGGCTGCTGGCTGACCGATGTCGACGGCAAAAAATACCTCGATTTCCTGGCCGGGGTCGCCGTCAACAATCTGGGCCACTGCCACCCGAAGGTGGTGGCCGCCCTGCGGGAACAGGCCGGCACGCTGCTGCACTGTTCGAATTTCTACCACATTCCGCGGCAGATCGAGCTGGCGGAGCTGCTCTGCGAGCACTCCTTCGGCGACCGGGTTTTTTTCTGCAACTCCGGGGCGGAAGCCAACGAAGCGGCCCTGAAACTGGTCCGCAAGTACAGTACGGAAACCTACGGCGCAAACCGCTTCGAGGTGATCACCGCCCTGGCTTCGTTCCACGGCCGGACCTTCGCCGGCATCAGCGCCACCGGCCAGGAGAAGGTCAAGGCCGGTTTTGCGCCGCTGCTGCCCGGTATCAAGCATGTGCCCTTCGACGATATCGAAGCGCTGCGTGATGCCGTGACGCCAAACACCTGCGCCATCATGCTCGAACCGGTGCAGGGCGAAGGGGGCGTCAACCTGCCGTCGCCCGGCTACCTGCGGGCGGTGCGCGAGCTCTGCGACGAGCACCGCCTGCTGCTGGTGTTCGATGAGGTCCAGGTCGGCTGCGGCCGGACCGGCAGCCTCTTCGCCTACCAGCAGGAGGGCATCGAGCCGGACGTCATGACCCTGGCCAAGGCCCTGGCCGGCGGCCCGCCGATCGGGGCGATGGTCTTCAAAGAAAAACACGCGGCCGCTCTCGGTCCCGGCACCCACGGCTCGACCTTCGGCGGCAACCCGCTGATGGCCGCGGCCGGTGTCGCCGCCTTCAGGGTGCTGCTGGAAGACGGCATCCTGAGCAACTGCCTGGCCATGGGCGACTACCTGCGGCAACAGCTGGAAACCTTGAAAGACAAGTACAACTTTGTCGTCGACGTCCGCGGCCGCGGCCTGATGCTCGGCATGGAACTGTCGATCGAAGGGGGCGAAATGGTCAAGACCGCCCTCCAGCGCGGGCTGCTGATCAACTGCACGGTCGGCAAGGTGCTCCGTTTCGTGCCGCCGCTGATCGTCGGCAAGGAAGAGATCGATCAGATGATATCGATCCTTGAGGGCATTTTTATCGATTATCAGAAGCAGGAATAAAGGAACATGGCAGGCGCGCGGGTGTCAGACTGACGCCTGGAGCCTGGCACCTTTGTCCCGTTTTGCGGAGGAACACTCATGAACAAGGATTTTTTGGCGCTTTCCGACTGGTCGCTGCTCGAACTGGAAGATATTTTCGCACTGGCCGCCAAGCTGAAGGACCGGCAGAAGAACGGCGAACCGCACCGGCTGCTCGAAGGCAAGACCCTCGGCATGATCTTTGAGAAAAGCTCGACCCGGACCCGGGTCTCCTTTGAGGTCGGCATGTACCAGCTCGGCGGCCACGCCCTGTTCCTCCACTCGGGAACCACGCAACTCGGTCGCGGCGAACCGATCAAGGACAGCGGGCGGGTCATGGCCCGCTACTGCGACGGCATCATGATTCGCACCTATTCGCAGCAAAACGTCGAGGAGCTGGCCAGATGGTCCGACGTGCCGGTGATCAACGGCTTGACCGACCGGTACCATCCCTGCCAGTTGATGGCCGACCTGTTTACCGTCATCGAGCACAAGGGCAACTATCGCGACCTCAGCTACTGCTGGATCGGCGACGGCAACAACATGGCCAACAGCTGGATCAACGCCGCCGCCCTGTTCGGTTTCGAACTGCGGGTGGCGACCCCCAAGGGCTACCAACCGGACGCCGAGGTGATCAGGCGCGCCGAGCAGCGCGGCGCCAAGCTGCTGCTGACCGACGACCCGCGCCAGGCGGCGGACGGCGCCGACATCCTGAATACCGACGTCTGGGCCAGCATGGGCCAGGAACAGGAACAGAAAATCCGGGAAAAAGCCTTTGCCGGCTTCCAGATCAATCGCGACATCGTCGCCCTGGCCGCCAAGGACTGCGCCGTCATGCACTGTCTGCCCGCCCACCGTGATGAAGAAATTACCGACGAGGTGATCGAGGGCAAACATTCGATTATTTTCGATCAGGCCGAGAATCGTTTGCATGTGCAAAAAGCGATCATGGCGACCCTGATGGGCAGAAAAGGCTGACATGCTGCTGACCTGCCCCCACTGCCGGTTCAGCCGGCAGGTCGATGCAGCGACCCTGCCGCCGCGGGTCAACAAAGCGACCTGTCCGCGCTGCCGGCAGAGCTTTGCACTGCCGCGGCCGGACCCGGCCGAAGCGCTTGTTGCCGAAGCGCCGCCGGAGACCGGCCAGGCGGACCGGACCGGCGCCGCGCGGCGCCTGCCGAAAGCCGGATTCTGGATCCGGCTGGTGGCCGCGCTCCTCGACGGTTTTGCGATTCTGTTTCTGCAGGGGCTGCTGGGCGGGCTGCTGTTGCTGGTCGGGGTGCTAAACGGTACCGCCGATGAGGGGCTGGGACTGCTGGTGCAGCTGTTCACCTATCTGCTGGGCTGCGTCTACTATGTCTTTTTTACCGGCTACTGCGGTCAGACCCCGGGCAAAATGGCGGTGCGCATCAAGGTCATCCGCTGCGACGGTGCGCCGCTGAGCTATCCGCGCGCGGCCCTTCGCGAGATTCCGGCCAAGTTTATCTCGGGACTCATTTTCGGTATCGGCTACCTGATGATCGCCTTCGACGAGCAGAAACAGGGCCTGCACGATCGCATGGTCGATACCTACGTCATCAAACTCTGATGGCGACGCCATCATCACCCTCTAGAGTTTTTGCGAAACAGTGACCAACGACACTTTCAGGAGAATTACCATGAGCAAACTCGGACAAGTTAAAAAAGCGGTGCTCGCCTATTCGGGCGGCCTCGACACCTCGATCATCCTCAAATGGCTGGTGGAGGAATACGGCTGCGAAGTGGTGGCCTACTCGGCGGATCTCGGCCAGGGGGAAGAACTGGACCATATCCCCGAAAAAGCCAGACAGACCGGCGCCAGCAGTTGTCACATCATGGACCTCAAGGAAGAGTTCGCCCGCGACTTCGTCTTCCCGATGTTCCGCGCCAATGCCATCTATGAAGGCCGTTACTTCCTCGGCACCTCCATCGCCCGACCACTGATCGCCAAGGCGCAGATGGAGATCGCCGCCAGGGAAGGCGCCGACGCCGTCTCCCACGGCGCCACCGGCAAGGGGAACGATCAGGTTCGTTTCGAAATCGCCTACTATCATTTTGATCCGGCGGTCAAGGTCATCGCCCCCTGGCGCGAGTGGGACATGAACAGCCGCACCGCGCTGGAAGCGTATGCCAAAAAACACGGCATCCCGGTACCGACCAGCAAAAAAAATCCCTGGAGCAGCGACCGCAACCTGCTGCACATCTCTTTCGAGGGCGACGTCCTGGAAGACCCCTGGGCGGAAGCCCCGGAGCACATGTACGTACTGAGCGTCGCTCCGGAAGCGGCGCCCGATACTCCCGAATATGTCGAGATCGAGTTCGAAAAGGGGGATGCCGTCGCCGTCAACGGTGAGCGCCTCTCGCCGGCCAAACTGCTGGCTAAACTGAACGAACTGGGCGGCAAGCACGGCATCGGTCGGGTCGACCTGATGGAGAACCGCTTCGTCGGCATGAAAAGCCGCGGTGTTTATGAAACTCCCGGCGGCACCATCCTTGAGGAAGCCCACCGCGGCGTCGAATCGATCACCATGGACCGCGAAGTCATGCATCTGCGCGACTCACTGGTCGCACGCTATGCGGCGATGATCTACAACGGCTTCTGGTTCGCTCCCGAGCGGCTGGTGCTGCAGGCGCTGATCGACGCGTCCCAGCAGACCGTCAACGGCATGGCCCGCATCAAACTCTACAAGGGACACTGTCGCGTGGTCGGCCGCGACTCGGCCAACGACAGTTTGTTCAATATCGACTTCGCCACCTTTGAGGCCGACGAGGTCTACAACCAGGCCGACGCCGAAGGGTTCATCAAGCTCAACGCCCTGCGTCTGCGCATCGCCGCCATCCAGCGGCAGGCAAAAGGCAAGTAACAAAGAAGGCCGAAACGCTAAGCGGGAAAGCTGTGGTGGCACAATGACCATCCGGAACAGCAAGCGGGGCATGACCCTTTCATCGCACAGCCAGAATACGGAGCAGACATGGCACAAAACAAACTCTGGGGTGGCCGCTTTACCCAGCCGACCGACAAGTTCGTCGAAGAGTTCACCGCGTCGATCGCGTTCGACCAGCGTCTCTATGCGTACGACATCCGGGGCTCCAAGGCCCACGCCGAGATGCTCGGTCGCCAGGGGATTATCAGCGTCGCGGAGGCCGGACAGATCTGCGCCGGACTGGACGCCATTCTTGCCGATATCGAAGCCGGCCACGTGGAATTTTCGGTGGCGCTGGAAGATATCCACATGAATATCGAGGCCCGGCTGATCGAACGGCTCGGCCCGGTCGGCGGCAAGCTGCACACCGGCCGCAGTCGCAACGATCAGGTGGCGCTCGATATCCGCCTCTACCTGCGCGACGAGATCGATGCCATTCACGACTACCTGAAAGCGCTGGAAGCGTCGCTGATCAAGCAGGCCGAGGAGAACCTCGACGTCATCATGCCCGGCTATACGCATCTGCAGACCGCCCAGCCGGTGCTCTACAGTCACCACATGCTCGCCTACCGCGAAATGATCGCCCGCGACATCAGCCGCCTGCAAGACCTGCGGGCGCGCTTCAACGTCATGCCGCTCGGCGCCGGAGCGCTGGCGGGAACCACCTTCGCCATCGACCGCGAATGGGTGGCGAAACGGCTCGGTTTCGACGGCGTGACCCGCAACAGCCTCGACAGCGTGTCCGACCGCGACTTCGCCATCGAGTTCTGCAGTTTCGCCGGCATCACGATGATGCACCTGTCGCGGCTGTCGGAAGAACTGATCCTCTGGTCGAGCGCCGATTTCAATTTCATCGAACTGAGCGACGCCTTCTGCACCGGCAGTTCGATCATGCCGCAGAAGAAAAATCCGGATGTGCCGGAGCTGGTGCGCGGCAAGACCGGGCGGGTTTACGGCAACCTGGTCAGCATGCTGACCCTGATGAAATCGCTGCCGCTGGCCTACAACAAGGACATGCAGGAAGACAAGGAACCGCTCTTCGATACCATCGACACGATCAAGGGCAGCCTGAAAATTTTCGCCGCGATGATCGCCGAGATGAAGGTCAAGGCCGGCAACATGCGGATCGCGGCGGCGCGCGGCTTCTCCACCGCCACCGATATCGCCGACTATCTGGTGCGCAAGAACCTGCCGTTTCGCAACGCGCACGAAGTGGTCGGCCTGGCCGTGCGCTACTGCGTCGAAACCGGCAAGGAGATCCCCGAACTGACCCTGGACGAATTCCGCGGCTTCTCGGAGCTGATCGAGGAAGACATCTACGATTACGTGACCCTCGACGCGTCGGTCAACGCCCGCAAGGCCACCGGCGGCACCGCCCGCGAAGCGGTCGAGCGCGAACTGGCACGACTGAAAAAATGAATGTTGTCCGCCTGATCGGATTTGTCGGCCTGCTGCTCTTCCTTACCGCCTGCGGCAAGAAGGGCCCGGTGCGGCCGCTGCAGGCGCAGCTGCCCGAAGCGGTGCGCAACGTGGAGCTGCGCCAACGCGGCGCCGAACTGCTGCTCGGCTGGCAGCTGCCGACCCGCAATCAGAACGAGACTCCCCTGGAGGCGCCGCCCGTGGTCGAGATCTACCGGATGCGGTTCGACCCGGCCGACGACTGCCCGGAGTGCAAGGACCGCTCGACCCTGCTCCACTCCATCAACCCCGAACTGCCGCATCCGGCCCGCCTGAGCGGTGACCGCTATCAGCTGCGCGACCGTCAGGTGGCGGCGGGTCAGGGCTACCAGTATCGTCTGGTGCCCCGCACTGCGTCCGGCCAGCACGGTAGTCCGTTGCAGGTCCGGATCGTTTTCGCGGCCGCCCCCGCCGCGCCGGCCGGACTCAGGGCGAAAGCGCACGATCGCTCCGCAACCCTGAGCTGGCACCCGCTGCAGGCGGCAGCAGGGCAGACGCTGCTCGGTTATCGAGTCTACCGCCGCCTGGAAGGGAGCGGGCAACCGGCGATCCTGCTGAATCGTCAGCCGCTGGCGGCCCTGCGCTACGACGACCTCAATCTGGAAAACGGCCGCCTCTACAGCTACCGGATCAGGGCGTTGCTGCTGCACGGCGAACAGCGACTGGAGAGCCTGCCGTCCGCCGCGGTTACGGCGCTGCCGCAGGCCGGAAACCCGCCACAACAGCCATTATGACGAGACCGTCCCAGGCAGATCCTTAACCGCCGCCGTCCGGGCGGTGCTTTACATTGAACCGGCGGTATGCTAGCTATTAATGTTTGAGTCGGAAGCAGCGACTCCTGTTTATTTTCAGTTTTTCAAAGAGATATCCAGCAGAAAAATAGCCGGTTCGAAGCCGCGGCCGGTGACTACCTTCAGTGGAGGAAGACATGTTCCAAGGATCCATGGTTGCCATCATCACCCCCTTCGACGAGCAGGGCAATTTTGACGAGGAAAGCTACCGTCAACTGATCGAGTTCCAGATCGAGAGCGGCACCGACGTCATTGTGCCGTGCGGGACGACCGGAGAATCAGCCACCCTCGACTACGATGAGCACAACCGGGTCATAAAAACCTGTATCGAGCAGGTCAACAAACGGATACCGGTCATCGCCGGCACCGGCTCCAACGCCACCAGCGAAGCGATCGAAATCTCCCGGCACGCCAAGGAGATGGGGGCCGACGGCGTTCTGCTGGTCTCCCCCTACTACAACAAACCGTCGCAGGAAGGGATCTACCAGCACTACAAGGCGCTGGCCGAGTCGGTGGCGATCCCCCAGGTTCTCTACAACGTTCCCGGCCGGACCGGGATGAACGTCACGGCGGCAACGACGATCCGGCTGGCCGAGTTCGACAACATTGTCGCCATCAAGGAAGCCTCCGGCGACCTGACCCAGGCCGGCGAGATCATCGCCGCCTGCGACGGCAAGATCGATGTGCTCAGCGGCGACGATTTTCTGACCCTGCCGCTGATGGCCTGCGGCGGCAAGGGGGTCATCTCGGTTACCGCCAACATCATGCCCAAAGAGGTCAAATCGATGGTCACCGCCGTTATCGACGGCCGCTGGGACGACGCCCGCGCCCTGCACCTGAAGTTGCTGACCGTCCACCAGACCATGTTCATCGAATCGAATCCGGTGCCGGTCAAAACCGCGGCCGCGCTGATGGGCAAATGCCGCGCCGGGGTCCGCCTGCCGCTGGTCGGCATGCAGCCGGCCAGCCTGGAAAAGCTGAAAACGGTCATGCGGGCCTACCAGCTGATCTAACATCGCATCCCGGGCGCCGAGCAGCGCAGCCAGACCGGCCGTTTTTCGCGCCCGTGCCAGAAAAAGGATCTGACAATGATCAAAGTTGCAGTAGTCGGAGCCGCCGGACGGATGGGCGGTCGCCTGATTCAGGCGGTGGTCGACGCCGAAGGGCTGGAACTGACCGGTGCGGTCGAACGCCCCGGCCACCCGCAAATCGGGCTGGATGCCGGCCTGATCGCCGGAGCCGGTGAGCTCGGCGTCAGCATCTGCGCCGACCTGGCCGCAACCATGGCGACGGCGGATGTCCTGATCGACTTCACCTTCCCCGATGTCACCCTGCAGAATCTCGCCGTCTGCGCCGAACTGGGCAAACGGGTGGTCAGCGGCTCCACCGGCTTCACCCCCGAACAGCGCGCCGAAGCGGAAGCTCTGGCCCGAAAAATCCCGGTGGTCCTGGCGCCGAACATGAGCGTCGGCGTCAACGCCTGCTTCAAACTGCTCAAGGAAGCGGCCAGGATTCTCGGCGACGACTTCGATGTCGAGGTGGTCGAACTGCACCATAACAAGAAGAAGGATTCCCCCTCCGGAACGGCCGTGCGCATGGGCGAGGTGGTCGCCGAGCAACTGGGGCGCGATTACCACAAGGTGGCCAACTTCCACCGCGAAGGGATGTGCGGCGAACGGACCAGGGAGGAGATCGGCATGCAGACCGTGCGCGGCGGCGACATCGTCGGTGAGCACACCGTCTACTTCATCGGCATGGGGGAACGGATCGAGATTTCCCACCGGGCCATGAGCCGCGACATGTTTGCCCGGGGTGCGGCCCGCGCCTGCCAGTGGCTTGCCGATCAGGGACCCGGGCTGTATGACATGCAGGACGTTTTGGGGTTGAAATAAAAAATCGGTCTTACGCCCGTTCGCTTTCGTTCACTCACGACGCAACGAAACGCACCCGCAAAAGCCAAAAACAGTTTTAAGGTTTTCGTGGCGTCGTCGCGTGAGACATGATTTTTCAGCTTTTCGTTTTCAAGAACAAATACCTTTGGAGGCAATAAAGAATGGCACAAATTAACGACAATTATCTCAAGCTCAAGGCCGGTTATCTCTTCCCCGAAATCTCCCGCCGGGTCAACGAATTCACCACCGCCAACCCCGACGCCAGGGTCATCAAGCTCGGCATCGGCGATGTCACCCGGCCGCTGGTGCCGGCTGTGCTAAAGGCTTTCCACGAAGGCGTCGACGACATGGCCAAGGGCGAGACCTTTCACGGCTACGGGCCCGAGCAGGGTTACGCCTGGCTGATCGACACCATCATCGAGAAGGCCTACAAACCGCTCGGCGTCGAGCTGAAGACCTCGGAGATCTTCATCTCCGACGGCTCCAAGTGCGACAGCTCCAACATCCTCGACATCTTCGCCGGCGCCAACAAGGTGGCCATTGGCGATCCGGTCTACCCGGTCTACAACGACACCAACGTCATGGTCGGCCGCACCGGAGAGGCCGACGACAAGGGCTACTACGAGGGTATCGTCTACCTGCCGGCCACCGAGGAGAACAACTTCACCCCCGAGCTGCCCAAGGAAAAGGTTGACATCATCTACCTGTGCTTCCCCAACAACCCCACCGGCACCGTCGCCACGAAAGAAGAACTCAAGAAGTGGGTCGATTACGCCCTCGCCAACGACGCGGTGGTCTTCTTCGACGCCGCCTACGAGGCGTTCATCACGGAAGCCGACATCCCCCACTCGATCTACGAGGTCGAAGGCGCCAAACAGTGCGCCATCGAGTTCCGCTCCTTCTCCAAGACCGCCGGATTCACCGGCGTGCGCTGCGGCCTCACCGTGGTGCCCGAGGAACTGATGGGCACAACCCCCGGCGGCGAGAAGTATCCGCTCAACAAGCTGTGGAACCGCCGCCAGTCCACCAAGTTCAACGGCGTCTCCTACCCTGTCCAGAAGGCCGCCGCCGCGGTCTACAGCGACGAAGGCTGGGCCCAGGTCAAGGAGGTGATCGACTACTACATGGAGAACGCCCGCATCATCCGCGAAGGCCTGTCCGCCGCCGGGATCGCCTGCTTCGGCGGCGTCAATGCCCCCTATATCTGGCTGAAAACCCCCGAAGGGATGAGCAGCTGGGATTTCTTCGACAAGCTGCTGAACGAATGCCACGTGGTCGGCACCCCCGGCAGCGGCTTCGGCCCCTCCGGCGAAGGCTATTTCCGGCTCAGCGCTTTCGGCGACCGCGCCAATGTGGAAACCGCCGTCAGCCGGATCCGCGCGAAGTGGGGCAAGTAACCCATGAGGATCGTCATCGACAGCAGCAAGTGCCGCGGCAGCGGGGAATGCGTCAAGGTCTGTCCCGAAAAAGCCTTGAGCCTGGTCGACGGCGGCGCCGTGCTGGATCGCTCATTGTGCAATCTGGACGGTCTCTGCATCCCGGCCTGCCCTTACGACGCCATCAGTTTTGATGAAGGCGAAGTCGGCGGCGCCTGACAGTTCGCCGCGCCGATCATTGCCCGACCGGGGCCCGGAGCTGTTGCTCCGGGCTTCGGCCGTTTCAGCACCGACCCCGGCGAAGTTCTCACGCCCGCCAGTATCCTGCAGCTCCCCGGAACGTCTGCTTGCCCCTCTCACTGCTAAAAGCAGAAGCTCAGACTGTTTCCCGTCAACGCGCCGGCCAACGGCGGATCCGCCCAACAGCACCCGCGATACCCGACCGCTCAACTGGGTCATAGGGGCATAAACCCTAGCCGGCCGCTTGCGCTTGGGGGTTTTGCCCCTCATTAAACACGGCGCATGCCCCAGCCGAGACCCGCATCCCCCACCCTGAAAAAAAATGTTCCCCCCGTTTAACGGTCAGTTACGCGCCTTTTTGAAAAAAAACCATTGCTTACAGTTTTGCTCGGCTAGCGATTTGCAACCAGTCCCGTCAGTTCAGAGAACCATGCCTGCGGAGACGGGGGTTCCGCTTCAAGTGAAATTGAGGTCGACTGCACCTCAACAACCCGAAAAGGAGAAGAAACATGAAAAAGTTTTTGGCAATCCTGGGAGTGCTCTTCCTGCTGGCGACGCTCAGCAGCGCCCCCGCCTTTGCAGCCAAGCCGGTCGACGCCGACGGCGACGGCTACACCAGCAACAACGACTGCAACGACAGCGATCCCTTGATCAACCCCGGCGCCACGGAAGTCTGCGACGGCGTCGACAACAACTGCGACGGCAACATCGATGAAGGCGACGTCTGCGGCGGGGGCGGAACCGGACCCCACGCCGACAACAGCTGGAGCAACTACCCGGCCGACTGCATGGGCTGCCACGCCACCCAGTTTGATGAAATGGCCGACTCCATGCATTACAAGTGGGTTGGCGACACCACCGAAATGGCCAATCAGAACGGCACCCTGCAGGGCAAACTGACCAACGCCGTCAACAGCTACTGCATCAACATCCTCGGCGACTGGAAGATCTGCGGCAAGTGCCACGTCGGTCGCGGTCTGCGCCCCGACGATCAGGCCGCCGACAACAGCAACATCGACTGCCTGATGTGCCACAGCGCGGCCTATAACGCGGAGCGGACCCGCCTGGCAGACGGCTCGATGGGCCCGGTCAGCACCGATCCGGCAGTTCTCGACGGCTTCACCCAGGACATCACCAAACCGACCCGCAGCATCTGCCTGACGTGTCACGCCTTTGCCGGCGGCGGCAACGCGGTCAAGCGCGGCGACCTCTCCATGTCCGGAACCGACCTGCACGGCAATGCTCTGCCCGAAGGCAGCAACAACAACACCGATGCCAATTTCGACGTGCACATGAACAGCACCGCTTCCGACGTCCAGTGCCAGGACTGCCACGTCTTCCAGAACCACAAGACCATCGGTCGCGGCAGCGACCTGCGTCCGACCGACGACCTGACCCGCGGCAGTGAAGTCAAGTGCTACACCTGCCACACCGGCTTCGAAGCCAACGGCGGCCACGCCGCTGCCGGCGCCAACCGGACCGACGCCGACGATCACGTCCTTCACGTGGCCTGCCAGTCCTGCCACATCGACGAGTTTGCCAAGGTGGTCACCGAGACCAACCGCGACTGGCGTTTCCATCACGGCGGCGTTCCGGCTGACGGCGTTTCCGGCCCCGGCCACCCGGAGCTGACCCTGGGCGAGAACCTGAAGCCCGCGTTCAAATTCTGGAACCGCACCAGCGACAACTACCTGCTCGGCGACACCGTTGCCATCGATCCGGCCACCGG
>DASWJX010000156.1:0-2179 GCA_036396915.1 Geopsychrobacteraceae bacterium | reverse complement strand
ATCAGACCATAAAAAAATTCATTCTGCTGCCCCGCGAATTTTCAGTGGAAGATGGCGAACTGACACCGACCCTCAAGTTTAAACGCAAGGTGATTTACAACAAATATCGGGACCGGATTGAGACGCTATACCTGCATAACGGCGATAGTTCAGATGATCAACAGCAAAATAATCATAATGGAGGAAACTCATGAGGCAGATCAACCGTGCGGCAGTGCTTGGCGCCGGAGTCATGGGCGCCACTATTGCCGCCCACCTTGCAAACGCAGGTCTTGATGTTCTGTTGCTCGACATGGTGCCGAAAGCCCTGAGCAGTGAGGAGCAGGCTGCCGGCCTGAGCCTGGAGAGCACACCGGTGCGCAACCGCATTGCCCGCAGCGGTCTGGAAGGCCTGATGAAGATGACGCCGGCCCCTCTCTATCTGTCAAAGTACGCCGCCCGGATCTCTTGCGGTAACTTCGACGACGATCTGCCGAAATTACAAGATTGCGACTGGGTGATCGAGGTAGTCATCGAACACCTGCCGATAAAGCTGGGGCTCTTTAAAAAGATCGTTCCACATCTCAAAACAGGGGCAGTGCTGACCACCAACACCAGCGGCCTGTCAGTCAATGCTATGGCCGAGGCTCTTCCGGTCGAGGTGCGCCGCAACTTCATGGTCACTCACTTCTTTAACCCGCCGCGTTACATGCGACTGCTGGAGATCGTCCCCTGCAAGGAAGCTGATCCGGCAGTGGTCGGCGGCATGGCCGAGTTTATCAGCCGCAGGCTCGGCAAGGGGATCGTTCAGGCCAAGGACACGCCGAATTTCATTGCCAATCGTATCGGTGTTTATGCCATCTACAAGGGCATCGAGCATATGGTCGAGATGGGTATGACCGTTGAGGAGGTTGATGCCATCGCTGGCCCGGCGACCGCCCGGCCTAAATCGGCGGCATTCCGCACCGCCGACCTGGTTGGTATCGATACCCTGGTCCATGTCGGCAAAAACTCCTATGAACTGCTGAGCAAAGACGAGGAGCGCGAGGTCTTCAAGGTTCCCGCGTTTATGAACAAGATGGTCGAGGCCGGGCTGCTCGGCAACAAAAACAAGGCGGGTTTTTACAAAAAAGAGCAGGTTGACGGCAAACGGCAGATTTTCTACTTCGACTACACCAGTGGTGAGTACCAGCCGCTCGCCAAGCCAAAATTCGCCTCAGTCACCGCCGTGAAAATGGTCGACGATCCGGCGCAGAAAGTCAAAATGATGGTCGATGGGCATGACAAAGCTGCCGATTATGCCTGGAAGACCCTGCGTGACACCCTGATCTATACCGTCAACCGTATTCCCGAGATCGCAGATGACGTGGTCAATATCGACAACGCCATGAAATGGGGCTTCAACTGGGAGATCGGCCCCTTCGAGATGCTCGATGCCATAGGTGTCGCTGCCTTCGTCAAACGGGCCGAGAAAGATGGTGTGACGCTGCCGGATGTGCTGCAGACCGTCGAGCGTTTCTACCGTTTCAACGACGTCGGACAGAAGGAATACTTCGATCTGCAGACAGATGAATACAAGTCGTTTCCTCTCAAACCGGGCCAGATCAATCTGCAGATCCTGAAAAAATCCGGCGGTCTGGTGGAGAAGAACGCCGGTAGTTCACTGGTTGATCTTGGCGACGGGGTCTTCGGTATCGAGTTCCATTCAAAGATGAACACCATCAGTGGCGACATCCTTTCCATGACCCACAAGGCGATCAAGCGTGCTGAAGAAGAGGGCGTCGGGCTGGTGATCGGCAATCAGGGAGTCAACTTCTCGGCCGGCGCCAACCTGATGTTGCTCGCCGTGGCCTTGGCGGAAGGGGCTTACGAGGATATCGACCTGATGGTGCGTGCCTTTCAGAAAGCGACCATGGCAATCAAATACTGCAAAGTGCCGGTGGTGGCCGCGCCTTTCGGCATGGCCCTCGGCGGCGGCTGCGAGTTCAGCCTGCATGCCGACGCCATTAATGCTTATGCCGAAACCTACATGGGGCTGGTTGAAATCGGAGTTGGTCTGTTGCCGGCCGGAGGCGGCACCAAGGAGATGTGCCTGCGTGCGGTCGAACTGGCACAGCAGTACGAAACCGACCCGACCCCTTATGTCTTCAAATATTTCAAGCAGATCGGCATGGCGACGGTCTCCATGGGTGCCACAGAA
>DASWJX010000155.1:0-8874 GCA_036396915.1 Geopsychrobacteraceae bacterium | reverse complement strand
GAAAAACCACCAAGCCTTGCAGGACGAAATTTTTGCTTAGCCATCCTCTTAAGTTTTTGCAAAAGCAAAATAGCAGACAGCGGGTGCGTTTCCCCCGTTCTTTTTAGTTCATGACAGGAGGTGTTCATGTCGGTCAATAAGGTCATTCTGGTTGGTAATCTGGGCAAGGATCCGGAACTTCGTTATACACCCTCCGGGGCGGCGGTCGCAACCTTTTCGCTGGCCACCACGGAGCGCTACAAGGATCGCGACGGCAATCGCCAGGAGAAGACGGAATGGCATAATATCGTGGTCTGGCGGCAGCTGGCCGAAATCTGCGGCAAGTTTCTGCACAAGGGCAAGCAGGTCTATATCGAAGGAAAGATCCAGACCCGCAGTTACGACGATCGTGACGGCAACAAGCGTTACATCACCGAAGTTGTCGCCGATCAGATGCAGATGCTGGGTCGCGCCGGTGACGAAGGGGGCGGCGGTCAGGGCGGCGGTTACGGCGGCGGCTCCGGCCAGTCGTCCGCCGGCGGGCAGCAATCCGGTGGTCAGCCCTCCTACGGCGGTGGGCAGCAATCGGGAGAACAGCAGGGGGGCTCGTCCCAGGAGCCGCCGTATAACATGGATGACGAAATTCCGTTCTAGCCATTATGGCTGGATCCGCAAAACATTAAAACCAGACAAAAAAATGGCGGGACCACCAAGGTCCCGCCATTTTTTTTGCCGGTCCGGTTCGGTGGCCGGCGGGGCGCGGTTTGCTCGCTCGGGACACATGCTTCCGAGCAATGCGGCCCTGTTTTTGAGCGGACAGGCTGTCCTTCAATATTTGTAGATTTTCATGATATACTTTTTACATTGATTCGCCGCGGATAAAAATGCATACTGTTCGGTAATCAATTCAGTATCGAGCAGTGCGGGTTTTCTTCTTTTATTTCATGGCGCTGCGTGATCGGCAGGGGGGTCCGCAAAGGGCGGAGATGTCCTCCGCGACCCTTCCCCTGGTAAGGCGTATATGACGGCAGTTGGTCCACATATCGGCGAGCGGGAGATTACCCATCTGCTCTCGGCTCCGCATGTGGCGGTTCAGTTACTCGGGGCCTGTCAGGGGGCGGTCTTTTCTCCGCAGGCCCTGCGGAAGATCATCCTTCAGGACAGCAGCTTCTGCGCCAAGGTGTTAGGCGCTGCCGTCAACTCCTGCCCCGAACGGATCGATCCGGCGGCGCCCCTCTCTTCGGCCCTTGACGGTCTCAGTCTTCCCGTACTTAAAAGTCTCGCCATCCAGTCGGCCAAGCGTTTGGTCGACACCGACTTCAGCGCCGAACAGGCCCAGTTTATCCGGGAGCTCTGGTTTTATTCGCAGGTTGGCAGCAGCGTCGCCCAGTGCCTGGCGGAAGCGATTGCCTACCCCGCCCCGGAAGAGGCGCAACTGACCGGCTTGTTGCTGAACGTCGGGATGCTGACGCTCTTTTCGCGCAATCCGCAAATCTACCTGAGCGGTGTCGGCAGTTCCCTCGGCAGCAAGGAGGTCAGGGGGCAGGAGCAGGTCAGCTTTGAGTCTGATCATCTGCAGGCCGCCGATGCCCTGATCTCGGGCTGGCGGCTTGAGTCGTTCATGGCCGACGCCGTCCGTTTTCAGCATCTTGACGTCGAACAGTGCCGGACGGCGAGCACCCTGATCCGCATCGCCCGTCTGGCTCAGGAGATTTGCCAGAGCCCGTTCGACCTGAACGACGAGATTCTGTCGGCAGCCGAGCAGCTGTTCAGTTTCACCAGAAGCGATACCGAATACCTTTATCGCCTGGCCCAGAAGCAATACCGCAACCTGTCGCCCTTCGACGGTGATCGGGAGCGCTGTCTGGAAGAGATCCGCCGGGTGCAGAAGCGTCTGACCTCGATGGTCTTTTCCATCGCCGATCAGGAAGGGATCCGTTCGCAGCTGGCCGATTCGCTCGGGCTGGAAGCCTTTGCGGAGACGGTTCGCCATCTGTATCTGCACAATTCGGCGGCGAAGGAGGTGGTCATTTTTACCGCCGATCCTCAACGCTTGCGGCTCACCGGTCTGGCGGCCAGCGGGCAGGCGCGGCTGGTCGGCGAGCTGACGACCTCAGCGACTACCGGCAGCCTTCTGGCGGAAGCCCTGCAGGGCGAAAAAATCAGCCATTCCTTCGACCGGGACGGCTTCGCTCTTTCGCTGTTCGACCGGCAACTGATCCGCTTCTGTAAAGGGCAGGGGATCGTCTGTCTGCCGTTGCCGACGGAGGGGCAACCGTGCGCCGGTGTGGTGCTCGGAGTTGAGGACCGGTCTGCGCTGGACAGCTTTTCCGCGCCACCGCTGCAGATGCTCAACGCTTCCGTAGCCAGGGCGCTGGCTTCACTGACGGCCGTGCGGCCGGAGCCGGCCGAAGCTGAACCGCACCGCAGCGACGTCGACCTGATCCCCAAGCTGGTTCATGAGGTCAGCAATCCGCTGACCATTATCAACAATTACATAAGCGTTGTCGGCACCCTGCTGCAAGGGACTGAACATGCGGAGATTCTGCCGGCCATCGAGAACGAAATCAGACGCATCGGGGATATTTTAAAGTATTACAGCGATCGCAAGGAAACGCCGAACATCCCGGATGCGGCGATCGCGCTCAACGAGTTGATCCTGGCCGTTGTCGAAAGTCTGAGGCCGAGCTTTTTCACACCGAAAAAGATCGAAATTCTCACCGATTTCGAAACCTCGCTCCGCCCGGTGAAAACCAAGCCGGTCGTCATCAAGCAGATCCTGGTCAATCTGCTGAAGAATGCCGCGGAAGCCCTGGAGACCGACGGCAAGATATCGCTGACCACCCGCGAGCATACCACCTCGGACGGTCAGCATTATGTCGACATCAGTGTTCAGGACAGCGGACCGGGCATCGCCCAGGAGATTCAGGAGCGGCTCTTCTCTCCCGTGACCAGCACCAAGGGCGGCGATCATGCCGGTCTCGGCCTGAATATCGTCAAGGGGATGGTCGATGATATCGGCGCGAAGATCAGTTGCCACAGTTCGGCCGAGTTCGGCACCAGTTTCAATCTCGTGATTCCGAGGAATGAATAACCCTTTTTGCCTGGCCATCCTTCTTAAATTTTTGCGAAGGCATCATTTTTTCTGTAGTGAGCATTATGGTGGACTATCATTATGAGTGAAATTCAGGCGCTTGCCTCCGAAGCACAGCAAAACCCGAAAATCCTGATCGTGGATGATGATCCGGCGATGCTGGCCAGCCTGCGTCTGCTGCTCAAGGCGAACGGCCATGCTGTCGAACCCGCCCAAGGGGGGGAGATGGCCCTTGAGCTGTTGAACACCGGGTGCTACGACCTGATACTGCTCGACCTGCAGATGCCCGGTATCGGCGGTCATCAGGTGCTGCGTCATCTCAGCGACAACGAAATCGACAGCAAGGTGATCGTGGTCAGCGGCGAAACCTCGTTCTCGGCGGTCAAGGATGCCCTGCTGGAAGGGGCCTACGATTTCGTCCGTAAACCCTATGATGCCGGTGAGCTGCTGACGACCGTCAACAACAGTTTGCGAAGACGGGCGCTTGAGCAGAAGCACCAGGCCATGGGACTGGCCTTGGCGGAATCGGAGAAGCTGCATCGCTACATCGTCAACAATTCCCCCGACATCGTCTATGTGCTGGACAGCGAGGGCTGCTTTACCTTTGTCAATGACCGGATCGAGGAGCTGCTCGGCTATAAACGCGAGCAGCTGCTCGGGCGGCATTTCTCGATGCTGATCCATGAGGAGGACCTGATCGAGGCCAGCTATGTGTTCAATGAACGGCGCACCGGAGCCCGGGCCAGTAAGGATGTCGAGTTGCGTCTGCGGATCAACGATGACGCCAAGGGGGTTCGCTATTTCGATACGCATGTCCTGCCGATTGCGCTGCATTCGGTGGGGATGTACAACCCCGCCGGCCTGGACGGAAAAGGCGAATTTATCGGAACCTACGGCTGCGCCAGGGATATTACCGACCGCAAGCGCAACGAGGAACTGATCAACTACCAGGCCTACCATGATCTGTTGACCAGTCTGCCGAACCGCGCCCTGTTCGAGGACCGGCTGAAGCTGGCCACCGCTCACGCCCGCCGCTACCGGCAGTTGCTGGCGGTCATGTATCTGGATATCGATCGCTTCAAGCTGGTCAACGACTCGTTGGGGCATGCCATGGGCGACAAGCTGCTGCAGATTGTCGCGGAACGGATTCTGGGCTGCCTGCGTGCCGAGGATACGCTGGCCCGGTTCGGTGGTGATGAGTTTACCCTGCTGTTGCCGCAGCTCGGCAAACCAGAGGATGCCGCCGCCGTCGCCAGAAAAGTCCTCGACAGCATCAGGGCTCCCATCCATATCGAAGACCAGGAAATCTTCGCCAGCGCCAGCATCGGCATCGCCATGTATCCGCACAGCGGCGAAACGATGGAAACCCTGGTCAAGAGTGCCGATATCGCCATGTACCACGTCAAGTCGAACGGCAAGGACGGCGTCCGCTTCTTCAGCGAGGAGATGAACGATTCCTATACCTGCCATCTGTCCGTGGAACGGGATCTGCACCGGGCTCTCGAACAGAATCAGTTCGAAATTTTCTTCCAGCCGAAAGTCAACCCGGCCACCTGCCGGATTGTCGGCATGGAAGCGCTGATCCGCTGGCAGCACCCGGAAAAAGGGTTGGTGATGCCCAACGATTTCATCCCGCTGGCGGAACAGACCAAGCTGATCGTTCCGATCGGCGACTGGGTGTTTCGCGCCACCTGTGCAGAGATCTGCCGCTGGCGTGAGCAGGGTCTGCCCAAGATCAAGGTCTCGGTCAATATTTCGGCAGTCCAGATCGAACAGGAGGATTTCGTCGGCAAAATCGTCGCGACCCTGCGGGAATTCAAGCTCTCCGGCGATCATATCGAAGTCGAGATTACCGAGTACGGGCTGATGAAGAATCGCGAAAACGTTATTCAGAAACTGCGGCGCTTGAGTGCTCATGGCATTACCATTGCCATCGATGATTTCGGTACCGGCTATTCCTCGCTGAGCTATCTGCAGAATTTTCCGGTCAACACTCTCAAGATCGATCGCTCGTTCGTCAAGGACATCGTCCCCGATACCAGGGAAACCTGCATTGTCGATGCGATTGCCTCGATGGCCAAGGGCCTCAAGCTGCATATGGTGGCGGAAGGGGTCGAAACGGTTTCGCAGTTGAACTATCTGAAGGATCTGGGCTGTGTCGAGGTGCAGGGTTTCCTGTTCGGCAAGCCGCAGTCGGCGCAGGCGACCTTCGAGCTGATGAATCAGCGGGCGGACGGCAAGCTGGGATCCTGTCTGGTCTGTTAGCGACCGCGCCGGTCCTTACAGCTCTTCGTCTTCGACATGAAAGCTCAGCAGGGTGGCCGATTGCTTGAGCAGAAAGAGCAGGGGGTTGATCTCGCGGATCGCTGTCAGGGTGATGCTGGGCTGGCCGGTCTGTTCGGAGGTGACGGTGTTTCTCAGCTCGGGCGTCTGGCGCAGCATGATGATCGCCTTCTTTTCAGCATCCTGCGGACTTTCGGCTTTGAGGAAGCGGGTTGCATGAAAACCGAATTTGCGCGGCTCCCCGGTAAAATTGAGCAGGAAGTTTTCGCCTTTCAGCTGGATTTTATAGCGTTTCATCGAAGCTTGTTTCTTTCACGGAAATGATGCGCCGGCGTGGCGCCGGAAAACCGGACGCGTGCGGCGGAATATACAGGATTATCCCTGTCGACTCACCTGTTAAATTTTGCCGGCGTCGCCATCCTTCGAGTTTTTTTGCGAAAGCATCAAATTTTATACGGCTTGCGCATCAAGAAAAGACCGTGACCGCGGCTGTGGATAGCGACCGGCCGCGGTTTGCCGCTTGCGGTTTGAAGCGTTTTACGTCGCACCAGCAATCATTCAAGCTAACGCAGTCCGTTTCCGGAGCTCGTGATGGGGAAAACCTCCCGGCGCAAACAGATGGGTGATCTGCTGGTTGAGGCGGGAATCCTGAAACAGGTCAATCTGACCGAGGCCCTGGACCGGCAGAAACGATCGAAGAAGCGTCTGGGGGAGATTCTGCAGGAGATGGGCGTGGCGTGCGAAAAGGATATCGCGCTGGTTCTGGCCACCCAGTTCAACATGCGCTCGGCGCCGCCGCTGCTCGCGCAACCCCTGCCCGGCGCTGTTCAGGATTTGGTCACGCTGCAGACGGCCATGACCCGCTTCGTCTGTCCCATCTCCCGCGAGGGGATCAAGCTGAATCTGGCGATGGCCAATCCGCTCGATCTGGAGACGATCGACGCTATCTCGTTCCGGACGGAACTGGAAGTGGTTCCCTGGGTGTCCACCCCCAGCGAAATTCTCGCCGCCATCCGTCATCACTATCTCGGCACGCAAGAGGCCGACCATCGCGACCAATGCACGATTCTGGTTGTCGAGGGCAAAGAGATTATCCGGGCGGCCGCCGTCTCCGTATTGAAAAAGGAAGGCTACCGGCCGATCGAAGCGAGCGATGGAAAAGCCGGGCTGGAAGCCGTCCTGCGCCATTTGCCGCAGCTGATTATCACCGAAACCGTCATGCCGGGCATGGATGGCCGGGCGTTGTTCGGGATCCTGCAGGAAAATCCCCTGACCAGGCATATCCCGGTGATCGGCTTTTCTTCCAGGGCGTCGAAAGAGGACGAGATCGCGTTGCTGAACCTGGGCTTTGTCGATTTTCTCCCGAAACCGATCAATCAGAAACTGTTGGCCGCTCGCGTCGGCCGAGTGCTTGATCTGGTTTATAAAGGTCAGGGCTTCTCCGCAAAGAACCGTACCGCCGCAAGAGACTCCTCCTCATTGTACGAGGCGATAAACACCCTGCTCGGTTTGCTGCAGGCCTCGCTGGACAAGGAAGCGGGCGGACGGCCATAACGGCGAGCTGCCGTCGCCAGGAGCTAGCTGTTTTCGGCCAGGAATGCGGCATACGCCTCGGCCGGCAGCGGCCGGCCCAGGTAATACCCCTGAGCTTCATCGCAGTCGTGATCCTTCAGGAACTGCAGCTGCTCATGCGTCTCGACCCCTTCGGCGACCACTTTCAAATGCAGGGAATGAGCCATGGCGATGATCGCCCTGATGATGGAGGCGTCGCTTTGGCCCCGACCGATCTGACCGATAAAGCTCCGGTCGATCTTGATCCGGTCGACCGGAAAGTTTTTCAGATAACCGAGCGAGGAATAGCCGGTTCCGAAGTCGTCGATAGCGAGCAGGATGTGGCGCGCTTTAAGATCGGTCAGGGTCAGGATGTTGGCCCCCGCATTCTCCATCAGCAGGCTTTCGGTCAGTTCCAGTTCCAGGCAACCGGTGGGCATCCCGGTCTCCAGCAGAATCAGCTCCAGGCTGTCGATCAGGTCGGACTTTTGAAACTGATAGGCCGACAGGTTGACCGCGACGCGCAAGCGGGGGTGGCCGGCCTGCTGCCAGCTGCTGTTCTGTTGACAGGCCGTGCGCAGGACCCAGGCGCCGATCGGTCCGATCAGGCCGGTTTTTTCCGCAACCGGAATGAATCGTTCCGGAGCGATCAAGCCCTTGTCCGGATCTGTCCAACGCAACAGGGCCTCGGCGCCGAGCAGGCGACCCGAGCGCAGATCGAACTGCGGCTGGTAGACCAGGTGGAATTCCCGCTGCCGCAGCGCTCGGCGCAGGCCGATCTCCAGTTCGTGGTTCTCTACGGTCCTGGCGTTCATTTCGTCGGAAAAGAAGGAGTAGGTGGCGCGGCCCCGCTCTTTGGCGGCGTACATGGCAATATCCGCATGTTTGCGCAAGCTGTCCGCATCGAGGCCGTTGGCGGGATAGAGCGCGATGCCGATACTGGGGGAGATAAAGGCCTCGTGTCCGGCCAGGGCAAAGGGCGGGCGCATGGTCTCCAGCATCTCTTCCGCGACAACCGCGGCATCCGTCTCGTGCGCGACGGTCGCCAGCAGAACGGCGAACTCATCACCGCCCAGGCGCGCCAGCGTGTCGGTTTTTCGTAAGCATTTCTCCAGCCGTTCGCCGACCTTTTTCAGCAGGACATCCCCCTGCGGATGGCCGAGGGTGTCATTGATCTGCTTGAAATGATCGAGGTCGAGATAGAGCAGCGCCGCGACCAGTCCGTCCCGTTCGCAGCGGCGCAGCGCCTGCTCCAGTCGATCGAGAAACAGTGTCGCGTTGGGCAGTTCGGTCAAATTGTCGTAAAAGGCCAGTTTCCTGATTCTCTGTTCGGCGGCCCGTTGCTGCGCGGCGCTGCGTTTCGCCATCAGGCCCAAAACAAGAAAGAGACCGATAAAGATGGTGCTGCCGGCGGCAAGGAACAGCGCCGACTGATGAATTTTTCCGGTCAGGGAGGTGCGGCCGGCCGTGATGTCGTAATAGAGTTCAAAAACGCCGATGATGACCCCTTCCGGGCGGATCGGAACAAAGGTTTCCACGACGTCCGTCGTTGCGGTCTGCCCCTCCAGGGTTGCTCCGCCTTTCTTCACCAGCTTGGTATGGGTTTTCCCCTGCAGCAGGTTGCGGCGGAAATAGTCCATGCTGTTCACGGTTCCGTATTCCCGGCTGTCGGTCGAGTAGATGATCAGGCCCTGCGGGTTGAAGACCTTGAGCTTTGCCAGTGAAAAATCCTCGCTCAGCTGGTTCAGGAGGGCTTCCTGTTGCGGATCAAGCCTGGCTTTCAGGGGGGATCGCTGTCGCGGAAAAACCACGGAAGCGATATGCCTGGCCGCGCGGACGGCGCTCTGCTCGACGTCCTCGGTCAGCGCATCAAGCAGGGCGGGCTGCAGAATGCAGATATTGTAGGCCGGAAGAACAATCCCCATGGCGAGGGCCAGCAGCAGGATGATGACGATCAGGTTCGGTCT